>DVMA01000020.1 GCA_018715195.1 Candidatus Coproplasma excrementavium | reverse complement strand
GCCCTCGGCAACCTCGCTGACATACAGCGTGGGTATGAAATCTTCCGCCGTATAGGTGCGCTCCATATAGTCCTCAAGCGCGCCTTCAAGCAGAGCAAAATTTTCTTCAGTTACGTTTACGCCCGCCGCCTGAGAATGTCCGCCGAATTCGTTTATGAAATCGGAGCAGGCTTTGAGCGCTTCGAATATGTTGACCCCCTCTATGCTGCGCGCCGAACCCTTGAGCATTCCGTTGTTGTTGACAAACAAAATGACGGGTCTGCCGTACTCCTCCGCAAGCCTTGCGGCAACTATGCCCACAAAGCCCGAATTCCAGCTTTCATCCCACAGCATTATTATTCTGCCGTAGGCCCCGCGGCCCGAAAGTTTGGCCTTGGCCTGGGCGTACAGCTCGTCGCAGCGCTGCTGACGCTCCTGGTTGTAGGAGGTCAGGCGGGCGGAGAGGTCGAACACGGCCTTTTCATCCGTCTCGGAAAAGAGCGCGAGCGCGGACGCCGCATCACCCATTCTGCCCGCGGCATTTATCTTGGGCGCTATGGTAAAGGCGAGGGTGTGCGCGTCTGCGGCTTCCTGAGATTTTGTAAGAAAGCCCGAAAAACATCTGCGCGGGTTGGTGTTTATCAGCCGCAGTCCCTCCGCAACTATGTCGCGGTTTTCGCCGAGCAGAGGAACGCTGTCCGCCACCGTGGCAAGCGCGGCAAAGTCGAGGTATTTATATGCCGCCTCTCCCTCCAGCGCGCACGCTACCTTGAACGCAACGCCCGCGCCGCAGAGGTTATCGTAGGGGTAACCATCGCTGAACTTGGGGTTGATGCAGATGCAGTCCGGTATGTTTTCGGGAAGTTCGTGGTGGTCGGTGACTATCACTTCGCACCCGCTCTCCTTTAAATATTCCACTTCCGCGGCGTTGGATATGCCGCAGTCCACAGTTATGACAAGCTGGGGAAAGTAGTCTTCAAAAATTTCTTCGAGCGCGGCCACGGTGACGCCGTAACCGTTGCGCCTTTCTGGCACGAACACGCGCGCGTTTACGCCGATATCTTTCAGCGCGCCGCCCATTATCGTTGACGCGCACACGCCGTCGGCATCGTAGTCGCCGTAGACGAGCACGTCCCACTCCTCTTCCTTAGCGCGGCGGATAAGCTCGCACGCTTCCTTCATTCCTCTCATTTTAAAGGGCGATATGAAGTGCTTGCGGGAAGGATATACAAACGCCTCCACCTTTTCGGGCGTGTCCACACCCCTGCCGTACAGTATGGAGGCCGCCGTCTTTGTAAGTCCGCACTTTGAGGCCAGCGCGGCAATTTTATTCAGTTGTTCATCCGTAAACTCAAATTCGGGCAGAATTCTCTTCATTGCATTATTGACGCGGAAAGGCAAAAAAATTACCTTCCGAAATGTGTGTTTTTTATATTATACCGCAAATTGCAGAGA
The DNA here is from genome assembly GCA_018715195.1 of Candidatus Coproplasma excrementavium. Taxonomy (GTDB): domain Bacteria; phylum Bacillota; class Clostridia; order Christensenellales; family Borkfalkiaceae; genus Coproplasma; species Coproplasma excrementavium. The sequence continues at coordinate 10,902 of DVMA01000020.1, read as the reverse complement.
AAAACAAATAAAGGCGGGGCAAAAGCCCCGCCTTTTTGAAAACCTTATTCAATTATTCGGCAACTTTTGCCGCTTTTTTGGCGCCTACGTACTTTACAGCCTTCTTTGCTGCATACTTATCGGCATGCATCTTGAGGCGGGAATATACGGAGGGAACAAAGAACATTGTGCCGTACCAGCACGCGGCTACCGCAAGCAGAGCGCATACGCAGGGCATTAAAAGTCCGAACGCCGTGCCGCCCGCTATCGCAGTGAATGCAAGCACGATTGCAACGGCCGCAAAGATTGCCACGTTTACAAAGCTTACAGCGGGAAGAGCCGCCGTTGCAGCATTGTCAAGCTGGTCGAAGGAAGACATTGCCTTGTATTCGTCGGTGCGGAAGCTCTTGCGCAGCTTTTCGAAGAGGAAAGCGCAGCCTATCATTGTGAGCACTACGACGAACGCGGAGAGCGCAACCACCGCGGAGGAAACCTGCACGCGGGTGATGGCAAGCAGCGCATAGAAGAGCGCAAGGTTATGAACGTTGCCTATGAACGCAGCGGCCGCCATTGTCAGCTTATACCTTATTACAAAGTATATGAACTGGAACACCACTATCGACGCTACGGCTATGCCTGCGTACATGATGTCTCTGTCGGAATTGAAGTGCGCGTTGAGGTCCACATATGCCATTGCATAGCCGGTGTTGTCGCTTGCAAGGCCTACCTTCTGGTTGATGGCCTCGGCTGCCTTGGAGAGGGCGTCGGGGTCCTGGGAGGCAGTGAACCTGAACTCTATGCGGCTTTCGGTGGACATACCCGAAGTTACGTAGGTGATGTAGTCCACGCCGTTATCTTCAAAGGCCTGCTCGCTGGCGGACATTACGTCCTCCGTGCTGATTTCGTGAACGGAGTACCTTACCTCCACCGTGCGGTAGGAGGCATAGTCGCCGCCCCAGTTGAAGAATGTATCAGCTGTGAAATGGAACGCAAGTCCCATTGCAAGGCCTATCGCAATTATTATTGACGATATTATTATGAAGAGGTGCATTTTGGAGGAAAACTTTATCTTATTCATCTTCGTCGAACGCCTCCCTGCTGAATCCGCAGAATTTATATTTATCGCGCGCGGGACCCATGGTTACATACCACATGAACCTGGTGAACCAGTGCAGCACGTAGGAAGCAAGCGTTCCGATGAGGAGCATAAGTCCGCATCCTGCCGCCGTGCCCGTGCATACCAGCGCGAGTATTACGGAGATTACGAGAAGCACGATGTGAAGATCGAGTATTCCCGAAAGGGTCTTTTTATAACCCTGCTTTACAGCCGCCTGAATGGTTCTGCCCGCATCGCTCTCCTTTCTTATCTGCTCGAAGGAGAAGAAGTTGCTGCCTGCAAAGAGCATGAGGCACATTATTGCGGTGAACACGCCGGCAACCGTGAGCGTGAAGCCCATAAGGTAGGTGACTGCTATCATTACGCCGGAGAACAGCACGGCAATCAGCGAGAACGTGAGGCCGAGTGCGCGGTAGCGTATTGCAGAGAATACGATGAGCGCCGCAAGCACTACCACCGCCGCTATCGCAACGAACATTGCAGTGTTTTCGCCGCCTGCCGCGGAGGCGTAAATTACTTCGTCATAGCTGTATACATATTCAAGCGCGTTGCCCGTTGCAACCGAGTCCAGAAGGGACGCATAGTTGCGCGCGGTAGCCTCGTCGCTTACCTGAATGTAAAAGCTTGAACCGGTTATCTGACTGTCGCAGGTGAGGTTTATGATGCTCTGCTCGCCTACGTAGAATCTTATGGTCTGGTCGCTGCTCTGCTCGGTATCGGCAATTATCGCGGAGAGACGGGAAATCTGCTCCCTGCCGTTTTCCGTGAGCGTAATCTTTACGGCATAGCTGCCGCCCATTGCGTAGTATGACGCGCTCTTTATTATGTCTTCTACCTTGTATGCGGCGCCGAGTATGTTGCGCGTTACCGTTGTGGCACCGGATGCCGTTTCAGCCGCGGATACCCTGTCCCTTACGCCGTAATCATTGTTCCTGAGCGTAAGTTCGCCGCCCAGCGTAAGATAGCTTATTGCGGTGCTTGCCGTGTTGAAATCCTGCTGGCGCGCGTTGGTGTTGTCGCCCGAATATGCCGCATACGTGAAGTTGGTGGGTACGGCTACGCGGATTGCATAGCTGCCGAGAACGCCCACCGAATAAGAGGTGAGGTTTCTGTCACCGAATCTTTCCGCAAGTATGTCGGAATCGGAATAAACCTTTGCCGCAAGCGCGGAAAAAGCTGCCTGACGTTCAGCCGCGGTATCTGCATTGCCGTCCGTCGTGAGGTTGTCCAGAAGCGCCTGCTCAACGTAGAAAGAGCCGCCGGGAGCAGCCACGTAGGTCTCCTTGTACTCTTCGGCCTTGTCGCCCGCAGTACCTTCGCTGTCTTCGGCAACGGTGAAATCGTACTCCTCTGCGGTGATTACGCCGTCGGGAAGGAGCACGGCATACGCGTCGCCAGAAAGCTCGCTGCCGAGATGAATGTTGGCAAGTATTGAATTATACCTGTTTACACCGCCGGGAAGCGCGCACGATACAACGCCGAACAGAAAAAGCGCAAGCGTTGCAAGCGTCACTATTGCGGTTATTACGGCAGATTTTATTTTGCCCATCTGCAATTCTCCTTATCGTTCAAACGGCCGCGGCTCTCCGCGGCGCGGGTTAAACGAAAATTTGACTTCTTTGTTAAATTAACTTCTACATTATATTAAATTTTGTCCGCGCCGTCAATCAATTACCCGTTTATTGCGACAAAAATTAAACTATTTTTATCCACTTTTCACTTTTTACGTAAATTACGGACAATTTCAATCTTTGGCGGCCAATTTTTTCTTTTCCGCGAGTATGTGCATTGCGCACTCTATGCGCTTTTTCATCATGACGCAGGTGATTTTGTAGGGCTGCTCTATGTTGCCCGTAAAGTTGTAGTTGTTGGCGCTGCAACCGCCGCTGCATATGAATTTTGCAAAGCAGTTTTCGCAGCTTTTGCGCGTGAAAAGGCAGGACGACGCAAACTGCGAACGGATGTCGCCGTTGAGCACGCCCTCGTACACGTTGCCCATGTAGAACTTTTTGTTGCCCGCAAACTGGTGGCAGGGATATATGTCGCCGTTGGGCACTACCGAAAAGTATTCGTTGCCCGCGCCGCAGGCGGATACGCGCTTGGAAAGGCAGGGGCCGCCCTCTAAGTCTATGTTGAAGTGGAAGAAATTGAATCCCTTGCCCTTTTTGTATGCGTCAAGATACTTTTCGCAGAGTATTTCGTACTCCTCGCATATTCTGGGAAGGTGCTCCTCCCTTATCTGAAGGTCGGGGATGTCGGTTACCACGGGCTCCATCGAGATGGAATCGAACCCGCTGTCAGCAAGGAACATTACGTCGTTGGAAAAGTCGAGGTTCTTGGCCGTGAACGTGCCGCGCACATAGTAGCTCTTGTTGCCGCGGGTGGCTACAAAGTTTTTGATGTTTTTGAAGCATACATCGAAACTGCCCTTGCCGTTTACCGTCTTTCTTATGGCGTCGTGCACTTCCTTTCTGCCGTCGAGCGAGAGAACGACGTTCTCCATTTCGCGGTTGAAAAAGTCGGTGGCGTCGTCGCCGAGAAGTACGCCGTTGGTCGTTGTGGTGAAAAGGAACTTTTTGCCGTACTTTTCACCCTGCTCGCGCGCGTAAGCAACTACGTTCTTGATGGTATCGAGGCACATGAGAGGCTCGCCGCCGAAGAAGTCGGCTTCAAGCACCTTTCTGTTGCCGCTGTTTCTGATGAGGAAATCTATGGCCTGCTTTGCCGTCTTTTCGCTCATGAACTCGCGCTCGGAATGGTATGCGCCCTCGTCCGCGAAACAGTAGCGGCAGCGAAGGTTGCAGTCGTGGCAGATATGTATGCACAGCGCCTTGACTTCGTTGGACTTTATGGGATAGGTCTCGGGTTCGGGAGCATACAGAAGTCCCTGTCCAACAAGCGTATCCACGTCCGCGTTGATGGCCTTTATCTCCTCTTCGGAAAGGGCGGGCTTAAACCCCGTTTCCCTGGCCTTTAAGTACTCCGCGGTGCTCTTGTCGCATTCGTGAAGGCTGGCGCTGCCCGTATCGTAAATATAGAAATTATCTTTATAGTTGAAAACGTGAATCATATAAACACAAAAATGCGCGCCGCACCGCCTTTGCGGTCGCGCGCCGTTTACAGAAAAGAGGGAGCAGAGAAAATTTCCGCTCCCTTGCTCTTTTCTTTATAGTTGGAAATTACTTGCTCTCTTTGTCGGGCCTTTCTTCCCTGGTAATTCTTTCGCAGCTCTGGTTGCCTACCGTGCAGCTGGTCTTGCATGCGGACTGGCAGGTGCTTCTGCATTCGCCGCAGCCGGTTACCTTTCTTTCAGAGGGTTTAGCTATAGTTTTTATCATTTCGGTCACTCTCCTTGCATATCTTTTTTTATTATTATAATTTAAGGCAAAAGAAAAATCAAGCGATTTTATAAAATTAACGCCCTCGCGGGGCAATATTGTGCGCGCTCCGTGCGCGCGTGAGGCCGCAACAAGATAAAATGTCCGCGGCGGTTTCCCGCCGCGGACATTACTGCCCTTTACGACTTTAAATTTACGCCTATTATTCCGCTTATGACGCCCGCCACTATTCCGAGCACAATTTCCAGCGCGAACAGCCACGTCACCGCAAAAGAGCCCGCTATCGCCGAATAAATCACGTATGTGGCAAGCGTTGCCGCAGCGCCGTAAATCGCACCCTTGACAATGCCCTTTTCCCCGCGGATGAACAGCAGTCCGCCCGCGGCTATGCACACCGTTTTGAGCACCTGATTTACAGGCTTTATCACCGACGCCGAAAGGCTGAACAGCTGTATTATCAGTGAGAACACCAGAACGCACGCCAGCGAAAATATTACCGCCGCCAGCACCGACTTTACCACCTGAAACACATTTTCACGCATAAAAAAACCTCCGCACAGTTTAAAACTATGCGGAGACATGCCTTTTTATGATACAATTACTTTTTATCGGCCTCGTCTGCGGGCTTTTCTTCATCTGCAGGTTCAGCCTTTTCTTCCGTCTTTGCCTCTTCTGCGGCGTGCTCTTCGAAGGGTTCTTCAGCCTTGGGCTCTTCCTTCTTTTCCTCTGCCTTGTCTACTACGGCGTCGGTCTGGTAGATGGCCTGCTTATCAAACTTCATGTAGCACTTGCCGGACTTTTCCGAACCCGTTTCAAGCACGAAAGTGTTCTCTTCGTTGTCAACTTCTACGACTATGCCGCATACGCCGCCTATCGTCTTGACCTTGTTGCCGGGCTTTACGGCGTTCATGAGCTGGTCTGCTTCCTGCTGTCTCTTCTTGTTCCTTCTGGAAGAAATTACAAAGAATACAACTATTATGGCAATGAATACCGCCAGAATTACCCACGTTACCCAACCGTTGCCGGCAGTTGTGGTATCGGCAGTATCGGCCAATAATGCACTTAACATATTTTTTCTCCTTTAACAGGTTTTGCTTACCTTTTTAATATACAATTTTTCGCTGTCTTTTGCAAGCAATTTGCCGCATTAAATTTATCGGCGACAAAACTTTCACCGCGTTTTCAGAATTTTTTGCGGAAATTCTTCAGTTTTCGCCATATTCCGCATAAAATTCGCGGGCAAAATCTTCAAGACTGTCGGCAAATATCGCCTCGCGCAGACCGCGCATCAGTCTGTGAAGGAAGGTTATGTTGTGCAGGCTTAAAAGCATTGCACCCAGCATCTCATTGACGTTCATAAGGTGGCGAAGGTATGCCTTGGTGTAGTTTTTGCAGCAATAGCAGTCACACTTTTCGTCCAGCGGAGTGAAGTCCTGCTTGTAGGCGCCGTTGCGCACCACCACCTTGCCCTTTGAAGTGAACGCCGTGCCGTTGCGCGCTATTCTGGTGGCAAGCACGCAGTCGAACATGTCCACGCCGCGCTTTACGCCCTCGATAAGGCAGTCGGGACTGCCCACGCCCATCAGATAGCGGGGCATGTTTTCGGGCATGCGCGGCTGGAGGAAGTCGAGTATGTCGTACATCATAGGCTTGGGTTCGCCTACCGAAAGGCCGCCTATGCCAATGCCGCACACCGCGTATTCCGCCGCCCTCTTCAGACTCTCCTCCCTCAGGTCCTTGTACATATTGCCCTGAATTATGGGAAAGAGCATCTGGTCGGGACGCGTCTTGGCCTTCACGCAGCGTTCCAGCCAGCGGGAGGTGAGCTCCATTGCGTCCTCCGCCTGCGAATGGGTGTAGCCGTATTCGCTGCACTGGTCGAACTGCATTATTATGTCCGCGCCGAGGTTTTCCTGTATGGCTATCGACTTTTCGGGCGTGAAGAGATGGCGCGAACCATCGAGATGGGAATTGAAATATACGCCCTCGTCCTTTATTTTATTTAATTTGGTGAGCGAAAATACCTGAAAGCCGCCGCTGTCCGTGAGAATGGGGCCGTCCCAGTTCATGAACTTGTGCAGTCCGCCCGCCTGCGCCACGATTTCGTCGCCCGGGCGCATATACAGGTGGTAGGTATTGGATAAAACTATGGAGCTGCCCGCCTCCTTGAGGTCGCGCGGAAGCACGCCCTTAACCGTGGCCTGGGTGCCTACGGGCATATACACGGGGGTGAGCACGTCGCCGTGCGGAGTATGAAAAACGCCGGCGCGCGCGCCGGTATGTTTTTCGATATGCTGAACTTCGAATGAAAAATTCTGTGACATAAAAATCCTTGATTTGAAATTTACTTTGCCGCCGCGACAAAAACTTTTATAATGGCAGTCCGTTAAAGACCGCCGCATATGGCAAAATCATTGCACCGCGAGGGATATTTTTTATTTTATGAACATTGCGTCGCCGAAGGAGAAAAAGCGGTACTTTTCCTTTACGGCAAGATTGTAAAGGCTGAGTATTTTTTCGCGCCCCACCATTGCCGCAACCAGCATTATGAGCGTGCTTTCGGGCAGGTGGAAATTGGTTATCAGACAGTCCACGCACTTGAACCTGTAGGGCGGATATATGAATATCGAGGTGTCGCCGTGACAGGGCTGTATGGTTCCGTCCTCCTGCGCGGCGCTCTCTAAGGTGCGCACGGAAGTTGTGCCCACCGCTATCACGCGGCGGCCTTCGCGCTTGGCGCGGCTGATTATCTCCGCCGCCTCCGCGCCCACTTCATAGTACTCGCTGTGCATCTTGTGGTCGGTTATGGCCTCTTCCTTGACGGGGCGGAACGTGCCAAGTCCCACGTGAAGAAGTATCTGCGCTATCTCCACGCCCATGCCCTTTATCTCTTCGAGCAGCTGCGGGGTAAAGTGCAGTCCCGCCGTGGGCGCCGCCGCCGAACCGTCCGTTCTGGCATACACCGTCTGGTAGCGGTTCTGGTCCTTGAGCTTTTCGTGAATGTAGGGCGGCAACGGCATTGTACCTACCCTTGCAAGCGCCTCTTCGAACACACCGTCGCACTCGAAGTCCACCACCCTTTCGCCGCTGTCCGTGACGGACGCGACCGTGAGCGAAAGCTTATCGTCCACGGTGAGCTTTGTGCCCGGACGGCACTTTTTGCCTGGTTTTACAAGCACTTCCCACCTGAGCGCGGAAATACGCCGCAGAAGCAGCACCTCAACCTTTCCGCCGTGCTCGGTGTGGGCGAACAGCCTTGCGGGCAGCACCTTGGTGTTGTTTATTACAAGCACGTCGCCCGCGCGCAGATACTGCTTTATGTCGCGGAAAATTTTATGCTCCACGCTGTCGGTCGCGCGGTCGTACACGAGCAGACGGGAAGAGTCGCGCGGCTCTGCGGGAGTCTGCGCTATCAGCTCTTCGGGAAGGTCGTAATAAAAGTCGCTCTTTTTTAAATCTGTCGGCGCGCCGTGCGCCTCTACATTGAGAATTTTCTCGTTTGAATTATCAGTCATTTTCTTCTTTGTTGAAAAGCGAAAGCTGCGCCGCCTGCCTTTCCGTAACTTTATATCCTAAATGTTCGTAACCGCCGCGGAGTATCATTCGGCCGCGGGGTGTGCGCGCTATGAAACCGAGCTGCAGAAGATACGGTTCGTACACGTCCTCTATCGTGTTGGCGTCCTCGTTTACCGTGGCCGCAAGCGTTTCAAGTCCCACGGGTCTGCCGTCAAACTTTTCCGCCATCGCCCGCAGTATCGCTCGGTCGGTTTCGTCAAGTCCCAGCTCGTCTATCTCCATTCTGCCGAGGGCGTAATTCGCATCCTCCAACGTCACCCTGCCTTCGCCGCGCATATCGGAAAAGTCGCGCACGCGCTTCAAAAGGCGGTTGGCTATTCGGGGAGTGCCGCGCGAACGCTTGGAAATTTCCGCCGCCGCAACGTCGTCTATGGTAATTCCCAGCTTTGCCGCGCTCCTTTGCACTATCTCCTTCAGCTCGGACGGGGTGTACATCTCCAGTCGGCAGATTATGCCGAACCTGTCGCGAAGCGGGTTTGCTATCATGCCCGCCTTGGTGGTCGCGCCTATAAGCGTAAACTTCTTTAAGGAAAAACGTATGTTGCGCGCGTTGGGTCCCTTGCCCACTATTATATCCAGCGAGTAGTCCTCCATGGCGGAGTAAAGTATCTCCTCCACGCTGCGGTTGAGACGGTGAATTTCGTCTATGAACAGCACGTCGCCGTCGTTTAAGTTGGTGAGTATTGCCGCAAGGTCGCCGCTGCGCTCTATCGCGGGGGCGGAAGTGAGCTTGAGCGTGCCGCCCATTTCATTTGCGATGATGTGCGCAAGCGTAGTCTTGCCGAGGCCTGGCGCGCCGTATAAAAGGACGTGCTCAAGCACCTCCCCCCTCTTTTTGGCGGCGGCCATGTACACGTTGAGATTGTCCTTGACCTTGCTCTGGCCGACGTAGTCGGCAAGGGTCTTGGGGCGCAGGACGTTTTCCTCTACATCGTATTCGCCCTTCGTGCTCTTTACAAGCCTCTCTTCCTCGCCTTCGGCGCCGTAATCTTCATCATCGAAAAACATAATCTGACCTTAATTTCCCGAAAAAAGCGGCAATCCGCCGTTCGGGCATTTACATATTTTTGAGTGCGGCGCGTATTACTTCCTCTATGGTGGAAGCTCCCTCCGCACGCGCCTTCTGTATTGCGCCAACGCTCTCCGCACGGGTGAAACCGAGGGACATAAGCGCGACAACGGCGTCCTCGTCGCCGTCCTGCACTGGCAGTACGGGCGCCGCGCCCTTTGCCGCAGGCACTTCCGCCGTCGCCGATACCTTTTCGCGCAGTTCGAGTATTATGCGCTCGGCAGTCTTTTTGCCCAGTCCCTTGACCGCGCTCAGCCGCTTTACGTCCGACGAGGCTATCGCCACGGCCAGCGTGTTGATATCCATGCCCGAAAGCACGGCTATGCCCATTTTGGGCCCAACGCCCGAAACAGACACCAGCTTTAAAAACATATTCTTTTCGGCGGGCGAGGAAAAACCATACAGACTTATTCCGTCCTCGCGCACCTGAAGATAGGTGTATACCTCGCCCTCGCTCTTTCCCGAAAGCTCGTTCAAAGCCGAGGCCGAACACAGCACCTCATAGCCCACTCCGCCCGTCTCTATGAGAGCGGTATCGGCCGTGAGGGATAAAATTTTTCCTTTCAAATATCCTATCATAATTACCTGAAAAAACTGTAAAAGTTACATTTGCCTGTGCACGCGGCTTGAATGCTCTGCGGCCGAATAAGGCCGAGCGCAAAGCCCGCCGCAAAACAAACCTTGCGGCACGCATGCAATGCAAAGCGGCGCGCGAAAGATATGGCATACATTCCGATTTGTGCGCACATATGCGGCAACGAGGGCTTACCTTATGCCGAACAGCTTGCCAAACCTTGAAGTATGCGCGTGGCACAGCGCCACGGCGAGCGCATCGGCGGCGTCGTCGGGACGGGGTATTTTGGATAGCCTGAGTATGGACGTCACCACGTGCATCATCTGCACCTTGTCCGCGCGGCCGTAACCCGTGAGCGCCTGCTTTATCTGCATGGGCGTGTATTCGTACAGCTTGCCGCAGTACTTCACGCACGTTAAAAGTATTACCCCGCGGGCGTGAGCGACGGGTATGCCCGTTGTTATGTTCTTTGCGAAAAACAGCTCCTCCACCGAAATTTCGGCAGGCTTGAATTTTTCCAGAATTTTGTTTACGCCCTCTTCCAGCATTGCAAGACGCACGGGCAGGCTTTCATCCTTGGGAGTGAGCACTACGCCGTAGTCTATCGCCGCACAGTTGCCGTCCGCCCGCTTTTCTATGACGCCGTAACCCATGGTTGCAAGGCCGGGGTCTATGCCGAGAATTATCATAAAATAAGTTCCGTAAAAAATACGCTTGATTTATGGCGCATTTGTGAGTATAATTTTAATTACTAATACATTTTAGTTTAATTCGTCAAATAAGTCAATTTAATTAGAGGTTATATTGAATGAAACTGTGGCAAGGAAGATTTGAACAACCCACCGCTAAAGACGCGGACGACTTCAACGATTCCCTCCCCTTCGACAAAAAACTGTGGAGGGAGGACATAACCGCATCCGTGGCGCACGCCAGAATGCTTGGCAAGTGCGGCATTATTTCCGCAGCCGAATGCGACGAGATATGCGGCGGGCTTGAAGCCATTTATGCCGACATTGAGTCGGGCGCAATTGAAATCAAGGACGCCGAGGACATCCACTCCTTCGTGGAGAACGAACTGGTTGCAAGAATTGGCGACCGCGGCAAAAAACTGCACACCGCCCGCTCGAGAAACGACCAGGTGGCAACCGACTTCCGACTCTATGTAAGGCGGGCGGACGACGACGCCGTAAAGGCGCTTTGCAACCTTGTTGAAAGCCTTACCGACAAGGCCGAGAGCGGACTCAAATAC
>DVMA01000019.1 GCA_018715195.1 Candidatus Coproplasma excrementavium | reverse complement strand
ATGGGGGCGTTGCCCCCTTTGGAAACCCCCACAAGAAAAGGCGGTACGCTACCCCTCCACGGGGCGCATACCGCCTTTTCTTGTTATCCAGCCCTCCGGCTGTATCGGTTGAGCAAAAGTCAGCGTGGGAATGGTGTGGTATCTTTATCTAAGTGAAACCCCGTTTTCCCACTTAGACACGGCGGTTCGCGTAACGTACACCATCTGCGCCAGTTCCTCCTGCGTGAGTCCCTTTTCCTTTCTCAGTTTTGTAAGCTTTTCAGAAAGTTCCATAAAAATAAACTGCACGGAAATTCATTAAATTATTTTATTTTTTCCGCACCCCTTTTTTCACATAAAATTATACCACGCACAAAAGGCATTGTCACGCGACTATAACTCACGTATACATATACAACAGCATATATCTGCCCTTTACGCCGTGATATTTTTCCACATTTATTTTTTTTACTGTATTTATTCCCCGTATGCCGGCAAAAAATTAAATTTTTATTCAATAATATTTATATAATAAAAATTTTACCGCATATAATTTTTAATTTAAATCAATTATTTTTTATTTCTATTTTTCAGCAAAAATTATTTAAAAAATATTATAAAATGGAATATAAAAGTGGCGGAGAAAAACTTCTCCGCCTTGATAACTGGTGTGTCCAAAGGGGCGCGCAAGGAGCGCATATGCGCGACGGATTAGCGATTACTACGCAAAGCGTTAATCGCGTCACGTCATTTCGTACGCCCCGACGGACACCGAAACAAAAAGACGGAGATTTTTTCTCCGTCTTTGCAAATGGTGTGTCCAAAGGGGCGCGCAAGGAGCGCATACGCGCGACGGAATAGCGATTATTACGCACAGCGTTAATCGCGTCACGTTATTTCGTACGCCCCGACGGACATCTAAAAAAGGGGCGGAGAAAACTTCTCCACCCCGTAAATGGTGTGTCCGTCGGGGCTCGAACCCGAACCGAAGGCGTCGGAGGCCTTTATGGTATCCAATTCCACCACGGGCACATTTTAAAAAATTATTCCGCACGCAACAATTTATATGCCGCGCACAAAAATTTATTCCGCATCAGATAAATTATCCGCAAAATAAATTCGCATAAATTTTGCGCAGTATTTGCCGCTTAAATATACATAATCAAAAGCCGCAAAAACCATACGCAAAAACCGATTATTGCAACGGGTGCAAAAATAAAAATCAGCCTCTGTAAACGAAGGCGCAGGCGTCCTCGTCATAGGCGTAGCCCTGACCCGCAAGCCTTGCACGGAGCGCGTCCTCGTCCCAGTCCTGCTCGGCGCAGAGGTCGGAGAGCGTAATATTGCCGTCGCGCAGTTTCATATTTACCATTGAAAGCAGAATCGCATCGTCAGCGGGCATCTGCATAAGCCACCTCCGCCAATAATTTATTCCCGTCAGGTTAAAACATTATATCACACCCGATTTATATTTTGCAATCAGTTTTTATTTGTGTTATAATTTTAAAAAGCAATGTCGAAAGCTTATGCGGCAGAGCGCGTTTTTTTGCCATAACGCCGCGGGCGCGGCTGAATTTGCGGAGAATTTATAGATGAGTAAGAAAAAGGCCGTTGTGGGACTGAGCGGCGGCGTGGACAGTTCGGTGGCCGCTCTGCTTTTGAAACAGCAGGGCTACGAAGTGACGGGGCTGTTTATGCTCAACTGGGAAGAGGACGGCGAAAACGGGGCCTGCACGGCCGAAGAGGACTTTGCGGACGTACAGCGCGTATGCGCCGTGCTGGACATACCCTATTACAGCGTGAACTTTGCAAAGGAATACTACGACAGAGTTTTTGCCTATTTTTTAAAGGAATATAAGGCGGGGCGCACGCCCAATCCCGACGTGCTTTGCAACCGCGAAATAAAGTTCGGCCCGTTCCGCAAATATGCCGAGAGCATGGGCGCCGACGTGATAGCCACGGGGCACTACTGCGGCATACGCCACGAGGGCGGCAGAAATTTTCTGCTCAAGGCAAAGGACGGCGGCAAGGACCAGACATATTTTTTGAACCAGGTACGCGAACGCCAGCTTGACGGCGTTGAATTTCCGTTGCAGAACCTTACCAAGCCCGAGGTGCGCGCCATTGCCGAGGAGTACGGCCTTGCCAACGCAAAAAAGAAGGACAGCACGGGCATATGCTTTATCGGCGAGCGCAATTTCAGAAACTTTTTAAAGACATACCTGCCCGCACAGCCGGGTGAGATACGCACGCTCGGCGGCGAAAAGGTCGGCACGCACGAGGGGCTTATGTACTACACCCTGGGCCAGCGCAAGGGGCTGGGAATAGGCGGCGTGCACGGCGAAGAGGGGCGTTGGTTTGTAGTTAAAAAGGATATGGAAAGCAACGTTTTGTACGTTTCGCACGGGGACGAAAGTCCTCTGTATTCGGCGGCGTGCACGGCGACGGAGTGCAACTTTATCGGCTTCGAGCCGCCCGCGGGCGAATTTGAATGTACGGCAAAGTTCCGTTACCGCCAGCCCGAACAGCGCGTGCGCGTAAAGTTTGAAGGCGACACGATGCACATTGAATTTGCCGAAAGACAGCGCGCCGTAACCGAAGGGCAATACGCCGTTTTGTACAACGAAGAGGCCTGCCTGGGCGGCGGCGTAATTACAAAAGTCAGATACTGAACGCGGACTTTTTTCCGCGCAGAATAAATTTTTTATATTCCCCGAAAAGACTTAAAGGCGGGCAACCGCCGCATTGAAACGGCGGAAAAATTACCCGACAAAATTGCGTTAATCGGGGCATATTAAGGGGGGAATTATGGATATGATACAGGCGGCGCACGAGCGCCACTCCGTAAGGGCTTACGAGGATAAGCCGCTGCCGTCAGGCGTGAAGAGCGCGCTGGAGAAGAAGATTAAGGAGCTGAACGAGCGCAGCGGACTGCACATTCAGCTTGTCACGGACGAGCCGAAGGCATTTGACTCGTTCATGGCGCACTACGGCAAATTTTCGGGCGTGAAAAACTACTTTGCAATGGTGGGCAGAACGGACAAGGATTTGCAGGAAAAGTGCGGCTACTACGGCGAAGAGCTGGTGCTGTACGCGCAGACGCTGGGACTTAACACCTGCTGGGTTGCGCTTACATACAAAAAAATTACGGGCGCTTACGACGTTGAAGAGGGCGAACGCCTTGCCCTAGTCATTGCCGTGGGCTACGGAAAGACGCAGGGCACGGCGCACGTAAACCGCCCCCGCTCCGAAGTGAGCGAAGCTCCGCTGAACGCGCCTTCGTGGTATCTTCAGGGCATAGAGGGCGCGCTGCTTGCACCCACGGCGCTCAACCAGCAGAAATTTAAGTTCACCCTTTCGGACGGAAACAAGGTGAAGGCAGAGGCTGGCCGCGGGTTCTATGCAAAAATTGACCTGGGCATTGCCAGATACCAGTTTGAACTGTTTGCGGGCAAGGAAAATTTTGAGTGGATAAAATAATGTAAAAAATATGTGCGGCGGCGCAGAAAACTTCTGCGCCGCCGCATTTTTTTGCTTACACAATATTTTGCTTAAGCCATATATTGCCGCAATTTAAAAACTTTTCCCCGCCGAAAGCCTTCTGCCGATAAGCAGGCAGAGCCTTTGACGGAGCTGAAGGCCGCGCTATGCCGTGCGGGCGCGCGGCTTTTTCCTGAGTTCGCTTTCAATGTCCTTGCAGGCCTCCTGCAGCTCCTCCTCCGTTTCGGTTACCTCCACTCCGTCCAGAATGTTCTGGAGCTTGTACTCCTTGTTGAGGTAGCGGATGGTCTGGAAACCTATTACGGCGGTGAGAGTGCCGTTGGTGAGTCCCTGCACGGAGCTGTCCACGAGCGCGGAGATTGCCGAGCCGAGAATGGGAATGCCCTTGGCGGCGTCGCCCATGGTCTTTACGATGCTGTTGCCCAGCTTTACCGAGCCGAGGCCGTAGGATATTAGAGAATTGCGCACGACTGCGGCGAAAATTTTGACAAGCTGCGTATCAGACGGGCGGAAGCCGTATAAAAACACAATGTCCTTTATAAGTTGCAGGTTGACGACCGTAACGAGCGCAGCGTCCGTGCGTGAGCTCTGGGATATGGCCGAATAGGCCGCCGAGCGCAGCGAACAGCGGAATATGTACTCCTTGGCCGTCTTTTTGACCTTGCCCGCATACAGAGCGGTGAGCGCGCGCTTTATGCCCTCGTCGTCGCCGCGCTGAAGGTATGTTTCCAGCTCGCCCAAAATGGCGTCGTCATACCAGCCCGCATTCTCCACGCGCATGCCGAAATCGACCATATGCGCGGCAATTTCGCGGCGGACGCGTCTGTTGTGCCGCTTTGCGGCGGACGCGTGCTTTGCGTTTACGTTGGTCTGAAAATAGTTCATCCGCAGTATTTTTACCAGCGGAACTATGAATAAAAGCACGAAGAGCACGACGGAAACCGCCGCGGCTGCGTAGCCAGCGTACTGGTTGATATTCCACACCTGCAGCGTTATGGAGAGCAGGCACCACGCCAGAAATACGCCTATCACGCCCGCAATTATGCCGATTATAAGGCGCGCTCCTTTTACGTTGCGCCGCCTTACGTAGCGTTCTTCGTACTCGTATATCGTCATCTTTTTTTCTTCGTTGTTTTTCATAATTTTTACCGCCTTACCTTGATTGAGCGGCACATATGCCGCATTTATTGTATTTTACGGTAGGTTTTTATTTTAATTCAGTCGGATAAAAACTGTGTTAAAACAAGCTGAATTTTTCACAGATTTATTCCGAATTTGTACATTTCGCTCCTTGTCAGCCCCCTGTCCTTGGCCGCGCGCTTTACGGCCTCCTTTTTGTCCAGCCCCTGCTGCATATAGTGGCGGATATGCTCCTCTTCCGAAAGGCTGCAAAGGTTGCTCTGCTTTTCGGGCGCACCCCCGATAATCAGCACATATTCCCCCCTCTTTTCGCCTTCAAGCCCGTCTGCGAGAGTGAAAGAGATGCTCTCTTCGTGCAGTTTGGTTATCTCGCGGACGGCGCACGCGGGACGGTCGCCGAACACCTCGAACATGTCGGCAACATACCTGTCCACATCCTGCGGGGCGGCGTGAAAAATGAGGGTGAGGTCGCAGTCCGCATACTTTTCCAAAAGGCGCTTGCGTTCGCCCGATTTGTCGGGCAGAAAGCCGATAAAGGCAAACCGCGCGGAGGGCATTGCCGAGAGTATGAGCGCCGAGAGCGCGGCATTTGCGCCGGGGACGACGGTGTATTCCACCTCCGCCTTTTTGAGCTCCTCGCACACCTGCGCGCCCGGGTCGGAGATTACGGGCATGCCCGCATCTGAAATTATGGCTACATTTTTGCCCTCGCGAGCGTCCGAAATGATTTTTTCCGCGGCGGAGCGTTCGTTGAACTTATGGCAGGCCACGAGCGGCTTTTTTATTTCGTAAGCGTTCAGCAGTCTGAGCGAATGGCGCGTATCCTCGCAGTAAATGACGTCCGCACTCCGCAGAGTTTCCAGCGCGCGCAGAGAAATATCCTTTAAATTGCCGATGGGCGTTGCCACAAAATAGACCATTTTTTATCCTTTTTCCGCCGCTGACGGCGGTAATTTTTTAATTTTATGACGGAAAACCGCTTTTACCAAGCAAACATTCCCCGTACCGACAGAATGCCTGTTATATAAGCCGCGGAAAGCCGCGCCGCAAAAATCAGTTGACGGCTGCGGGCAGAATTTCCACGCCCTCCTTGCCGCCCTTTGTAGCCTCCACCATTACAAGGTAGGGCTTGCCGCCCGCGGTGCCGCTTACGAACTGTATGCGCTTGGGCTCCAGAGAGCGCGATTTTAGGCCGTATATCAGTTCGGCAAGGCGGTCGGCACGGTTGATTATTGCAATGCGGCCGCCGAATTTGAGAGTACGCGCCGCCACGGTGAGAATTTCTGCAAGCGTTATGGTAATTTCCTTGCGGCATATGGCCTTTTCATACGTGATATTGTCAAAGCCGCCGCGCTCGTATGGAGGGTTGCACAGCACCAGCGAAAACGCGCCGTTGTACTGCGCGCCTATATCCTGCACCCGCGTGCATACGGCGGTGGCGTTTTCAAAGCCGTCGAAGGCGATTGTGCGCGCGCTCATATCGGAGAGCGAGGGCTGCATTTCAAACAGCGTGACATTTTTTATGTGCGTGTTGAGGCACAGAAAGTGCAGTCCCACAATGCCGCTGCCCGCGCAGAAGTCGGCGACGACGTCCCCCTTTTTGCCCCTGACGAACTTTGAAAGCAGAACGCTGTCCGACGTGAAGCGGTAGAGGTTTACATTCTGAATGATTTTTTTGTCGCCGTACAGTTCTTCAAGCACTTCGCCCGGCAGAAGATTTATTTCCATAAGCCTATTATACATTAACCGCACACGTTTTGCAAGGCAAAAAAATAAGGCGGAACGCCGTTCCGCCTTACTTTTTTTACTGATTATTCAGCAGCCTTGATAGCGCCGGTAGGGCAGCCGTCTTCGCAAGCGCCGCAGTCGATGCAAACATCGGGGTCAACAACATACTTGCTGTCGCCTTCGGAAATTGCAGATACGGGGCATACGGAAGCGCAAGCGCCGCACATTATGCATTCATCAGAAATTACGTGTGCCATGAGAAGTACCTCCTGAGATATTAACTTATATAAGTGAGTTTATTATATCACACCATTTTTGCAAAGTAAAGGGGATAAACCATGTTTTAGCGCGCGCGGAAGGCATTTTTATGTAAAAAGCGCATAAAAATTATTACAAATCAGGCAAAAATTCCTATAATTTTGCGGGGAATTTGACTTTTTATGCACTTTATGCCGCGCCTTCGCGCGTAAGACAGCCGCTTTTTGCGCCGATTTTTTTTCTTTTCGCAGAAAAAGGGCATTGGTTGCGGCATATATGCGGGGCAACTTAAAAACAGACATAAGACAAGCCCTTTTAAGCCGAAAAAAGCCCTAAAGGGCGTTGATTGCGGCATATGTGCGGGGCAATCAGTCTGCAAGGTCCTTTATTTCCTCGGAGTCCTCGTCTTCGTCCTTGTCCTTTTTGTCGTTGCGGCGCTTGAATTTAAGCTGGTCCACGGGGAAGTCCTTGTACGCGGCGCCGTCACCCTTGTCTATGCGCACCTTGACTTCCATTTTGAGCATATTCACGTTGACGACCGTGCCCGTGCCGTCGGGAGTGCCCACTTCCGCGCCCACCTTGGGCATCTTTTTGCAGGCCTCGGCATAGTAGTCGTTTTCGTACGCGAGGCAGCACATGAGTCTGCCGCACAGCCCCGAAATTTTGCCCGGATTGAGCGAAAGTCCCTGGTTTTTGGCCATCTTTATGGACACCTTTTTAAAGTCGGGCATGCAGCTTGCGCAGCAGCATACTCTGCCGCACGGACCGAGGCCTCCGAGCAGTTTGGTTTCATCGCGCACGCCAATCTGGCGCAGCTCTATCCTTATGTGGAACACCGCGGAGAGGTCCTTTACCAGCTCGCGGAAGTCCACGCGGCCGTCTGCCGTGAAGTAGAATATGACTTTTGTGCCGTCGAAGGTGAATTCGCAGTCCACAAGCTTCATTTCCAGTCCGCGCGCCGCAATCTTTTCTTCGGCCGTCTTCATTGCGGGGACGCGCTTTTCCTCGTTTATGCGCACCGTTTCCCTGTCCTTATCGGTGGCGTTGCGCAGTACGGGCTTTAAGGGAGCGACCAACTCCTCATCGGGCACTTCTTTGAGCGGTATGCACACCGTGGCGTACTCCACGCCGCGCGCCGTCTCCACTATTACGCCCTGACCTTCTGTATATTCGCCTTCGCCGGGGGCAAAGTAGTACAACTTGCCGCCGTCCCTGAATTTTACGCCTATAATTTTTGCCATCTGGTATTCTCCTCTATCATGCTGAGCATTGCGCCGTATAACAGCGCGGAATAGTATGCGTTGAATTTTATGTCGCGCAGGGCGCCGCCGTAAATTTCCGCGCCCTTTATGAGTGCGGGAAGGCTCCACGCCGCTGCAATTTTTTTCTCTTCCGAATCCGCCCCGCCGCATACGCTTGTACGCGCGGCACGGTAACACAGACGCTGAATTTCGGCTATGACGGGCTTTTTAAGCTTTGTATCGGCATACTTTAAAGAGAGAGCGCCCGCCTTTGCGGCGTCCGTTGCCGAAAGAATTTCTGCCGCCGCGGCGTGAATTTCTGAAAACTGTCCCGCAGCAAGAGCGACTGCGTCGCCGAACACTCCGCCGCAGCTCTCCGCGGCAAGACGGTTGAGCTCTCTGCCGGGCTGTCTGCGCTCAAGCGCCTCAAAAATCTGCTGCTGCGTAAAGGGTGCGATTTCCAGAAGGCGCACGCGCGAGAGTATGGTTGAAAGCACTGGCGAGAGCGTAGTCGCGCCCAGAATGAAGCCTACACCCGCGGGCGGTTCCTCTATAACCTTTAAAAGTTTGTTCTGAACTATCGGAGAACAGTCTTCAAACGAGCTGATTATGTACAGCTTTTTTTCTCCGACCGTAGGGCGCATTGCACTGTCCTCTATGAGCGCCACCGCCGCCTCTGCATTGAACTTTTTGCCCGGTTCGGGGTATATTTTGCAGTCGGGGTACACCTCGCGCATAATCTGGCCGCCGCAGCGCTCTTCCGCCGCGGTGGAAAAGTACTTAAGCGCAAAGATTTTGAGCGCCTCGCGCAGATTTGCCCCGTCCTCGAAGGAGAGCATGTATGCGTGGGCCAGTCTGCCCGCGTCTGCCTCGCGGCAGAATATTTTGTATGCCGTGCTGTTCTTTATTAAAATTTCCACCGCCGCCCCCTTCCGCGCCGTGCGCGAAGTTTGAATTGAGCCGCACATATGCCGCAATCACCGCAGTTTTTCCGCAGGCCGAAACATTTGCAGAAATGCAATTGCCCCGCATATATGCCGCAATCATTAAATTATTTTGTGCGATTTTAATATATTGTATATTCTTTCCGCGGTATCCCACTTGCTGCCGCCGCACTCCACCTTTAAAAAGCGTTCGGGGTTGAGAGCGGCAATTCTGAGATAGCCTGCGTAAACTTTTTCGTGAAATTCCAGTCCCAGCTGCTCCATTCTGTCGCCCTTGTCCGCACCGTGCTTGCGTTCGAACGCGGCGCGCGGCGATATATCCAGAAAGAGCGTGAGGTCGGGACGGAAGTCGCGCATGGCAAAGCCGTTTATGTCCTCGATGAACTTTAAATCCAGTCCGCGGGCGTAGCCCTGATATGCGAGCGAGGAGTCCACATACCTGTCGCACAGCACAAGCATGCCCTTATCCAGAGCGGGCTGAACTATTTCGCGCAGGTGCTGGGCGCGCGCGGCGGCGTACAAAAGCGCCTCGCACTCGTCGCACATGGCCGTGTTTTTGCCGTTTAAAATTATGTTTCTTATCTGTTCCGCAATGTCGCTGCCGCCAGGTTCGCGCGTGACTATGTGCGAAATACCCTGCTTTGAAAGCTTTTCGGACAGAAGACGCAGCTGCGTACTCTTGCCAGAGCCTTCGCAGCCTTCAAAAGTTACAAGTCTGCCCTTCATTTTTTAACCACCACTTTTATTTTTCCTTCCGTAAGACCAAAGGTATGCGCGCCGCTTTTGAGCGCTTCGACTGCGTCCGCGCCGATTATTTCGCCCGCGGCGACTACGGGTATGCACGGGGGCATGAGTCCGACGTTTTCCGCGCTCATTCTGCCGACGCTTGCATCGAGGGATACGTACTCGCTCGGCTGGCGCAGGGCGTACAGATAGCTGTACGTGCGCGCGGGATTTGGCATCTTTTTGCGGGGCACGTAGGAAGAGCGCACTCCGCGCTGCTTAAGAGCCCACGAAAGCGCCGCTCCCAACGCCTTCAGATCGGACGCGCGCGTTGCGGGCGAGAGGTAGAAAACTAGGTACCTTCCGTCGGCAAATTCGGCATATATGCCCCTCTTTTCGATGAGCGCGCCCACCTTGCGCGAGTCCGCGGAGAGCGGTGCGCAGTCCAGGCAGAGCTTTGTCCAGTCGGCCGAGGGATAGAAGCGGTAGTCGGGATATTTTTCCCTGAACGCAGCAACCGCGGCCTTTGCGCCCTCGATGAGCTGCGGGCGCTCGGATACGTATTTATAGGCAAACTCCACTGACGCCATTATCGGAAAGGACGGCGAGGTAGTGCGGAACAGCGAGAGTCCCTCTCTGAGTCCCTCTTCAAGGCAGAGGTCGTTTAAAAACACGGCCGCGCCCTGCGTGAGTGCGGGCAGAGATTTATGCGCGCTTTCCACCCAGATATCGGCATAGTTGCCCGCGTAGCCGCGCCTGCCCTCTTCAAAGGCGAGGTGTGCGCCGTGAGCGCCGTCAACAAGCAGTACCTTGCCCGCGCCGTGCAGCACCTCCGCATACTTTTCAAGCGGGGAGATGTTGCCGTAGTAGTCGGGGGAGACGGCTATCATGCCGATTATGTCGGGGTCATTGGCAGCGAGTGTCGCCACCTGCGAGGCCGCGGGAGGCAGCATTACGCCGTCACGCTCCTCGCCCTGCACTATGACGGGCTCTATGCCCATCAGTTTGCAGGCGTTCCACACGCTCTTATGGCTGTTGCGCGGCACGATTATTTTGCCGCCCCTGCCGTGCACGGCGTACATCATTGCCATTACGCCGCTGGTTGAACCGTCCGTGGTGATGTACGCGCGCTTTGCGCCCGCAATCATGGCTATATCAGACTGCGCAACGGCTATCGGACCGGACGGAGATGAGAGGTCGTCCGTGTAGGAAAGTTCGGTTACGTCCTCGCCGCAAATGCGCAGAACGGAGGACAGTCCGCCGCCACCCTTGTGACCGGGCGTATGAAAGCTGACGTGTCCGCGCTTGCCGCTCTTTATGCAATCCAGAATGAGATAATTTGCCATATGTGCCCTTTATTTTTGCCGTAAAGCGCCGCAAGGAGCGGATATGCCACAAAAGGCTTACGCAGAAGAAAATCTGCGCAAAGTTGTTGCCGTTAGTTAAGGCATATTGCCGCACCAATTGCTTTATATGCAGACGGCGGCCCCGTACGGGGCCGCCGGGCGCTTTGCTGTATGATTATGATTTTCCGCGGAAGTTTTTATTCCGCGAAAACTTACTTTTTGGGTTTCATTGTGGGGAAGAGAATAACGTCCCTTATCGTGGGGCTGTCGGTGAGCAGCATTACAAGTCTGTCCACGCCCATGCCGAGGCCGCCCGTGGGAGGCAAACCGTATTCAAGCGCGGTGACGAAGTCCTCGTCCACCTGCGCGTTGCAGCCGGGTTCCTGCGCCCTCTTCTCCTTTACCTGCTTTACGAAACGTTCCTTCTGGTCGATGGGGTCGTTGAGCTCCGAGAACGCGTTGCCGAATTCCTTGGAGCAGATGAAGTATTCAAACCTCTCCGTAAATGCGGGGTCGGAGGGCTTGCGCTTTGCAAGCGGCGAATTTTCTACGGGGTAGTCGTATATTATCGTGGGCTGAACGAGCTTTTCTTCGACAAACGCCTCGAAGAGCGCAATGAGAACGTGACCCTTGGTTGCGTGCTCGCCCTCTTCAACCTCCACGCCGAGCTTTTTGGCAACTTCGCGCGCGCAGGCGTCGTCCGTCCACTCGTCATAGTCGGCGCCGCAGTACTTCTTTACGGCCTCCTTCATCGTATGGCGCGCCCAAGGCGAACCGAGGTCGACTTCCGTGCCCTGGAAGGTTATCTTGTCCGTGCCGCACACCTTTCTGGCTATAGTGCGGTACATATCCTCGATAAGGTCCATCATGCCCTTGTAGTCGGTGTACGCCTGGTACATCTCCACAGAGGTGAACTCGGGGTTGTGGAATGCGTCCATGCCCTCGTTGCGGAAGATACGGCCGACTTCATACACCCTTTCAAGTCCGCCGACAATCAGCCTTTTGAGGTAGAGCTCGGTTTCAATTCGAAGGTACATGTCTATATCCAGCGAATTGTGGTGCGTCTTGAAGGGACGCGCCGCCGCGCCTATTTCCAGCGTGGTAAGAACGGGCGTATCCACTTCGAGATAGCCGAGATTGTCCAGATAGTTGCGTATTTCGCGTATTATCTGAGAACGCTTTATGAACGTTGTGCGCACCTCGGGATTTACTATGAGGTCAAGGTCGCGCTGACGGTACTTGAGGTCTATATTGGTGAGGCCGTGCTGCTTTTCGGGCAGGGGACGCAGCGACTTGGAGAGCATTTCGATATGGTTGCAGTGTACGGAAATTTCGCCCGTCTGCGTCTTGAAAACGTAGCCCTTTACGCCGACTATATCGCCTATGTCATAGTCCTTTTTGTAGGACATGTAGTCCTCTTCGCCGACGTCGTCGCGCTTGACGTAAATCTGAATGAGTCCGTCGCGGTCGGAGATGTGCGAAAAGGAGGCCTTGCCCATTATGCGGCGGCTCATAAGCCTGCCGGCTATGGAAACTTCCTTGCCCTCAAGCGCTTCAAAGTTGTTCTTTATGGAGGTGGAGTTTGCAGTTACGTCGTACTTCACCTTTTCGTAAGGGTTCTTGCCCTCGGCAACGAGCTTTGCAAGCTTTTCTCTTCTTATCTGCGCCTGCTCGGCGAGTCTTTCAGCCTCTTCCTCCTCGGTTGCGGGAGCGTTATCTATATTTTTCTGTTCCATAAGTCCTCGATGGCACGTATTTTTTTTGTAGAGCGGCGACGGCTTTAAGCTATGGCCACTATTTTAAGCTGGTAAGAGGAACCGTCGGGGCAGCTTACCGTCACCACGTCGCCCGTCTTGTGACGCATCAGCGCCGAACCTACGGGAGATTCGCTGGATATGCGGTTGTTCATTACGTCCACGTCGGTCACGCTGGTTATGGTGTACGTCTCCTTGTCGCCGAATTCAACGTCCTCAACCGTCACCTTGCTGTCAAGGTGAACGTAGGTGTTGTCGCTTACTTCTGCGATTATCACGGCGTTTTTAATCTGGTATTCGAGCTCGGCAATCTTGCCCTCGTTGGAGCGCTGCTCCTCTCTGGCGGCGTCGTATTCGGCGTTCTCCGAAAGGTCGCCGTGGCTGCGCGCTTCGGCTATGCGCTCGATGATTTCGGGACGTTTTTCCTTTACGAGGTAGTCAAGTTCCTTTTTTAAGTCCTCGTAGTTCTTCTGAGTCATTTCAAAATACTGGTCTGCCATAATTTCCTCCTCACGGAAAATTTTTCCGTGGAATATATTTTTACCGCTTGAAAAGTGGCGGCATTTGATTTTTATGTATCTGATTTTTATGCGGCGGCGCAGAAAGTCTTACGCAGATTTTGCGCAGGAATTGCGGCCGATTTACAAACAAATAACAAAAGTGATTCCACGCCGAAGTAGTACGGGAATCACGTTTAACACTTACTATTATATAATTATGCTGAAAATTTGTCAAGAAATTATACCCCGCCGCTTGTAATCCTTTACCGATTAAAAAACGCGCGCCGCATGGGGCGCTCCACCTTTATCCCGCAGAAATTTTTGTCGGCACAACAGGCGGCGGACTGGCGGCACAGCGGGCGGCGGGCAAAAAAATCTGCCGCGCCCGCAACTTATCCACAAAAAATTATTTTCAGCGCAGTTTTTTGGTGAATTCGCCTATGCGCTCTATGGCCTCGGCAAGCTGCGCCATGCCCGTTGCGTACGAACAGCGCACGTGCCACTTGCCCGCCGTGCCGAATGCCTCGCCGGGAACGACGGCAACTTTTTCTTCCTGCAAAAGCTTTGTTGCGAACTGCTCGCCGTCCATTCCCGTGGCCGCAACCGAGGGGAACACGTAAAAAGCTCCGCGCGGACTGAAACAGCTCAGCCCCATCGAATTGAACGCATTGGCCATAAATCCGCCGCGCCGCTTGTACTCCTCGCGCATCTCCTCCACGGTGGCAAAGCCGTCGGCAAAGCTTTCGGAAAGCGCGCAGTTGGCGGCGTGCTGGCTCATTCGGGGCGCGCACATGATGGCGTACTGGTGTATTTTGAACATCGCCTCGTCAATCTCCGCGGGGGCGCATACAAAACCAATGCGCCAGCCCGTCATTGCAAAGGCCTTGGAAAAACCGTTGATAAGCACCGTTCGTTCGGCCATATCCCCTATCGAAGCTATGGAAGTGTGCCTGCCAGTATAGGTAAGTTCGGCGTAAATTTCGTCCGATATGACGAGCAGGTCGTGCTTTTTTATGACGGGTACGATGGCCTCAAGCTGCTCCTTGTTCATAATTGCGCCCGTGGGGTTGTTGGGGTAGGCCAGCAGTATGGCCTTGCTCTTTTTGGTGATTGCACCCTCGATAAGCTGCGGCGTTACGATAAATTCGTTTTCCGCCTTGCATTCGAGGGGTACTGGCGTACCGCCCGCCATATACACGAGGGGCGCGTACGATACGTAGCACGGCGCGGGAATGAGCACCTCGTCCCCGGGGTCGCATATGGCGCGCAGCACCAGGTCGATGGCCTCGCTTGCGCCCACGGTGACGATGGTATGTTCGGGCGCGTACTTTACCGAAAAGCGCTCTTCGAGATACCTGCATATATTTTCGCGCAATTCTTTAAGTCCGCGGTTGGCCGTGTACTGCGTGTAGCCGCGCTTTATGGAGCGCACGGCGGCGTCGCGGATGTTCCAGGGCGTGACGAAGTCGGGCTCGCCAACGCCGAGGGAGATTGCGTCCTTCATTTCGGAAACTATATCAAAAAATTTGCGTATGCCGCTCGGTTTAAGACGGGCGGCGCGGTCGTTTACAAAACTTCTCATAAAAAACACCCGTCACGGCTGAATGCTCAGTCTGCCGCCCTCTTCGTCCTGCATGAGCGCGCCCTCTACCTTGTACTTTTTGAGTATGAAGTGAGTGGCGGTTGAAATTACCGTATCGTATGTGGAAATGCACTCCGAAACAAAGCGCGAAACGCCGCGCAGAGACGCGCTCTCCACAATTACAGCCAAATCGTACGCGCCGCTCATAAGATATAGATTTTTCACCTCGGGGTGAGCGGAAATTTCTTCGGCAATGGTGTCGAAGCCGTGGCCGCGCTGAGGGGTGACCTTAACTTCTATCAGCGCCTCCACCTTCTCCTCTTCGGCGAGGTCCTCGTTGATGATTGCGGTGTATTTTACTATCACGCCGTCCGCCTCGAGTTCGGCAACGGCCTTATCTACCGCGCTGACGTCCACTCCGAGCATGGCCGCCATGCTTGCGTGAGAAATGCGGGAATCCTCGGTTACGAGCGAGAGAATATCCTTTTTGAATTTATCCATATATATGCCCCCTTGCGCCGCGGCAGAAGTAAAAATTTTTTATTCTTTGCGGAAGGCGTCCGCCGAGTTATGCGCCGTGCGCGGCTTTATTTAAAAGGTTATTTATAATATATTAACTTTTTGCGGCCGTTTTGTCAAGAATGTATTTAAAAATAGAGCGGCCGACAGTTTTTATAAGCCGAACGCCGTCACCGCCCCGTCTGCCACGACCGCGCCGCATAAACTTCCGTGCCCTCCAACGCCGCCGCATTCCCTATATCTGCCAATGCCGCGTAAACTTCCCCGCCCTCCAACGCCGCCGCTGTACGCAACCTTTTCAGCCTTGGCAACACCCCCAACGCCGCCGCATACGCCGATACCACAAAAACAGCCACTCCACCTCTGCACCGTTGCCGCTATCTCTTACGCTGCTGCGCCCCTCCGATTTCTCCATTCCTTCCGCTCCCCCAATTTCTGCCATTCCCACGTTTCCCCACGTTCCCTCCTCTTCCTACATTTCCTCTATTCCCCTCGTACCCACAATTTCTCCGTTCCCTCCGTTTTCCCCGTTCCCCCCGATGTCACTATCCCCTCTTCTTCCTTCGAAGAAAAAAGTTTCCTGAAATAAAATGTGCCGCCACTTAATTTACAAACGCGGCGATTTAATGTATACTTTTATAAAACCGCGCAAAAAATATGCGGTGAACGGAGTGAGTATGTTTCGCATTTGGGGCAGAATTGAAAAGGAACACAAAATTATAAGACAGACCACCTACGAAAACGTGGCCAAATTTGAATGGGACGATTTTTTCACCTATCTTTCGGACATATGCGAGGCGCTTGACATAGCCACGCCCGTACTGCTTAAAACGCACATCTTCAACTACGCCAAGTTTAACCGCGTAACATTTCTTCCGCGCGACTTTACCGAACCCGTAAGTTTTGACAAGCTCATTCTTGAAAACATTGCAAGATGACAAAATGCGCAGACTTTTGTCTGCGCACTTTTTATTATATGACACGCACCGCTGAAAAATTTGCGGCGTTTAACGTGAAACATACATTTTTTTGCAAAAAAGAGCGGCACATATGCCGCAAATAACGGCACTTTCTGCCTGGCGCAGAAAGTGCCGTTATTTTAACCGTCTTTTCCCTCAGAAAGGCGCAATAAAGCCTTTAAATCGCTTTCGACGCTTTCAAACCTCTGCGGCGAAAGGTCGCACCGCACGCGGCGGCGGGCCCAGCTTTCACAGCACTCGCCGTCTGCAATTTTATTGTGAAGAGTGCAGATATGCAGCTTTGAACGCCACAAAAAACAGAAGTATTTTGTGTACAGCCGCTTGAAGTGACCGCACGTTTTACACGTCTTCATCTCTCATTTTCCTCGGGTTCTGAACATACGTCATTGCAAAAGTTGCATTCGGCTTTTTCTGCCTGCTCGCCCTCTAACACCTTTCTTATCTCTGAAATTTCCGTGAGAATATCGTTCAGATAATACCTTGTAAGCCTTTCGCTGCGTCTGCGGTTTGTGCGGCGGACAAACTTTTCGCAGCTATGGTGCACTTCCACCACAGCGCGGCACTCACAGCAATAGCCGAAATCCGTCTGCAAATAGCTCTTTACGCCGCGGGTGTAGTACCTTTGCAGATTGCGGCAATTATAACATCTTTCACTGTTTTCCATATTCCTTTACCTTTGCAGTAATTTATAGGTATTACCTATATTTTATTATAGGTAATGCCTATATGTCAAGCGAAGTTATAGGCAACTCTTATATAATGAGAAAAAAAAGGGGTAAAAATGGTAACACTGGAGCAAATACAAAAACGCATTGCTGAAACCATACGAAACAGCGGAATGACGCAGACAGAACTGGCAAAGCAACTGGGTGTAAAACAACCTACAATAGGGCAATACCTTTCCGGCAGAGCAATGCCTGCACTGGATACGCTTGCCAATCTGTGCAAAATACTAGATGCGGACGCAAACTACATTCTGTGCCAGGACACAGAGGAAAGCAGATAAAATGCGGCCCGCCGCGCGAAATTTTTTCGCGCGGCGGGCCTTTTATTTTCCACCTTATTTTACGATTTTATATTGTGCACATATTTTGACAACGGCGCAATGCGGCTAGCGCAGTCCGCGGTACGGTCTGAAAGCAATGAGCGCGTACGCGCTGAACAGTGCGGAAACAAAGCAAAGCCCCAGCACGGCGCGCACTGCGGTGAAATTATCAAAGCACAGAAAGAGCAGCAGATTGAACCCGCTGAAAGCGTATACACCCCCGCATATGCCCAAAACAATTAAGTTTACGGTGCAGATTACAGCCGAAAGTCTCATATACGCAGTATGCGCGCTTTTGCACTTTTTACCCGCCTTTAAATGCGGCAGTCAAAATATTTCACCGCGAGCCGTCATTCAATTTTTATGGACGCGCCCGTGGCCGCGCTCTGGTACATAACCCAGTAGCCATCCCCCGCGGGAATGTAGCCCGCAAGTCCCTTTAAGCTGTCTGGGCAGGGACTGCCCTTTGCGGGCACGCCGTAACATATGCAGGAGGGCACGCCGTCCTCGCATATTACTCCGAACACGTAAAAGCGTTTGCCGCCGTAAGTTATGCGCACCCAGCGCGAACCCTCCACCGCCTTTTCAAGCGACTGTTCGCGCGGGAATGAGGAAAACAGCTTTTCAATTTCGCCGCGCATGCGCGCGTAAAACGATGGCATTTCCTCGCCGTTTTTTTGCTCTTTTTCTGTTTGTTGCGGCATATGTGCGGGCGAATTTATCTTTTCGCCATCATTTTCCGCCGCGGCGGCAACCTTTTCAGCGGCAGATTTTACCTGCTTTTCAATGTCTTCTCTGTCGCCATCTTCTTCGCCGCGCCACTCTCCGCACTCCTTTCCTGCGCTTTCAGACTGGTCGCATACGCCGACAGGATTTTCATTCTCGCGGCATATATGCCCCTCTTTTTGCCCGTCACGCGGCGATACATCGCCTTTACTTTGAGTATCTTTGCCGTATTCATAGTAGTTATCCTCCGCAATGGCCTCGTCACGGTACTGCTCCTTTTTCGGCTTTTCGTAATTTTCCACCGCGCGCACGGCAAGCGGTACGGCCCAGGCCATATCCCCGCAGAACGCCACGGCGACGGGCAGTACCTCTTCCCCCGCGTAGCACACGGCGGCGGCAAACCCGCGGGAAGTATCTATTTTGCTGGTACATTCGCCGCCGCAACCTTCAAAAACTTCGGCATATTCGCCGTCCGATATGCCAGTCACATAGCGCCCCGCACTCAGCGGCGCAAAATTAATGAGAGAAATTTCCGCGCGGAAAAAACCGCCGTATTTTTCGGCCTTGACCACGCCGGAAAGCTCGCCCTGACCCTGCGAAAAACCGCTCTTTACGCCCCTTATTACGGCTATATTTTTGGTATATACGGCCATACTGCCACCTTTTTTTATTATTTTTTATTATTATTTAATATATTATATTACCTGTTTTGCCGCGCAATATAACTTATTTTTTATTTTTTTGTCGCAATTTGACCCGCACATATGCCCTGACTAATGCAAAAAAATTCATTTTATTTTATTTTATTCGCACAAAAATCAGTTTTTTTATATTTAAAATAATTGCGTTTGCATATAATTTGAAGTATAATTATTGAGAAATTAAATTCATTTACGGACTTTACATTATTATAAAGAGAGAGCAGCATATTTTTTTACCCATTTTTATGCGGCGCGGACTGAATAATTTTGCAGAGTTCTGAAAAGGAGTTCTTGATATGGCACTTACTAGAAACAAGAAAATTCTTTCATTCGTGGAAGAAAGCGCCGAACTTGCGCAGCCCGACTACATAGTGTGGATTGACGGCAGCCAGAAACAGATTGACGAACTCAGAAAGGAAGCTGTTCACTCGGGCGAACTTATCAAGCTCAACGAAAGCCTTCTGCCCGACTGCTACCTCCACCGCACCAAGGTCAACGACGTTGCCCGCGTTGAGGACAGAACTTTCATCTGCACTTCCAACCGCGAGGACGCAGGCCCCAACAACTACTGGATGGACCCCAGAGAGGCTCACGAGCTCGCACGCGAAATCGCACGCGGCTCCATGCGCGGCAGAACTATGTACGTTATTCCCTATTCCATGGGCGCAATCGGCTCTTCCTTTGCCCGCTACGGCATTGAAGTTACCGACTCCATCTACGTTGTGCTCAACATGAGCATTATGACCCGCGTAGGCAAAAAAGCGCTCGACGCAATCGGCTCTCACGGCGACTTCATAAAGGGTTTCCACGCAAAATGCGACGTGGACGCCGAAAAGAGATACATTCTTCACTTCCCCGAAGAGAATGAAATCATCTCCGTAAACTCCGCTTACGGCGGCAACGTTCTGCTCGGCAAAAAGTGCTTTGCCCTGAGAATTGCCTCCTACCTCGGCAAAAACGAGGGCTGGATGGCAGAGCATATGCTCATCCTCGGCATAACTTACCCCGACGGCGAGAAAAAATACGTTGCGGCCGCTTTCCCCTCCGCATGCGGCAAGACCAACCTTGCCATGCTCATTCCGCCCAAACACTACCTCGACAAGGGCTACAAGATTGAGTGCGTAGGCGACGACATCGCCTGGATTCGCGTGGGCGAAGACGGCAGACTGTGGGCAGTAAACCCCGAAAACGGTTTCTTCGGCGTGGCCCCCGGCACCAACGAACACTCCAACTTCAACGCGCTGGCAAGCACCAAGCGCGGCACTATATTCACCAACGTTGCGCTCAACACCGACGATATGACCGTCTGGTGGGAGGGCCTCACCAAGGAGCTCCCCGAGCACATCATAGACTGGACGGGCAAGCCCTGGGATCCCAAAAAGTTCGATAAAAAGAACAAGTCCACCTGCGCGGCTCATCCCAACAGCAGATTTACCGCTCCCGCAAAGAACTGCCCCTGCATTTCGCCCGAGTTCGAAAGCTCCAAGGGCGTGCCCCTTTCGGCAATAATCTTCGGCGGCAGAAGAGCTACCACCACTCCCCTCGTTTATCAGTCGAGAGACTGGAACCACGGCGTGTTCGTGGGCAGCGCAATGTCCTCCGAAACGACTGCAGCCGCAACGGGCGCTACCGGCGTTCTGCGCCACGACCCCATGGCTATGAAACCCTTTGCAGGCTACCACATGGGCGACTACTGGCAGCACTGGATTGATATGGGCAAACTCGTTAAAAAACCGCCCAAGATTTTCAACGTAAACTGGTTCCGTCAGGACAAGGACGGCAACTTCATATGGCCCGGTTTCGGCGACAACATGCGCGTGCTTGAATGGATATTGAAGCGCTGCGAGGACACCGTTGACGCAAAGGAGACGGCAATAGGCTACGTGCCCTACGCCGACGATATCGATATATCCGAAATGGACTACGAAATCGCTCCCGGACACAAGTTCGGCGAGGCTGACCTTGAAGAAATTCTCAAGGTTGACGAGGCGCGCTGGAGCTTTGAGGCAGACGAGCTTGAGGGTTACTACCATAGCTCCATCGGCGACAGAATTCCCAAGGAGCTCTGGGACTGCCTTGAAACGCTTAAAAACAACTGCGCCGCAGCAAAGGCGGCAGCCGAGGCTGAACTTGCCAAAAACAAGCCCGCAGAGGAAAAGGCAGAGGCTCAGACGGCTGAAAAGCCCGCATACACGGGCAAAAAGCGCGGCCGCAAGCCCGGTTCCGTAAACGTGAAGAAGGCACAGCCCGAACCCGCACAGGTAAAGCGCGGCAGAGGCCGTCCCCGCAAGAACCCCCAGTAAGGGACGAATAAATCTTGCTTAAATCAGAATAAATTCTGAAATATGAATTGAGCGGCCGCGCCAGAATGGCGCGGCCGCTCTTTTGATTGCTAAATGCTTTATTTTTTTGCGATTGAATTGGCGTGAGCGGTTTATTCTCCCCCGCTGCTGCCTTTAATTTTGCAGTCGGCTTTTTGATTTGCAACTTTCTTTATTCAGCGGCTGAGATTACTTTTTATCGTCCTCTTTGGCGTTCTCCTCGGCGTCCTTATCCGAATGCTTTGAAGAGTCGACTATTTTAAATCTTTTAAGCTCTGAAAGCGAATCTTTGACCAGTATGCCGAGCACAAGCAGAGCTATGCCGAGAATGACAAATATTATGCCGAATGCGAGCGCGGCGTTGTAGTTTCTTCCGCCTGCAATCAGACAGAACATTGCAACGAGTATGAGGCCGAGGCCGCAGAGTGAAAATTTAAGTCCTTTCATAAAGACCCCCCTTTTATATTTACTTTACTATATTATACTGAAATTTTTGTCACTTTCAACAGATTTACAAAAAAAATTATATTGTACCCGCACCAGCGGCACGAACGGGGCGCGGCGGTATAGGCATTTTGGGCGGCATACGCGGCACTGTTTTGTATGATGTGCGGCGGCATTGGCGGCTGTGCGGCAACAACTGCATGCGGAGCGGCGTATATATCATAAAAGCATTGCGGCAGACAGCGGCTTTGGTATATAATATTTTAAAGGGGGAGTATATTGACAAAATAAGAAAAATCGGCTTTGTATCCCTGATGTCGCTTATATTTTTAGGCTATGTCACAACAAACAGTTGATAAATAGCCATTTTTATAGGGGAGTATCAGAACTCCCCTACAAACTGTTATTTGCAGTTATCTATACTCATTTGGAATTTCGATATGAAGTGTCTCACACA
>DVMA01000018.1 GCA_018715195.1 Candidatus Coproplasma excrementavium | reverse complement strand
GGCCACAAATTCGTAGCGCGACAGGAGCGTATCTTTCTCTTCCAGCCAGTGCCCCGTTTCTGTTACCACAAAGTCGGCCAGACCGTTTATTACATAGCTCTCCTGCCCTTCATACATCTCGGGAAAGTCGGCCCTGTCAAAATTGTTCTGAGCAAAGTAGTAAAATTCCGGCGTTTCGTCATACGCCGTGTAAAAACCGCGGTCAAACGTCTTGTAGGTGAGCAGATTTCCTCCGCCCTCCTCGCGCATTATCTGCGCCGCCTTAAACTGCGGATAGTAGTCCAAAGGGTGCAGAAGGTCGAGCGTGCAGTTGCCGAATACTATCGTCAGCGCGGCAAACAGTACGGCAACTATTGCAACCGTGCCGACGTTTACCCCCGCACGCGTCTTTGCCGCGGCAGCGGCTACGGTCTTTTCGCACCAGCCGCGCATTGCGGAGCGGCAATCCATAAAGCGGTCTGAATAGCTCTCCGTCTTTGAACCTCTGAGCAGCGCCGCCACAGCCGCAAGAACGCTGAGCACGCAGTAGACCGTGCTCATAAGTCCGAGCGGAAGATATATCGCCATTACAAGGTGATAATACCTTATATCGCCCGCGCTTATGCACTGCAGAACAAACATTATGCAAAGAATTGCAGTATAGTATATTTTGTATCTGAGCGCAACTTTGCCCCTCCAGTAGGATACTGCGGCAAAAATGGTGAACACGTAAAGCGGCGCGCTGCGCAGTATGTTTATCACAAGGCCTATAAGCCGCGAAAAAATGCGACCGCCGTAACTGAAAATATTGTCGTAAATGTACACCCGCCACATATCGTCCAGGGCGGAATTTGCTCCGAGATATGCCAGCCAGGGCACGCTTACCGCGGCGAAAGCCATGACGAATGCAAGCGCATACAAAAGGCCGCGCTTTGCCTGCTTTTTTATGCAGCAGTCAACGAATACGCATACCGCAAACACCGCATAAAAGGATATGGCCGTGAATTTCATCCAGAATATCACAGAGGAGCACGCTCCGCAGATTGCAGCCGAATGAACGGGCAACACGCCCTGCTTTGCGTACCGCACAAACACATACAGCCCGTAGGCCAGCAATGGCAGAATGTACTCCTCCACCTCGCCGCCGCCCGAAACAAAGGCAAATGAGCAGGTGGCAAGCAGTACGGAGAACGCCGCCACAAAAAGCGAGGGCACATACGAGGTATACATGCGGCATATCTTAAAGCATATCCACGCAAACGCCGTCATGCACAGCACTTCTATGACATATATAACGTACAGATGATTGCCGCATATTGCGTAGTTGAGCGCGAACATCATATACGTGAGAATGCCCTTTTGCTCAAAGAGGTCCTTATACGGCACCTTGCCGTTGACAATGCCCCTGCCCATCGTGAGAAACCAGTTTACGTCGTTGGCGTCGTGAAAGGCATATAAAAAGGAACTTTTTGAACCTATCGTAATGCATATGAATGCCGCCAGAAGACACAGCGCCGCCGCAATAAATGCAGCTTTTCTCGGCGACTTATCGTAAAAGCGGATATGTTTTTCCGCAGCGAAGCCGCCTTCCGCCGACTGAATTGTCTTTTCGGCCTCAGCAGATTTATCCGCAGACGCGCTCCCGGAAGCGTTTTCCTTACCGTCAAATGGCATATATTCGGCCGATTGTTTGGCCATATATGCGGACGAATTATTATTTTTTTGCGAATTCACTTTAAATTCCTGCACGCGCGGATATCAGATAAAAATACATACCCGCATTTTTGTTTAAATATAGCCGCATTTTTTTCATATATGCGACAACTATAATTTAACATACCGCAGAACTTTTTGCAAGACTTTGAAAGCACGCAATAAAAATATGTCAAAAATATACAAAATACACAAAAAAGGCGGCAAATCTGCCGCCCGCTTTCATATATTTATCCGCTCTTTTCATATTTTCATCAGCTCTTTTCTGCCGAACCATCCTCACTGCCAAAGCGAGTAAAATCAGAGAAATTTTTTAAGATTTTCCTCAAACTCTTCCTCTCTTGCAATAAGTTCGTCCAACAGCTTTTTTATTTCGCCGTCGGCATACCCCTCGGAATCGGTCTGGGTGGTTCTCAGCGAAGTGACGCCCATAGCCGTTCCGCGCACCATAAGCTGCGCTATATGCTGCGACGACTTATCGACAACGGTATTCATCTTTATGCCCGACCACATCATCGCCTTCTTGAAAAGGCCGGGTTCTTTAAGCTCTATGCCGCTCTGACGGGCAATTTTTTCTGCGTCTTCGCATATTCTTTTGTATTCGCTTTGCTGACGCAGAATTTCCTTGCGGATGCCGTCCTTCTCCGTTTCGGGCAGGATGTCCGAAATTGACTGGAGTGCCAGCTGCGCATTGCGGTATACTTCTGCAAGCACCTCGTCCTTGCTCTTTATTTTACCCATAAATTTATCCCCCTTTTTATCTGCAGTATGGGTAAAAAAGCGGCATATATGCGCGAACTAACGCATTTTTTTAAAAATTTACAAAAAAATTGTGCCGCCTGATTTTTCAGGCGGCACGGTAAATTCATTTTTTATTTCTGAATATTATCAGTTTGCGGGTTGCATAGTTATATACCAGCACCACTAGCGTGAGAACTATCTTTATTATCCACTCGTTGAGGTGAGCAAGGTCTACCAGAAGGTACATGCCCAGAACGTTGATTGCAAGGCCGCCCGCGCTTAAAAGAGCAAACACCACAAAGCCTGAAAAGGTCTTCGAACTGCCCTTTTCGTCAAACACGAACAGCACGGAAAGCGCATAGTTTACCGCAAGGCCGACTAAAAAGCCCGCCCCTGTGCCAACGCATGAGGCAAGCGTCGACGGCGTTCCGCCGCCGTAAAATACATTGAAAAAGTTAGGATACAGCGAAGGGTCGAATATATACAGCGTTACACCCATCACAAAAAAGTCAACTACGGTGGCCAATCCGCCGACTATGCAAAAGCGCAGAATTTCGGCAAGTTTTTTATTGCCCCTGCATATCTTCAGCACAAGTCTGTACAAAAAACCCTTCTTTTCTTCGCTCTGCGTACTTTGCCGTGCACCGCCAGCGGGCACGCTGACCGCAGATTTGCCTGAACCAAGGCCTGCAACCGCTCCGTCAGGCGCCTGCCTGGTGCTTACGCGGTTCTTTATATCTTCTTTTAACATGCTTTCACTTTTCAGGCGGGCTCTCTTCCGCCGTTCTCCTTATATGCCGCTGCGAAAAAATAAACCTCATTAAAAAGGCAATTTTTTCCTTTCCGACATTTTAGATTATAGCCAATATATCCATAAATTGCAACAAAAAGATTATAACTTTATTATTTTTGGTCAAATGCGATAACAAATGGCATTTTTTGCTTGACTTAAAACAAAAGGTGTGGTACATTTTATTTCGAGCCGCTCGGGACGGGCTCTTTTTAAAGTGTCCAAATTCAAATCAAAGGACCGCCTGCGCCGCTTTAAGCGGGCTGAAATCCCGGCGAGACTGGTCAGAGGAGGCAATTTCAAACCATGTACGCAATTTTTGAAAATGGCAGCAAACAGTACAGGGTAAGCGAAGGCGACACCGTTAAGCTTGAAAAGCTCAACGCAAACGTCGGCGATACCGTTGATTTCCCCGTTGTACTCGTAGCTGACGAAAAGGGCATTAAGGCAGGCGCCGAAGTAGCTGATACCAAGGTTACCGCCACCGTAGTTTCTCAGGGCAAAGCCAAGAAGATTATAATCTTCAAGTACAAGGCCAAGAAGAACGAACGCAAAAAGCAGGGCCACAGGCAGCCCTTCACCGAAGTGAAGATTACTGCTATCGGCGGTGCTAAGAAGGCGGCAAAGGCCAAGAAGGCTGCCGCAGCCGAAGAGAAGGCTGAATAATTTACGGGAGGACGATGGAAATGTTACTTTTAAATTTATTCGCCCATAAAAAAGGTACCGGCTCATCCCACAACGGCAGGGACAGCGAAGCCAAGAGATTAGGCGTTAAGCGTGCCGACGGTCAGTTTGTTCTTGCAGGCAATATCCTTGTAAGACAGCGCGGCAGCAAGTTCCGCCCCGGCAATAACGTAGGCATCGGCAAGGACGACACTCTGTTCGCCCTCATCGACGGCACCGTTAAGTTTGAAAGGGTTGGCAAGGACGGCAAACAGGTTTCCGTTTACGCCGCTGAATAACCTTTAAAAGGGCCCCGCTTATGCGGGCAAAATCAAAAGAGCATGCGGCGGACAAAGTTTTTGTCCGCCGCATTTTTAATCCCTCCGCCGCTGTCTAGAGCGATATCCCCGCCGCAGATTGCGCGCTGCGGACACGCCGCATTTGCAGACACAGCTGCTGGGTTTTGCAAGGGACAGACTATTTAAAATAGAAAATATTTCAAATACCGAAATGAGTCTGACGGCAAACATTATTACAAACTTTTTTCTCGTAATAGCAATGGCGCTGTACGTCTTTTTGGGCTATATGCTTTTCCGCTACGCAAAAGTGCGTGCAGGCGACACCTTTTTTGTAAGGCTTAGCCGACGGGGACAGACGCTGTGCGTTGCGGGACTGTTTGCCGCCGCACTTGCAGTTTATATGCTTGTGGCGGCGTTCGGTCTCGGATACTATTCCGACATCGACTGGTACGGCGACTGGGGAAATTACGTGCTCAAACACGGCATATACAACTTTTACCGCGACTGTGACGCCGACTACCCTCCGCTGTTTTTATACGTAAACACCGCGCTCACCTGGTTTGCAAACTGCTCGCACGCCTCGGCAAGATTTGTATATAAGGCATTTTTCGGTCTGGCGACCGTACTTTCGGGCATACCTTTCTACTTTGTGATAAAGCGCCGCAAAGGCGCGTTCACTGCGGCAATATTCACCGTTTTATATCTGTTCGCGCCCGTAAACCTTACGGACAGCGCCGCCTGGGGACAGAGCGATACGCTGATAACGTGTGCCGCTGTGGTACTCTATGACTTTTTATCCCGCGAAAAGTGGCTGGCTTTCTTTGCGGCGGCGCTCGTTGCGATGCTTGTAAAGACGCAGATTATACTGCTTATGCCCGCCGCGGGACTGTACCTTATCTGCCTTATGATAAAGCGCAGACTGTACCTTAAATTCATATTGTACGCCGTCTGCGCACTGATTTTATACATTGCAATGTACCTGCCGTTCGGCCTGACGTACATAGACGAGGGCAATCTGCTCTTTCTCATAGACATATTCGGCCGTCAGGTCGGGCACTACCCCTACCTTTCAGCAAATGCGGGAAATATCTGGTCGCTCTTCGGCCTGAACTACTTTTCTTCGGCGCAGGGCATCGGAGCTGCGCTGAAATATATCGCCTACGCGCTGACCGTTGCGGCCTCGGTACTCATTTTTATCGCCGTAATCAGAAGCCGTGCGGAAAAGAATTTGCGGCTTGCGCTTACGCTTGCTCTGCAGGGCACGGCCTGCTACTTATTGCTTCCCGCCATGCACGAAAGATATTGGGTGCCAGTTGCGGGAGTTATGCTTATATCGCTTGCGCTGTGCGGCAATCTTAAGACCACGCTGTTCGGACTGATGCTTATCGGCGCGCAGGGACTGAACATACTGTACGTGCTGTTTGAGACTGTGGGAATGTTCAAGTGGGTTTTGCAGTGGATTTCTGTTATTTGCACAATTGTATCTGCGGCGCTTATATGCATTGCGGCATACAAGGCGCTGTTCCCCGGAAGAAAATTTTTCGGCTGGATGGATGATAAAAAAGGAGGTTCTGACGATGGTAAGAGTGTTTCCGCTGAACGATAAATATGAAAAAGCGTTCGGCAAGATGTTCAGCGATTATTATGAGGAGCTTGGTTGCGACGAGGACGCCGACCACCTTGTAAACGAGTATATTCTGCCCGATCTGCTTGCGGGGCTGCTGCGCGTTGACCTTATAGAAGAGGACGGCGCGCTGTGCGGGTTCTGCATATACCAGACGGACGAACCCGGCAACGACTGGGACTTTAAGGACGGCTGGGGCGACATACGCGAGATTTACATTGTTGTTTCGCGCAGGCACAAAGGACTTGGCAAATTTTTGCTGTACACCGCGGAAATGCGCCTTAAAGAGAGCGGCGTAAAGGATATTTACACCGCTGCGGACGGCGATGCAATCAACTTTTTTGCGGCGTGCGGCTACGAACTTACGGACGAGGAATGCAGCGAGCTTGACTGCAACGTGCTTGTAAAGAAGTGCGGAAACGGCTGCAAAGACTGCGGCTGAGCAGAAAACAAAACTTACATCTGACTGCGAGGGCAGACAACTGCCTCTGCCCAATACAGCGCTGTATGAAACACACGACAAATTATTTTTCCGCTGATATTGCGAATACCATAAAACTCAAAAGTCAAACGTAAATATTTTACGTTTGGCTTTTTCTTTTATCGCTGTTTTGACGTACATATTTGCAATTATACAGTAATTTTTTTACACTTTATATAATCAGCTATTTAAAACCGTGATTTTTACTTCGGTTTACCCACTTTTTATAATATTTGTACTGTAATATTTTTACACTATAACGTTTTACTGTGAATTTACGGATACAAACTCATAAAGCAAAAACCTGACAAAAAATTAAATTGCCTATGGACAAAACGGATATTATATGGTAAAATGTGGTTATGAACAACATTGTATATGCGGGAAAAGACGAAAAGAGAGCGGCCGAACTGGAAGAGAGCGGAAAGTTATGGCAGTTGATAAGGTGTACGGCGCGCGGTGAAATTAAGACTGCGCACCACACCGAAACATATGGCCGCAGCGACGTGCTGGTAATTCCCCCTTCAACAAAATATGAACGAAGTGCCTGCAACGCGGCCGAAACGTATATATTTATGGAGGCAACTGCATTGCCTTTCAGACACCCTGCGTGCGTTGCCGAAGAACGCGGCGGCGGCCTTGCTCACGCCTTTTCGCAGGCGGAATTCTATTTCAGCGAGGGCGGAGAACGCGGAGCTCCCATTTTAAAGGCATTGGGCGACCTTATAGTAAGCTATATCGTGGCGCAGACGGAGCGACCCGCCTACTCCCCCGTGGTAGAGAGCGTGCGTGCCGACATTGCCGCCAACCTGGACAACCCTGCATATGCTCTGGACGCGTTTATGCGCACTCTTCCTCTTAACTACGACTATGTGCGCAAATTATTCAAGAGCGAAGTAGGCGTGACCCCGCACGAATACCTTATAAGTGCGCGCATGCAACTTGCCGCAAGGCTGATACTCAGCGGAATGACAAACCAGTACGGCAAATGCACCATTTCACAGATTGCCGAAATGTGCGGATACTCTGAGCCGCTCTATTTTTCGCGCGTGTTCAAAAAATACCACGGAATGGCGCCTTCTGACTATGCGGGAAAATCATCTGACAACGGATAAACGTTTTGCGCACTTAAAAAAATACGAATCAGCAACAAATATACCTGCAAATATCAAAAAGCATATCCACGGCATATAAAAACATTAAAACTATAACTCAAGGGGCGCGGAAGAATAAATTCTTCCGCGCCCCTTATTTCTCCTTATACGCAATTAAGCGTTGCATAGTTTTATTTACTTATATCTTGCCATTGTTGCAAATTTTTATTTGCAAAATATCGCCATTATGAATATTTTTATTTGCATTTATTGTCGGGATACCCCAATATGATAAATTGCGATATTCAAAAAGCCGCACGTTAATAGGCGTAATCCGACAGCAAAGAGCGTACAAAACGCGCTTTCAGACTGTCAGAGGCGATATTGCAGACAATCATTTTTTACGCTCAGTCTTCAAAGCCGAAGAAATCTTTGGCGTTGTTGTAGCAGATATCTTCCACTATCTTGCCGAGAGTATCGAGCTCCGATGCGGGATACTGACCGCTTTCCACAAGCGCGCCGAGCTTATTGCAGAGAAGTCTTCTGTAAAGTTCGTGTCTGGGATAGGAAAGGAATGAACGGCTGTCGGTAAGCATGCCCACGCTCTGCGCAATCAGGCCTACCTGCATCTGCGTTTCCATATTCTGCTGCATGCCGTCGGGCTGGTCAAGGAACCACCACGCCGCACCGACCTGCACTCTGCCCTTTACGCCCTCCTTCTGGAAGCAACCAGCAAGCACGCACAGCGCATAGGTATCGCGGGGATTGAGGCAGTATAAAACGGTCTTGGGAAGAGCGTCTTCCGACTGAAGAGCGGCAAGAAGTGCGGAGAGCTTGGATATGAACACCTCGTCGCCCATACCGTCGAAACCGGTATCGGGACCGATTTTGTTGAACATTACAGCGGAGTTGTTGCGCGTTGCGCCGATGTGGTACTGCTGTACCCAACCCATCCTTGCATACTGCTTGCCGAGGAACAGAAGAATGTAACCCTTGTACTTATCCAGCTCCTCAGAGGTGAGAGCCTCGCCCTTGAGTCCCTTTACGAATGCGGCATTGGCCTCTTCATAGGTGGCGGGAGCATAGTGAACTACTTCCAGCGAGTGGTCG
The DNA here is from genome assembly GCA_018715195.1 of Candidatus Coproplasma excrementavium. Taxonomy (GTDB): domain Bacteria; phylum Bacillota; class Clostridia; order Christensenellales; family Borkfalkiaceae; genus Coproplasma; species Coproplasma excrementavium. Next base: position 10,081 of record DVMA01000018.1, on the reverse strand, counting down.
GAAAGGCGGCAACCCATTTCGTCGAAGAAGGCAAGTCTTTCGCCGAGTGCGGCGCACAGCTCTTCCAAAGTCGTAACGGGCTTTGCAACTACCTTTTCAAGCTGCTTTACCCAGGGAGCGAATGCGGGAAGTTCGGGGTTGAGCACCTTATCGGGACGGAACGCGGGGTGAACCTTTACTTTGAGAGTCTTGTCGGCAGCCATCTTCTTGTGCCATTCAAGGCTGTCCACGGGGTCATCGGTGGTGCATACAACTTTTACGTTGAACTTTTCCATCATCTTGCGGGCAGTCAGCGTTTCAAGCTTTTTGTTGGCCTCATTCCAGATTTTATCTGCATTGGCGGGGCAGATTACATCGTGAATGTCAAAGTAACGCTGCATTTCGAGGTGCGACCACAGATACAGAGGGTTGCCCACGAAGTAGGGCATGGAGTCAACAAACTGTCTGTACTTTTTGTAGTCGTCATCGGGGCCTGAGATGGAATCTTCAACGTAGCCCCTGGCGCGGAGCGCTCTCCACTTGTAGTGGTCGCCGAACCTGTCGCCTGCACCCAGCCAGGCTTCGGCAAGGTTGCGGAACTTTTTATCTTCGTAAATCTCTTTCGGGGGAAGGTGGCAGTGATAGTCGATTATAGGCATATCCTCTGCATGCTCGTGGTAAAGCTTTCTGGCTGTTTCCGTTTCGAGCAGGAAATCTTTATCCATAAAATTTTTCATTTTCTGTACTCCTGATATGCTTTGAGAGCGCGGCGCCATGCATTGGCCGCCGTTTAGCTGGAATGTTCTGATATTTAGGAAATTGTCTGATACTTCTTTGCCGAAGAATTTGCGGCTTTAAAGGTACTTTCAGACAGTTTAAGCAGGACACAGAAAAAATTCCGTGCCCTGCGGGACATTTATTATTTCAGATTATCTCTGAACGCGGCCGCTGCCGTCGCCGCCAGCAAGGGCGTCAACTTCCTTGCGGGAAACGAGGTTGAAGTCGCCGGGGATGGTGTGCTTGAGTGCGGATGCAGCAACGCCGAATTCGAGAGCGGACTTGAAGTCCTTGCCATCGAGGAAGCCGCAGATTACGCCGCCCGCAAAGCTGTCGCCGCCGCCTACGCGGTCAACGATGGGTGCGATTCTGTACTCGCGGGAATGATAGAATTCCTTGGTTTCGCCGTTGTAGATGCAAGCCGACCAACCGTTATCCGATGCGGAGTGGCTTACGCGGAGAGAGCTTATCGCATACTTGAAACCGAATTTTTCAACCATCTGTTCGAAGATGGACTTGTAACCTTCAAGGTTGAGCTTGCCGGAAGTTACGTTGGTTGCCGCGGGCTTGAAGCCGAGCACGAGTTCGGCGTCCTCTTCGTTGCCGATGCAGACGTCAACGTACTTCATAAGACCTGTCATAACCTTCTGAGCCTTTTCGCTTGTCCACAGCTTTTTGCGGAAGTTGAGGTCAACGGAAACGGTGAGGCCGTGCTTTTTAGCGGCTTTGAGAGCCTCTTCGGTGAGCTGGGCAGCGCTGTCGGAAAGAGCCGGAGTGATACCGGTGAAGTGGAACCAGTCAGCGCCTTCGAAGATTGCGTCGAAGTCGAAATCTTTTGCGGTAGCGGTGCTTATGGAGGAATGAGCCCTGTCGTAAACTACTTTGGAAGGTCTCATAGCGGAACCCGTTTCAAGGTAGTAGATGCCGAGCCTTTCGCCGCAGCGTGCGATGTGCTTTGTTTCAACGCCGTACTTTCTGAGTGCGGCAACTGCGCAGTCGCCGAGCTCGTTTGCGGGCAGAGCTGTTACGAATTCGGACTCGTGGCCGTAGTTGGCAACGGATACGGCAACGTTTGCCTCGCCGCCGCCGTAGTTGATATCGAACTCGTCAGCCTGAATGAACTTTTCATTGTTGGGAGTGGAAAGGCGGAGCATTATCTCGCCCATGGTTACAAGTTTTTTCATAGTATATATTTTCTCCTGAAATTTTTTATTTTTATACTGCGGACAGCCGTCCGCAAGGGAATATTCAGTTTGCCCCGCGCCGCTTTAAGCGCGGAAAAATGCGCTTGGTTGCGGCATATTGCGGGGGCAATCGGACCGCATTCCGTAAAAAAGAGTTTATGCCGCCGCACATTTTGTGCGGCAACGACGTCCGCGGCGGCAGCGCCGTCCGCAGCGCGAAGACATAAATTACTTTCTCTTTACAAGATGTACGGCAAAGCCGCCGAACTGGTTTTTGAGGTATGCAACGGTGAGTTCGCCCGTGGCCTTATCGAACTTGAAGGAAGATTCGTCGGCCTCGAAGCCGCGCTTGCCGAGCTGGTATACAGCACGCTTTACAGAGTTGGTTGCAAATGCGATGTGGCCCATATCGCCGCGGAAAGGCGTCTTCATCATCTCGACATAGGTCGAGGCGAATACGGAGCTGTTGCCAACCTTCTTTTCAAGACCGAATGCCGCGTTAAATTCATCGGCAACGTACTCGGCCTCTTCGGGGTTCTTGCAGTTGATGCCGACGTGAACGAGTTCAAAGCCGAGCATCTTGTTGACAGCCTCGCGGCAAAGACGGGTAATTTCCTCCCAGTTTTCCTCTGCGAGAAGTTTGGAAGGAACTATCCAGCTGCCGCCGCAGCATACTATTTTGTTGAACGCAAGGTATGTATTGAGGTTATCGGCCGTAATGCCGCCGGTGGGCATGAAGCGCATATTCTGGTAAGGGCCGCATACCGACTTGATGTATGCAACGCCGCCCGCCTGCTCTGCGGGGAAGAACTTTACAAAGTCAAGTCCCAGCTCCATAGCCTGCTCTATCTCGCTTGCGGAGGAGAGGCCGGGGGCAAAGGGTATGCCCTTTTCAAGGCAGTGGGCAACGACCTTGGGATTGAGTCCGGGAGCGACGCAGAACTTTGCGCCTGCGGCGTAGGCCGCGTCCGCCTGCTCGCAGGTGAGAACGGTGCCCGCGCCTATGAGCATATCGGGGTACGCCTTTACCATGCGGGAGATAACTTCATCCGCACCCTTGGCACGGAAGGTTACTTCCGCGCAGTAAATGCCGCCGTCGCGCAGGGCCTTGGCAAGCTTTTCGGCATTTTCAACCTTTTCCAGTTTGATTACGGGAACTATGCCCATCTTGCCGAATTCTTCCACAACAGAATCTATCTTTGCTTTGACTTCAGCTTTCATTATTTTACTTCCTTTTGCGCTGACAGCATTCAATGCCAGGGGCGCACTTTTGTTTTACACACATATTATAATGTTTCCGCGCGCGCAAGTAAATAAAAAAAACGGATACTTTGATATATTTTTCAGATATTTTTATAAAAACATTGCATTTCTTACACAAACATATTGCAAAACCGTTGCTGACTTACAATCGGGTGAAAAAATATAGCAGAACTGCAGATTATGAGCGGGCGTTTTTTTCATCCTCAATCGCCTTAAGCACGCGCACCAGCCCGATAAAGCTCTCCTTTACCCCGCCCTTTACGGCTTTTTGGTAGAGCTTTGCGGCCTGCTTTAAGTCGCGCTCCACGCCGAGGCCGAGTTCATAGCACACGGCAAGGTTGTGATACGCCTGCACGCAGCCGCCCTTTATCGCCTTTTTGTAGCACTCCACGGCAAACTGATTGTCGGGCTGAACGGCCAGTCCCTGCTGGTAGGCAAGCCCCACATTGTTGTACGCATTGACAAATCCGCCCTCCGCCGCACGGCGGTAATATTCAAGGCCGAGAGCACAGTCCTGCTGCTCGCCTATGCCGTAATAATACATATTGCCCACCTGCGCGAGCGCGGGAGCAACGTTTTCCTCCGCGGCGCGCCTGAACCATTCCATTGCCGCCTGCTCGTCCCGTTCGCAGCCGTCGCCGCTGAGATAGCAGGCCGCAAGATTGTTCATGCCCATTCCGTCGCCCAGTTCGGCGGCAAGCTTATACCACATGAACGCCGCCTGAGCATCGCGTATGACCTTTTCGCCGCGGTCGTACAGTTCGCCCAGGTCATAGGCCGCCTCCGCACAGCCGAGTTCGGCCGCCCTGTCGTAAAACTCGATTGCGCGGTCGATGTTCTTCTTCGTGCCCAGTCCCTTTTCCCAGAGCACGCCCGCGTTGTACAGACTGTCGGCATTGCCGCCCTCGCCCGCGGCGGTATACCAGTGCAATGCCTTTTTGTAGTCCCTTTTTACCGGCACGCCGCGCTGGTAACACTGCGCAAGATAGGCCTGCGCCACGGCGTGGCCGAGCTTTGCCGCCTTTTTGAAGAGCTCAAACGCCTTGTCCATATCGCGGCGGACGCCCTCGCCGTTTTTATGGCAGATTGCAAGGCTGGTAATGCAGTCGGCATCGCCCAGCTCCGCGCCCTTTTTATACCACGCGGCCGCCGCCTTTTTGTCCGTGCCGACAAGTGCGCCGTCGTAGTACAGCGAGCCTATCTGCCAGTATGCGCCCACGCCGCCCAGCCTGGCAGAGCGCCTGAACCAGTAAAGCGCCTTCTCTCCGTCAAGACAGCTCTCCTCGCGGGAGAACATTATGCCGAGGTTGTACGCCCCGCGATGGTCGCCGCCGCGTGCGGCGAATTCATAGTACTTTTCCGCCGAAACAAAATCTTTACGTCCGCACATGATGTTGCCCGCGCACACGTAGCCTTCCGCACAATCGCGCTCGGCAGCGGCAAGGTAACACTCAAGCGCCTTATCCTCGCTCTGCTCCAGCCCCAGCCCCTCTTCATAGCAGACGCCGAGGTTTAAAAAGGCCGTTCCGTTGTCACATTCAACGCCGCGGATATAGTACTCCGCCGCACGGGCGCGCACTTCTTCGTCCTCCGAATAGTAGCACATATCGCCGAGGGAATTGTACGCGTCAGTTTCGCCGCCCTCCGCGGCGAGCAGAAAATATTTTTCGGCGAGAGCCTCGTCCCGCTCCGCATCACTACCGAAATAATAGACCTCGCCCAGCTCCTTGCAGGCGGACGCATCTCCGCCGAGCGCAAGGCGGGTGAGTTCGGCTATGTATTCAGCTTTTTTGTTCTCTTTTTTCTGCCGTTCAGACATTTCCGTCACCCCGCATTTTACCGTGTATCTGTTTCGTTTAAATTATATCACAGCGACAAAAAACTTTCAATACAAAGAATAAAAAACAGCCGCGCATACAACGCGCACAACACAATTGACCCGCACATATGCCCGATATAACGCGCAGATTTATTTAACGCGCGCCTAAAACTTGCTCCCGCGGACAGCCCCGTTCGGCCGCTTCTGCACGCAAAAGCCCGCGGCGCAGATTCTGCGCCGCGGGCTTTTAAAAATTATATCCGTTTTATTCTTGCTCGTCTGTGTGAGGGGGAACTTCGCTTTCTGCGGTCTGCGCCGCAACGGAAGCGGAAGAGACGGACTGAACGGCCGTTACGCCCTCCGCGTTGACGGCATAGTCAGAGGCGAGCGTATGCGCATTTTTGACTGCCTTTGAAAGCTTGCGCATCTTTTTGAGGCAGGGAATGTTGAGGTAGAATGCCACCGCCACGAACATGCCCAGCGTCCAGCCGATGGACCACGCCCAGCCGACGCCCGCAAAGCCGAGGGGAATTGTGAGTATGAACACCAGCGCAACGCGCAGAATGAGGTCGGTGAACGTGCTTATCGTAAAGCCGAGGTTGCCGCCCGCGCCGCGCACTACGTCATCGGCCATGACCTTTATGTTGACTATGAAGAAGAAGGGCGAAACTATGGTGACGTACAGCGAACCGCTGCTTATTGCAAGTTCAAGGTCGCCGTCTGCCGACATGAACAGTCCGATGAGCGGTCGTGCAAATACCAGACAGATTACGACGAACACGGCCGTAAGGATTGAAGAAATAATCAGCGCCGCGTGGAACCCTTCCTTTATCCTCTTATACCTTCCCGCGCCGTAGCACTGCGAAACGAAGTTTGTAAGACCCGTGCCGCACGTGCAGAAGCAGGTGGTGCAGAATACCAGCAGTTTTATGCCCGCGGTGAAGCCATCGGTTATGCCCAGACCCTGCGCGTTGGCAAGTTCGTTTATTCTTATCTGAATTACAAGGTTGCCCACCGAAACGAAGCTGTTCTGCAGCACTACGGGGAGCGCGAGAATGAGCAGCGTTTTGAGCACCGTAATTCTGAAGACGTGCGGCTTTTCGTCCGACGGCATCTTTTTGAATCTCAGGAAGACGAATATTATGGTGAGTATGCAGGACGCGCCCTGCGCTATGAACGTAGCCCACGCCACGCCCTCAACGCCCCAGGGACGGACCATTATCATATCCAGCACGATGTTGCTCACCGAAGAGATTACCAGGAATATGAAGGGCGTGCGGCTGTCGCCGAGCGCGGAAAAAATACCCGTGCCGAGATTGTAAAGAATGAGGAAGGGCAGACCGAAGTAGTATATGTTGAGGTAAGCCACGCTCTCTTCCAGCGCCTCGGCGGGGGTTTTGAGCGCCGCAAGCAGCGGTTCGCAGCTGCATACGCCCACAACCAGCAAAATCACGGCGAGCACAGTGAAGGAAATAAGTCCCGTGAAGATGGCCGTCTTTACGCCCGCATTGTTCTTTGCGCCGAACAGACGGGACACGAACACCGCGCAACCCGCATTTGCGCCGAGCGCTAACGCCATAAGGATATTGACTATCGAGTTGGACGCGCCTATGGCAGTGAGCGCCGTGGGGCCTGCAAACTTGCCCGCTATTATGGTATCGGCAAGGGTGTACAACTGCTGGAATACGGCACTGCCGAACAAGGGCAGTATGTAGATAAGCAGCACTTTGAAAGGTTTTCCGACTGTTAAATCTGTATTGCTCATAAAACTCCGTGCTCCGTACAGACAAAGAGACCGCAGCGCCCAAAAGCCGCAACATCTTTGTTTTGTTCAAGGCGGCGACCCGCCTTTTTGAATCGCTGTAAAAACTTTAAGTCGCACTACAAAAATATATAATAAATATATCGCGGGTGCGGCCAAAAGATTAAAAAATTAACGGCGATAACTCGCCGCCATATTTCGATTACGAATTATATCACCGCAATTTTTCAATGTAAAGCATTTGGAGCGCCGCACAATCGATAATTTTATACTTAAACCTGCCCCTCCGCCTTCTGATGCGTGGCGAAAAGACAATCGGGCAACTCCCCCCTCCCCTTGCCTTAAAAAAAAGCGCGTAAAAAGCCGCGGAAAAATCCTTGAAAAAATTTATGTTTAACTACGGAAAAAGTGCTTTATAAGATAATCGTAAAAAGATTTTACGCATAGTTTTGCCGCTCCCCGGCGGCAGGGCCGTGCATTTCAAAACCCCTTAAAGGAGGTCAGAATCATGAACAGCAACCGCTTTACACAGAACAGCATACAAGCCATAAACAACTGCGAAAAAACGGCGGATGAATACGGCAATACCGAAATTATGCCCGTGCATATTCTGTATTCGCTGCTGCCCGACGACGGACTTATCTACCGCATACTCTCCCGCCAGGGCATAGACTCCGCAGGCCTTGCGCAGGCCGCCAAGGAGGAGATTGAAAAACTGCCCAGGAGTTCTTCCCACGGCAACGTATTTTTGTCCTCCGCGGCAAACAGAATATTCAACAATTCGGAAAAACTCGCCCAGAACATGAAGGACGATTACATCTCCGTGGAGCATCTGTTTTTATCCCTGCTGGATGAAAACGACCCCGCATGCAACCGCCTTTTCACACGTTTCGGCGTGACCAAAGATAAATTCCTTGTAGGACTCAAGGCCGTGCGCGGCAACACCAACGTTACCTCCGACAACCCCGAGGACACCTACGAGGCGCTTGAAAAATACGGCACCGACCTCACCGCCGCCGCAAAGCGACACAAGCTGGAGCCCGTAATCGGCCGCGACGAGGAGATACGTAACGTAATACGCATACTCTCCCGCAAGACCAAGAACAACCCCGTGCTCATAGGCGAACCGGGCGTAGGCAAGACGGCCATTGCCGAGGGACTTGCCCAGCGTATAGTAAAGGGCGACGTTCCCGAAGGGCTCAAAGACAAGACGCTCTTCTCGCTGGATATGGGCGCGCTGATTGCGGGCGCCAAGTACCGCGGCGAATTTGAAGAGAGACTTAAAGCCGTACTTCAGGAAGTGACCAAGAGCGAGGGCCGCATACTTCTGTTCATAGATGAACTGCACACAGTTGTGGGTGCGGGCAAGACGGACGGCGCGATGGACGCGGGCAACCTTTTAAAACCCATGCTCGCCCGCGGCGAACTGCACTGCATAGGCGCAACCACGCTGGACGAATACAGAAAATATATTGAAAAAGATGCGGCGCTGGCGCGTCGTTTCCAGCCCGTAATGGTGGACGAACCCACCGTCGAGGACACCATTTCCATACTCCGCGGACTTAAGGAGCGCTTTGAAATTTTCCACGGCGTGCGCATTCACGATGACGCGCTCGTTGCGGCGGCTACGCTTTCAAACCGCTATATTACCGACCGTTTCCTGCCCGATAAGGCCATAGACCTCGTGGACGAGGCGGCCGCGATGATAAGAACGGAGATTGACTCCATGCCCTCCGACATGGATGACCTCAATCGTAAAATCTTACAGCTCGAAGTCGAAGAAAAGGCGCTTTCCAAGGAAAAGGACAACGTCTCCGTTGCCCGTCTCGAGGCGCTTAAAAAGGAGCTTGCCGAGTACAAGGACCGCTTTGCCGAAATGAAGGCAAAGTGGCAGGACGAAAAGCAGGCCATACAGTCCGAAAAGGAGCTCAAGGAAAAGGTTGACAGCTTAAAGGCAGAAATTGACCTTGCCACCAACAGCGGCGACTTTGAAAAGGCCGCAAGGCTGAGATATGGCGAACTGCCCGCGCTTGAAAAGAAGCTTGAGGACGCCAAGGCGCAGAATGCAAAGCGCAAGGGCGACATTCTGCAGGACGAAGTTACCGAAGAGCAGATTAACCAGATAATTTCCCGCTGGACGGGCATACCCGTTGCACGCCTTAAGGAGGGCGAGCGCGAAAAGATACTTCACCTTGCAGACGACCTGCACAAACGCGTTGTGGGCCAGAACGAGGCGGTAAGCAAAGTTTCCGACGCCATTCTGCGTTCGCGTGCGGGCATATCCGACCCCAACAGGCCGATAGGTTCCTTCCTCTTCTTAGGTCCCACTGGTGTAGGCAAGACCGAACTTGCCAAGGCGCTTGCAGAAAATCTGTTCGACGATGAGAAGAACATCGTGAGAATAGATATGTCCGAATACATGGAAAAGTTCTCGGTATCCCGTCTTGTAGGCGCGCCTCCCGGATATGTAGGCTATGAAGAGGGCGGCACTCTTACCGAGGCGGTACGCAGAAAACCCTACTCCATAGTCCTGTTCGATGAAATTGAAAAGGCGCACCCCGACGTATTCAACATACTGTTGCAGATACTCGACGACGGCCGCATAACCGACTCGCAGGGACGCACGGTTGACTTTAAAAATACTATAATAATACTCACTTCCAACCTCGGCGCAACCGACATTATCGAGGGCATAGAGGGCGGCGAAATTTCCAAGGCCGCGCAGGAGCGCGTTCACCAGATTTTAAAGCAGTCCTTCCGTCCCGAATTTTTGAACAGACTGGACGAGATTATAATGTTCAAGCCGCTCACGCGCGACAACATCGGCGGCATCGTGGACATTCAGCTAAGACGTCTCGAAGACAGGCTCAAAGCCGAAAACCTTACGCTGGAAGTTACGCAGAAGGCCAAAGATTACATTGCGGCCAACGGCTACGACAACGTATTCGGCGCACGTCCTTTGAAGAGATTCATTCAGAAATACGCCGAAACACCCATTGCGCGCTACATCATAGAAAAGAACCCCGAGGCCAACACCACCCTTGTGCTGGACGCCGCTGAAGACGGACTCTTTCTTAAGCAGTAATCGGGGCATATGTGCGGGTCAATTGCAGACAAAAGGCTGACCAAAAAAAAAGAATATTGCAGTCGGGCGCACGATATGCGCCCGATAAACGCCAACGGGCGGGGACTTAAGAAGTCCCCGCCCGCTTTTTATTTAAGGAACATATCCAAAAAATATCCAGGCAAACACGCTATACCCGTCAGCTCTGATTTTCGCAAGGATAGACGAGTCCG
>DVMA01000002.1 GCA_018715195.1 Candidatus Coproplasma excrementavium | reverse complement strand
GGTCGAAGTAAGTTTCGTTGTGCTCCTTTATGAAGTCGGTAACCCTCTGCACTTCGGGCGTGTCCACAAAGCAGCCCTGAATGCGCATGAGGTCGGGACGCTCTGCCGAACGGAAGTACATATCGCCCTTGCCGAGCAGTTTTTCCGCGCCGCCCACATCGAATATAGTGCGCGAGTCATCGAACGAACCAACTTTGAAACCTATTCTGGTGGGCAGGTTGGACTTGATAAGGCCGGTTATGCAGTCAACCGAGGGACGCTGCGTTGCAAGAATGAGGTGTATGCCCGCGGCGCGCGCCTTCTGCACCAGTTTTATGATGCGGCTTTCGATATCCTTTTTGGCCTGCAGCATCAGATCGCCGAACTCGTCCAGCACAATGACTATTTTAGGCAGTTTTTCCAGTCCGTCTTCAAGATGGGCATTGTATTCGTTGAGGTCCTTGGTGGCCGTCTTTACATGTCCCTTGGCGTTGGCGCCCGTTTCGGTCATGTCCTTGAACAGAGTATAGCGGCGCTCCATCTCCTTTATTGCCCAGTTGAGTGCCTTTATAGCCTTGTCCACATCGTAAATGATTTCGTTAATCATAAGGTGGGGCAGTTTGTCGTAGGAGATAAATTCAACCTGCTTGGGGTCGACGAGTATGAACCTGAGCTCTTCAGGGCCGTACTTATAGAGCAGGCTGATAAGAAGCGAGCTGAGGCAGATAGATTTACCGCTGCCCGTAGTACCAGCAACGAGCAGGTGCGGCATTTTGGTTATGTCGGGACAGATGCATGCGCCTTCCACGTTTTTGCCGAGCGCAAACGTCAGCGAGTTGACCTTGGCATTTTTGAACGACTGCGAAAGCATCATGCCTTTGAGTCCCACCACGCTGCGGTGACTGTTGGGAACTTCTATCGAAAGCGCGCCCTTTGTATAGTTGAGGTAGGCGTTTACGTTCTCCTTTTTGAGCGTCATCGCAATTGATTCTTTGTATTTGAGCGAAGATTTTATGTTTGTGCGGTCCTTTATGATAACGTCGAACCTGGTTATCGCGGGGCCGACCACTACATCGGAAATTTCGCATTCTATCTTGAAACTTTCAAGCGTTTCAATAATTACGCGCTTGCTCTCCTCCACCTCTGCGGCGTCGTTGGCGGTCTGCTCGGGATAGTCCTCGAGCAAATCGAGCGAGGGACGCACGTATTTTTTCCAGATATGAGGCGGCTTCTGTTCCTCCGCAGGTTTTTCCTCTGCCACGGGAGCGCTCTCCGCCTGGCGCACGGGCTGGCGTGTGACAAACGAACTGCCGCTGTCTGCACCAGAGGGCGTCTCCGCCGCGGGCGCATCCCTTCTCGTACCGAATATCGGCGGCTGACTTACATCGGGGCCGTCGTCTCCGTCAAATATGCCTGCCCTGCTCTCCCTTCGAGAAGAAAGACGGGAGATATCGGGTTCAACCCTGCTCTCGCCCAGTCTTGAATTGGTTGAGGAGAACAGCGATGATATGCCGTTATCAGAACCCTCGGAAGAGCTCTCATCGCGTGCACCGCGGAACCTCTCCTCCGAACCTCCGAAACCTGCGAGGCGGCGGTTTTCCGTCTGCTCGGGAGCAATGGACGACAAGTCGGAATCTGCCGCGTCATCGGCGTTGTTTTCACTGAAATCGTCCGCACGCGAATCGTCGCTGCGCACTTCCTCGGAAGGAGTCTGCCTGGAAGAGAGATTGAGAGAAGAATCGCGCCTTGAAAAATCGGTCCCGCGCGAAAGCTGGGAGTTTTCCGACTGCAGCGGAGATGTAAAGCTGCTTTCCCTGCTCTCCTCGCCGCGGGCGGCAAAGCTGTCCCTGCCGCGCGAAAGGTCGCCGCGGTCTGTGCCGTAGCGCAGAGAATCTCCCCTGTCAGACGAAGGGAACACGGAGTCCGAATCGTCGCTCTCCGCAGAGGGGAACAACGTCTCGTCCAGACGCCTTGAATCAAAGCGCGAGGACGGGAACGACCTGTCCGAATCGACTGCAGGCTGTTCGGAAGATGCTGAAGGCATTCTCTCCGCGCCGCGTTCAGGCGTATCTGAAGAAAAGAGTTCGGCGGAGTCGTCTATATCCGTTTCGGGTGCTCCGAAATCGACATCGTCCTCGTCGGGAACGATGGGCCCCTCCTGAACGAAGGGCTCGGCTGCAGTCTCGGGTGCGGTGTATGCCGTGGTGCTGTCCGCAGATACATCCTGCACCGCGCCTTCATCGGAAAGTTTCTGTGCGGGCGCATCGCCGTACAACATACCGTTTACGGGAGCAGAAGGTTCGCTGTCCACGCTGCTGCGGTATGCCTCGGAATAGGTAGCGGGCTCCACGGTAGTGGCCTTTTTAGCCTTGCCGTCCGAAAAGCCGCGCATATAATCGCCGGTATTTTTTATGGGATGATTGAAGTAGGAATTTTCGTCGAATATGCCGTTGCGGCGGTAGCTTTCCGCAGCAAACTCGTCGCGGTTGAGAAGTATTTTCCTTCCGAGCTTTTCGGGTGAAAATTTGTCCTCTTCGCGTTCGGCCGAACCTCCGCGCATGTGCTGCGTGGTAAAGTAAGGTTCAACAAAGTGCTTTTCCTGCTGATAGGCAGAATTGTCGTACTGCGGCTGGGCGTACTGCGGCTGAACGGGCTGAACATAGTCCTGACCCTGATACTGCTGCGCGGAATAGGTGTCGCCAAAATTTTGCTGATATCCATCCGCCGTCGCGGGCGCAGTTGCACCGCCCTGGGGGAAGGACTCTGGCTGCGCATATGCTCCGCCCTGCGCGTAACCGCCATTTTGCGCATACGCGCCGTTCATGTCATATCCGTTGTCGTATGCGGGAACGGGTGTTTCTGCTGTGGTTGCCGCGGCCGCATCGCCTGCGATTGCACGCGCGTGCGTCTGCACGGAAACCTGCGTTTTTGCAGACACTCCGCCCTTCTTATAATTTTTTATGAAAGATTTTACCGCATATGCGCCTGCAAGGCAGCTGAGTGCGGCAAAAATTATGTATGCGCCCACGAACGTTGTAAGGCGTGCTACGGGATATACGATTATGGCAGAGAGTACTCCGCCGAACGTATAATGAGGGAAACCCTCCCCCGCCGCGTTGTAGCAATCGGATATGTAGCCGCCGTCCAGTTCAAACGTGCGCGTGGAAACCGAATGAAACAACAGAAAGAGAGCATACACCGTGAGCGCGCCCAAAAGAACGGGAACAAACTTAAGCTTAAGCTTTTTTTCTGCCACAAGCCATACACCAAGGTAGGCAAGCGCGGCCATTACAAGAAAACAGCCGTAGCCGAAAGTGCCGTACATAAAAGTGCATATGGCCTTTCCGAACCCTGCAAAAATTGCGCTTCCGCTGAAAAGCGCAAGCGTAACTATAAAGCAAAACAACAGCACGGTCATGCCGAGCGTTTCGCGCGTAAAAATCAATGAAGTTTTATTGTCCGAATTTTTATTTTTCACCTTTGAAACCCCATATCGGAGAATGTTTTCTCTCATGCCTGATTAAAGCATATCATACTACAAATCATTATAACATTTCGCCACTCAAATAACAACAAAATGAGCACATTTTTCAGAAATTATATTATTTGTATAATATAAACTTTTGTGCGCGGCAAACGCTACGCCCCGTCCTGACCTGCGCCTCGCCAATCGTGCGGGCAAATTACAGAGGCAGACGGCGGCGCAAATGCGCCGCCGTCTTGAATAAATGCATAAAAAAACGGGCGCACACGAAAGTGCACGCCCTTAAAATTTCTTTTTGATTACTTGTTGAAGTTTGCCTTGCCTTCTTCCGCCTGGATGATGTTGCCATCGTCGTTCCAGCTGTACATTTTGCGGATTTCTGCGCCGACCTTTTCAAGGGGCTGGTTAGCCTCGAGCGCGCGCTTTGCATTGAAGTGTGCGCGGCCGTTGTTGTTTTCGGCTATCCACTTGGAGGCGAAAGTACCATCCTGAATCTCTTCGAGTACCTTCTTCATCTCCTTCTTGGTTTCGTCGGTTATAAGTCTCTTGCCGGTCTCGTAGTCACCGAATTCAGCGGTATCGGAAATAGAGTAACGCATCATTGAGAAGCCGCCCTTATAGATGAGGTCGACTATAAGTTTCATCTCGTGAATGCACTCAAAATATGCGTTCTTGGGGTCATAACCTGCCTCTACAAGCGTTTCAAAGCCTGCTTTCATGAGCGCGGTCACGCCGCCGCAGAGTACGCACTGCTCACCGAATAGGTCGGTCTCCGTTTCGCACTTGAACGTTGTTTCGAGAACGCCCGCACGCGCGCCGCCTATGCCTGCAGCATAGCCGAGGGCTATGTCAAGCGCCTTGCCGGTATAATCCTGCTCTATGGCGACAAGGCAGGGAACGCCCTTTCCGTCCTGATACTCGGAACGTACCGTGTGGCCGGGGCCCTTGGGTGCAATCATGAATACGTCCACATTCTTGGGAGGTATAATCTGCTTGAAGTGTATGTTGAAGCCATGTGCAAATGCAAGAGCGGCACCGTCTTTGAGGTTCTTTTCGATGCTCTCTTTGTATACCTTGGCCTGACGCTCGTCATTGATGAGAATCATTACGATATCGGCCTTTTTAACGGCTTCGGCTACGGTGTAGACTTCAAAGCCTGCCGCAACTGCCTTGGGCCAGGACTTGCCGCCCTCGTAAAGGCCTATAATTACTTTGACGCCGCTGTCGCGCAGGTTAAGCGCGTGAGCGTGTCCCTGGCTGCCGTAACCTATTACGGCAACAGTCTTGTTTTTAAGTGCGTTTATGTCGCAATCGGACTGGTAGTATATTTTTGCCATGATATCCCTCCGAAATTTATTTGCGTTTTTTGATTTTATATATTATATCCCCTCAGTTTTTTCAAGTCAAGCGTTATTAAAAAATTAGTTTAAAAATCTTGCATAAAAACACAGAACGGCGTATAATAATGTAAAAATATTCACGGTGTATACATATGGACGATAAAAATATACGCACCCTTACGGTGCTGAGAAAGTTGCTTACCGATGAAGTTTTCGGGCACTTTGTTGCAATGCGTACCGGCGGCACGGACGAGCTGACCGCTGAATTTTTGGCCGCCGCGGCAGACTGCGGCGCCGAGCAGGATTTATGCGGATATATATGCAGAACGATACTCTCCTCCGAAAACGCCTTTTCAATGCGCTGCGCGGCGGGAAAAGAACCATCCCCCTGTCTTAAAAAGGCATACCTCAGGGATATCGGGCTGATACTCGGCTATATCGAAGGTTACGACGGAGATTTTTGCGGCCTTGCACAAAAGGGCTCTCCCCTGCCAATATTCGATATGTCGGACGGGCGGGAAGCGCTGTACGAAAGGCTTAAAAACTTTTACGCAAGGTATGGCTGCGGTCAGTTTATGCAGTACCGCGCATTCGGATACGAAGACGGTCAGCTTGTACCCGTAAAGAACCCCTCCGCCGTCACGCTTGCCCAGCTGAAAGGCTATGAAGAGGAAAAGAAAGCCGTTGAAACAAACATAGTAAGCTTTTTAAAGGGATTGCCGTTCGGCAATATGCTGCTGTACGGCGACCGAGGCACGGGCAAGTCCTCCACCGTTCACGCAATGCTGAACAAGTACTGGAAAGACGGACTGAGAATTATTGAACTGAACAAAGACAATATGCTTGACCTGCCAAAAATAAGGCAGAAAGTTACAGATAACCCGCTCAAATTCATTATTTTCATAGACGACCTCTCGCTCAACGAGAGCGACGACAAAATTTCGGGACTCAAAGCCGCGCTGGAAGGTTCGGTTTCGGGCAACACGGAAAACACTATGATTGTGGCCACCTCCAACCGCAGACACATAGTAAAGGAAAATTTTTCCGACAGAGAAAATTCCGTGCACGTAAACGACTCTCTGCAGGAACAACTGTCCCTTTCGGACAGGTTCGGAATAACCGTGCTGTTCTCCTCCACAGACAAAGCGCATTACGTCGATATAGTGAAAGAGCTTTTAACCGACGAAGGAATAGAACCTGACGAAAAAATGCTTGCTCTTGCCGAAAGATGGGCGCTTGTCAAGGGCGGCCGTTCTCCCCGGCGCGCAAGACAGTTTGTTGACCTTGCGGTATCGTGCATAAAACTCGGCAAAGAAATTGAATTCTGATTTTTTTATAAAAGAGCGCCGCACGGCTTTTTGCCGTGCGGCGCTCTTTTTAAGAATTTTTTACAATGTCCTTTGCGATAAAGTATATGTCGCCCGCGCCGAGAAACAGAGCGGTATCGCCCGTCTTCGCACGCGAGAGAAATTTTTTTATATCCTCAACGCTCTCGCCGTATGCCGCTCCTTCGATTCCGTCGGCAAGAGTGAGTGCACTGCCCTCCGCGTCGAAATATTCGCGCGCGGCAAACGTGCGGTATATCATAAGATTTTCGCACTGCGATAGCGACTGAACAAAGCGGTCAAACAAATTTTTCGTGCGCGAATACGTATGCGGCTGAAATATCACAAAAATATTGCCTTGGGCAATCTCGCGCACGGCAACCAATGCCGACGCTATCTCCGCGGGATGGTGAGCGTAGTCGGCAATAAATTCTATGCCACGATAGCCGCCTATGTGTTCCATTCTGCGCTCGGTACCCGAAAAGCTCTCCAGTCCCGCCTTAATATCGGGAAAAGTAATACCCTCGGCATCGGCCGCGGCGGCAGCGGCAAGCGCGTTATAAATATTGTGCCTGCCACATACGGAAAGTTTTATATCCGTAACGGGCTTTCCGCGCACTTTAAGCGTAAATTCATATCTTCCGCGGCTGTGCGAGATATTATCCGCACAAAAGTCGCCACCTTCTCCGAAAGTTACCACATCGTCGTTAAGCCTTTTTGCAAGCAGACTGACGCACGGCACAACCGCCGTAGACGCACGCGCCGCAAATTTATGGTAACAGTTTTCCAGTTCTTCCCTGCACGAATAACATTCAAGGTGGTCGGCGTCGGTGCTGAGCACAACCGCCGTATCAGACTGCAAACAGAGAAAATTCTTTTTGTACTCGCAGGCCTCGGTTATGAAAAAATTATTGCCGCTATAAAAAAAGTTTGAAAACTGCAACGACTCCCCGCCTATATGCGCGGCAAACTTCTGCCCTGCGGCGGCAAATACGGAGGCCAGCATGCCTGTGCAGGTGGTTTTGCCGTGGCAACCGCTCACGGCTATGGTGCGGGCAAAGTTTTTCTGCATTTCGGCAAGCAACTTGCCGCGGGAAACTATTATTTTTGAAAGCGAACGGGCAAGCTTAAGCTCTCCGTCACTCCTGCCGACGGCGTCTGTATACACTACAACTTCATACCCCTCAAGCGCACGCGTTCCCCCGCCGTTTACCAAAGCTCCCAGCGATTTAAGGTGCGCCGCACCGCTTAAGTCACGGTCGCTGCCGCCCGTTTTTTTATGCAGAGAAATGCAATATTTCGCAAGAGCGCTCATGCTGACTCCGCATATGCCGATGAAGTAAAAACTGTTATACCGTGTAAAAAGATTGGATACCATATTAAATTTTATTATTTTTTTTGTCGGTTTAGCACGGTATTTAAAATTTTAGCGTAAAAAATATTAAAATTTAGCAGTAAAGATATTGAAATTTTAAAAATTTTATTGTACAATGTTTTGCATAAAGTATAGTCTGGAGGTGAGCTCTATGAAAATCTCAGACATACGAATCAGATTAGTCAGCAAGGAGGACAATAAATTAAAGGCGGTTGCCTCGATAACCATCGATGATTGCTTTGCAGTTCACGACATTAAAGTTATCGAAGGAAACGACGGAGTATTTATTGCCATGCCGAGCAGAAAAACTAATGATGGCGAATATAAGGATATTGCACATCCGCTAAACACCGAGACCCGAGATAAGATAAAAGAGGCAGTCCTTACAGCTTACTTTGACGCACTCAATAAATGAGCTTTCTTTGGTTTAACAGACGAATACTTGATTTGTAGGGGAAAAATACGGCCGATTTTTTCGGCCGTATTTTTCGCTATATAAGGTTTTTAAGAAAAAAAGCCACTGCCTCCTGCTTTGATATTGGCAAAACATAAGTAAATGTTCATTGTCAGAATAAAACTGTAAACATAAAAGGCGGCACACGGAAACAGAAAAAGGCGGCAAAAGTGCCGCCTTTTTTACTTTTATAAATCCGCCTGCTTCGCCTACCGACAAATTATATTTGCCGATATGCTCTTTTCAAGGTACTTTTAAGTTATTTTCCGGGTAACGGAAAAGTTTTTCCGCGCGTTGATATGTTGCGCGCGGTACAAAAATTACTCTCCCCTTCTGCCGAGATTTTTAAGGAGCTGTGCAAACTTGGGCACATTCTTTTCAGCGGGACGCTCTATCGTCTGCGAAGCATTCTGCTGAGACTGGGCATACTGAGGCTGAACGGGCTGCGCGTACTGTGCCTGGCCGTACTGGGGCTGCGCCTGCTGCTGGGCAGGAGCCTGCTGGAACTGGGGATTATACTGAGGCTGAGCATACTGACCCTGTGCGGGCTGAGCATACTGCTGCTGCGAATACTGGGGCTGAGCAGTCTGGCCGTACTGAGGCTGAGCGGGCTGCTGGGACTGAAGAAGATTAGGTCTTGCAGGCTGTGCGGGAGCGGACTGCTGAGGCTGCTGGGCAGGCTGCTGACGACCGCTCTGCTGATAGTAAGGTTCGGTAACCGAAAGGCGCGAACCGCCGTAAGCGGGCTGGGAATAGTTGCTGCGGTAAGTGCGCTGTGTATCGTCCTCGCGCTTGCTTCCGTCGAATCCCGGGAAGCCAGTTGCAATGACGGTAATTTCCACTTCGTCCTGAACGTTGGGGTCTATTCTCGCGCCGAAGATTATGTTTGCGGAGGCATCAACCACGCTCTTTACCAGTTCGGCCGCATCGTTTACCTCGTCGAAGGTGAGGTCCTCGCCGCCGACCACGTTGAGTATGACGCCGCGCGCGCCTTCGATGGTGGTTTCAAGCAGAGGGCAGTTTACGGCTACGCGCACCGCCTCTATTATTCTGTTTTCGCCTTTAGCTACGCCTACGCCGAGGTGGGCTACGCCCTTGTCCTTGAGAATGGTTTTAACATCCGCAAAGTCGAGGTTTATGAGCGCGGGGTTTACTATGAGTTCGGCAATGCCCTTTATGCCCTGCTTTAAAATCTCGTCCGCAACGCGGAGAGCTTCCTTCATGGGGGTATTCTTGGCAACTACCGTACGGATTTTATCGTTGGGAATAACGATGAGCGTATCGACATACTTTTTGAGGTTTTCAAGGCCCTTTACGGTGTTTTCCATACGCTTTTTGCCTTCGAAAGCAAAAGGTTCGGTGACAACCGCAACGGTGAGAATCTTCATGTCGCGCGCAATTTTTGCTATTACGGGTGCAGCGCCCGTACCGGTGCCGCCGCCCATGCCTGCCGTTATGAACAGAAGGTCGGTATCCCTTACGGCTTCGGTAAGCGCGTCCTTGCTCTCTTCTGCGGCCTGCCTGCCTACTTCGGGTTCGGCACCTGCGCCGAGGCCCTTGGTAAGCGCTCCGCCTATCTGTATTTTATTTTCGCAAGGGGAAAGCGCAAGTATCTGACTGTCGGTATTCACGACATAGTAGTCTGCGCACATAATGCCCGCTTCAAGCATTCTGTTTACTGCGTTATTGCCCGCGCCGCCTACGCCGATTACCTTAATCTTGGCGCGACCCGCGATATTGCCCACGTTATCGTTAAACATTTTCAACCTCCGTTGTACGATTGCAATTAAAGGAAATTATTTTTATTTATTTAAAAAACCGAAGAGAGAATGGCTCTCGCGGTCTTTGAGTGCCATATCCATAAGCGAGAACAGCGAACTGAACTCGGGTTTATCGTAATAGGGAACCTGAGGCGCTATTACCGAAACGTTAGTGACAAGTCTGCCGCTCACGTGGTCGACCGCGCCCCTTATTTTAAGCGCGCTTTCGCCCGTGACGTACAGCGTTTTGTAGTCCGTGTTGCGCTCTGTAAAGTTCTGCCTGCACTCCTCTATGGTTTCGCATATTCCGTCCAGCGCCTCGCGCAGTTTTTCCTTGACTTCGGCCGCGGGATAGCGATAGAACTTGCCCTGCCAGGAATACTCCAGCATGGCGGAAGCGCCCTCGCGCGAGTTGAGGTTGACCTTTTCAAGCATGGCCACCGCAACATCGTACGGCATTTCCATAGTTTCGGTGAGGTACAGCGCAAGATGGCCTGCGCCGAGAGAAAAACTTTCGCTCTAAACAACGCCGTTGCCGCAGATTACGCTGTATGTGGAGGAAATATAGCCGAAATCGAACAATACGGCGTATTCGTCCCTCTTTTCGGGCGCAATCAGATACATTGCCTCGGCATGGACTTCAGGCAGAAAGTTTATTTTGTTTATGCCGCCGAACTGGGAGAGCACGCTCTCCACGCATTCGGTATAGACGGTGCTTGCAAGATAGTGGCAGAGCCTTCCGCGCAGACTGTCGGTAAGCATCCCCACGGGGGAAACCACCCTGCGCATATCGGAAAGAACATAGTAAAGGCAGCCCGAAGTTATAAGTCTGAGTCCCTTTTCGGGTGCGGGCGCAGAGGCATTTTCAAGCGCGCGCACATCCTGACGGCTGACCTTTTTCAAAGAGGAAAAGCTTATTACGTTATCCGTAACCCTGACAAGCGTAAATTCGCCCGGCACGCCGACGTACACAGTTCTTACCTTGTCCCCGCAGGCCGCAAGAGTACGTCTGACAACCGATGCCAGCGCCTCGCCGAAACCGTTTACGTCAAGGAATTTGCCTTCGGCATATCCGTCGTAAGGGGCGGTAAAACTGCTCTTTATTATGAACATATTGTTCACTCCCCTCTCCGCGACAACCGCGGTAATTTCGGAGGAGCGTACGTCTATCACAGTAACGCTTTTGTTAAGCATAATCTCTCCGCAAAATCTGTGTGCATACAAAGTTATCGTTACACACTTTTATTATACCACTATGTATTGATTATATAATAGTGTCGCGCAAATGTCAAGAAAATGTTAAAAAAAAGTGCGGAGTATGCCGCAAATAAACAAAAGCGGCGCGCCTTTTATGGCGCGCCGCAGAATATCCGATAAAAAGCCTTATTATACCACGCTGCCATCGGGAAGCACCACTCTGAGAGCGCCGCCTGCGGAGGCCATGCAGTACATTGAGCCTGAAAGTTTGAGATAGTCCGGCATGCTTTCGAAAGCCGTGCAGAGAGCTTCGGCCTTTTCAAGCGGAGAATTTTTGTAGTCCCTTATTTCAAGGGTAAGCCCGCAGCGCAGCTTTATGCAGAGAGAATCTGTTTCCACCTGCAATGCGGCGGGAACCATAGTTATGCTTTCGGCAAAGGCGCGGACAGAGGAGAATTTTTCTTCAAAAAGCTCGGCAAGCCCCGCCACCGTCTGATAATCTTCTTCTGGAATGTTTTCAAGCAGCACGTTGGGCGAGCCGTCCAGATTGTTTGCGTTGGAGCGTTTTTCAGAGATGAATCTGCAATCTCTGTCAAGCACGGACCAGGTAAGACCGTCCTCGGAGGGAACGGCAAAAATTTCCACCCTCTCCCGCACCGTAACGTTAATCGTGCAGGGATAAATTTTTTCGCAGGAGACGAACTCGGCATATCCCGAGGCATTGACCGCCTCCGCGATATCCTCTTCATCCACCCCCGCGATGGCCTTGCCCTCAAACTCAGAGAGCGAGTACTGCACAGATGAGAGCGCGCGTTCAAACTCCTCAGAAGGAGCGCCGTCCGCCCGCTGATAGTCTATGCGGAACACGTTGATGTTCCGTACGGCAAAAATCACGCTCAGTCCTATTGCCACGGCCGCAATGAACACGGCCGCAAGTATGAGCACTATGGCTTTTCTTATGTACTTCATTCAGAACTCCGTTTTTTGTTGCAAAGGCTATACCGCCGCCCTCACTATATCCGCGCCGAGCGAACGCAGCTTGTATTCGAACATCCCGTAACCCCTGTCGGTATGGGAGATATCGAACACCTCGCTCCTGCCCTCGGCGGCAAGCGCCGCAAGCACGAGAGCCGCTCCTCCGCGCAGATCGCAGGCAACCACGGTTGCGCCGTTGAATTTTTCCGTTCCGCGCACAAAGGCGTTTCTGCCGGCTACCGTAATGTCGGCGCCCATCTTCCGCAGTTCGGGTACGTATTTGAAGCGCGTTTCGAACAGATTTTCGGTTATTATGGACTGCCCGCGGCAGATACAGCAAAGCGCGGTCATTTGCGCCTGCAAATCGGTGGGAAAACCCGGGTAGGGCTGAGTTTCTATCGATTTGACGGAAACGAGCCCGCCCAGCCTCTTTAAAATTATTTTATCATTTTTTGAATATATTTTGCAACCGTTTTCCCTGAGTTTATGTAAAAGCGAACTGATAAATTCCGAACTTATTCCCTGTGCCTCTATCTCGCCTCCGCACATGGCCGCGGCAATGAGAAAGGTACCCGCCTCTATTCTGTCGGCCATAGGCTGGAATTCGCCGCCGCCAAGTTTTTTCACTCCGCTTACGGCTATGGTACCGCTGCCCGCGCCGCGCACTTTTGCGCCTATCGAGTTGAGAAATTTCTGCAAATCTTCTATCTCGGGTTCGCGGGCGGCGTTCTTTATCACCGTATCGCCTTCGGCGAGCACGGCGGCAAGCATTATGTTTTCGGTTGCGCCTACGCTGGGACAGTCGAGCATTATCTCGTTGCCGCAAAGTTTTTCGCATTCGCAGTATATGTACCCGTTGCTCTCGCGTATGCTCACGCCGAGGCGCTTTAGTCCGCTCAGGTGCAGGTCCACGGGACGCAGACCTATGTCGCACCCGCCCGGATATGCAATTCTCGCCCGTTTGAAACGCGCAATCAGCGGTCCGAGCAGAAATACCGAAGAGCGCAGCTCGTGAGCAAGTTCCCTGGGAATTTCAAAGCAGTCGGCGCAGGTGCTGTCTATTATTATATCCTCACCTTCATATACAGACCTGCATCCAAGACATCCGAGTATGCGCACCATATTGGCGACATCCGTTATGTGCGGAGCGTTCAGTATGCGCACCTTATCGCCCGCAAGCACCGCCGCGGCAAGTATGGGCAGAACGGAATTCTTGGCCGTCTGTATTTTCACGCCGCCATAAAGTTTATTCCCTCCGTTTATAATATATTTATCCATATCATCTCCGGGTATGTAAAATAAAAAATCGCGGACACACCGACAGACGCACGCAATGCCGAGCGGCGGAAACCGCCTCCGCCTTACATTCTGCGCACAGAAAAACCGTCTGCCGTATGTGTCATATGATATTTTATTATACGGCGCGCGCACTTTTAATGTTAACGGGGCGGGGACTGCCCTGCCCGCGCGAGATGTTGTACAAAACGCCCATTGACGCCATGGTTATTACAAGTGAGGTGTTTCCGCTGGATATAAGCGGCAGCGGCAGACCGGTAGGCGGAATGGTTCCGCTCACCACGAGCGCGTTGACCACTACCTGAATTCCGTAAACGAGAGTGAAGCCCGCGGCGAGAAGATAGCCGAATCTGTCAGCGCAGCGGCGGGCAATTCTGAGTCCGCGCCACACGATGAATGCGCAGGCGGCAAAAAAAATCAGAAGTCCGAAAAAGCCCAGCTCCTCCCCCATAACGGAGAGAATGAAGTCGCTTTCGGCAAAGGGCAGAAATCTGTACTTCTGCGCGGAATTAAAAAGTCCCACCCCGAACAGTCCGCCTCCGCCGAGCGCATAAAGCGACTGTATGAGCTGATACCCCTCGTCCTGCGGGGATGACCACGGGTCGAGAAAGGCCGAAAGTCGTTGCAGTCTGTACGGTTCGGCAATAATCAGCGCGGGCACGGCAAGTATGCACGGCACCAAAATTATGGCAAACGTCTTTAAATTTGCCCCGCTTAAAAATACCAGCGCAAGCATCAGCATTCCGAGGCACATTGTGATTGACATATTCGGTTCGAGTATGACGAGCACGCACAGCAGAGCGCCCACACCGAGCACGGGCAACACTCCGCGGACGGTGCGGACTTTTTTTGCATTCTTTGAAAAATATGCCGCCGCAAACAGCGCGAAGGCATACTTGGCAATTTCCGAGGGCTGAATGGTAAGTCCGCCGAAACCTATCCAGCGGGTAGCGCCGTAATTGGTTACGCCCACGCCCGGGACAAATACGAGCGCAAGCAGCACCACCGCCACGGCTATGGCTATGTACCTGAATTTTTCCAGTTTTTTATACGGGAAAAAGCAGAAAAAGACCATAAGCGCTCCGCCCGCAACCGCGCCGAGCACCTGCTTTTTTACAAAGTAAAAACTGTCGCCGTACTGCACCTTGCCCACATAGCTGCTTGCGGAATATATCATAACGCATCCAAAGACAACCATAAGGCATACGCACACTATCAGCGAGATGTCGCCCCCGCGCGAGGGAGCGTCCCTCTTCAGGACGGCAGCAAATTTCACTTACTCGCCCCTCACCATGCTGGCAAATCTGTCACCGCGCTCTTCGTAGCCCGAGAACTCGTCAAAGCTTGAACTTGCAGGACTGAGCAGGACATTCTGCCCCGCCTTTGCCGTGTGTTCGGCTATCTTTACCGCCATTTCGAAGTCGGTGCAGAGCGAAATTTCGGCAAACCCCGCCTCCTGCGCGGCAGAGAGCAGACGGAAACGGTTTTCGCCGTACAGCACCGCGTGCACAACGCGACTTTCCTTGAGTTTTCTGAACAGCTCATAGTATTCGTAGCCCTTATCCTTGCCGCCGAGCAGTATCACCGTGTCCCGCCGCATGCTCTCCACGGCCTTGACAGCCGCGTCCACGTTGGTGCCCTTGCTGTCGTCTATGTATGTTACTCCGTCGCGCTCGCACACCGTCTCTATTCTGTGGCGCACTCCGCGGAAAGCGCATACCGCCTTTGCCGCCGTCTGCAGATTTATTCCCATCGCCTCCGCCACGGCAATCGCGGCGAGAGCGTTATATACGTTGTGCCTGCCCTCCGTCTTCATATCGGTGACGGAAAAGAGCCGCTCGCCCTCACAGTAGACAGCGCCGTTGTCGCACCATACCCCGTCCGTGCGCTGTTCCATGGAAAAGAATATTACTTTGCAGCGCACTTTTTCGGCAAAGGCACGCACTATCGGGTCGTCGTAGTTGAGCACGGCGTACTCGCTGCCGCGAAGATTTCTGAGCAGTTTTCCCTTGAGAAATATGTAATTTTCCATGTTGTAGTGCCTGTTCAGATGGTCTTCCGTTATGTTGGTTATGACGGCGACGTGCGGCCGCAGATCGGACAACGTTTCCAGCTGAAAGGAGGACACCTCTATCACGGCAAAGTCGTCAAAGCCAAGCTGTTCCACCTCGTTTGCAAGCGGATTGCCTATGTTGCCGCACATTATGCTGTGCTTGCCGTCCGCACAGAGAATGTCGTTTATCATGGAAACGGTTGTAGTCTTGCCATTAGTGCCCGTGACGGCCACCGCCGTTGCGCGCAGATAGAGCGCGCCCAGCTCCTCCTCCCCGATTATGTTCTTGCCCTGTCTGCGAAAACTTACCGCAAGCGAATGGTCAATAGGTATCCCGGGGCTGAGCACGAGCACATCGCATATGCTTACCGCCCTTTCCAGTCCCTCGGCGTCCACGCCGTGCGCGCCCAGTTCTTCAAGCGAGGCGACAAGCGCGGATATCTTGTCGCTGACCACATCGTCATAGAGATAGACTTCCGCACCCCTTTTCAGGAGAAAACGGGCGGCGCTTTCGCCCGATTTGGACATACCTGCAACCAAAAATTTCTGATTTTTAAAATACAACGGATTACCTCACGCAAAAGCCAGACAAAGAAGCCCCGCCACCGCCGTCACGGCAAAGTATGCGTAGGAAATTTTGCTCTCCGCAAACCCCTTCATCTGAAAATGATGATGAACGGGCGCCATTAAAAAGATTCGGCGCCTTGTCCGTTTATAGTATATTACCTGAATAATTACAGATATTCCCGAAATTACGAACATTATGCCGATTACGGGTATATACAGCGCGTTCCGCGAAAAGACGGAAACGCAGCTTATCAGCGCGCCGAGGGCAAGCGAACCCGTATCGCCCATAAACACGGAGGCCCTGTTGGTGTTGAACAGCAAAAAAGCTCCCAGCGCGCCGCACATTGCAAGACTTACCGTGCCGAGGTCTGAACCCGAGCCGATGAGCATTACGCCGAACGCCGCGAGATACGCAAGCGATGTGCCGCCAGCAAGCCCGTCCAGTCCGTCGGTGAGGTTTACGCAGTTGACCGCCGAGAGAAAGACAAACACAGCAAGCGGTATTATGCCCCAGCTTATGTCCACCGTTATGTGCGTGAACGGAATGTTCAGCAGCGTGAGCTTGTTGACGTAGCAGTACGCCGCCGCTATCGCCGCTATCGCGCACTGAAAAATTATCTTCTGGTACGGCCTGAGCCCCAGGTTTTCCTTGCGGTAAATTTTTAAAAAGTCGTCCGCAAAGCCTATGAGACAATAGCCCGCGGTGATTACCAGCGTAAGGTTTACCGTGGTTGAATTAACTCCGCAAAAGCACAGCGAAACTATTGTCGCCGCACACACAAAAGCCAGCCCGCCCATTGTGGGCGTGCCGCTCTTGTTCTTATGCTCCTTTACGTAGCCGAGTATATATTGCCCCGCTTTGAGCCTGCGCAGCAGCGGGGTTATCGCAAGCAGAAGCGCAAGCGAAATGAAGAATGCCGCAAGCGTGGCGGCGTATGCCATTTTCATTTATTTTCAGCTTATTATGTTTTTTATGACTGTATTGTCATTATAGCTGTGTTTTATACCCATGACCTCCTGATATGTTTCGCCGCCCTTGCCCGCGACAAGCAGAATGTCGCCCTCGCGCAGAAGTCCCACGGCGTACTCGGTGGCCGTTTCGCGGTCGGTTACGGTGACATACGCCTTGCCCGAAGGTTTTACCCCCTCCTCTATCTGCGTGATTATGTCGTACGGATCCTCATAGCGCGGGTTATCGGAGGTAATTACTATAAAGTCGGCATACTTTGCCGCAACCGCGCCCATAAGCGGCCGCTTTGACTTATCTCTGTTGCCGCCGCACCCGAACAGACAGTAGAGCCTGCCGCGGCACAGCTTTTTGAGTGCCTGCAGAGACTTTTCCAGTCCGTCGGGAGTATGCGCAAAGTCAACGAAGATGTCTGCGCCGTTATAACTTCCCGCACGCTCCAGTCTGCCCGGCACGCATTTGAGCGATTTCAGACCTCTTGCAATTGTTTCCGTGCCTATGCCCGCAACCTTTGCAAAGGCGGCCGCCGCCATCGCGTTGTATACGTTGTGCTCCGCGGGAAGGGCGAGACGGATTTCATAAAGCTCGTCGAAAAGGTTTAGCACGAACTTCACGCCCGTTATGCTCTCCTCCACGTTCACGGCAAAGACATCGGCGGGATTTTTAAGTCCGTACGTCACGGGGGAAGGTGCAAAGCGCATTATTTCCCTGCCGAGGGCGTCGTCGGAATTTATAACCGAATACCTGCACCGCCCGCCGAGAAAGAGCTTTTTCTTGCACTCGGAATACTCCTTCATATTGCCGAAAAAGTCCAGGTGGTCCTGCGTGCAGTTGGTAAATATGCCCGCCTCGAAATGTATGCCCGCAACCTTGTCAAAGTACAGCGCGTGCGCGGAAACTTCCATAAACACGTACTCCACGCCGCTTTCCGCCATCTCGCGGAATATGCAGTGCAGAAAAATAGGGTCGGGCGTGGTGAGTTCGGGGGAGATGAATCTGCCCGCGAACGATATGCCGAGCGTTCCTATTACCCCCACCGACTTGCCCGCCGCACGGAATACCGAGGCGAGCATATACGTTGTGGTGGTCTTGCCGTTGGTGCCCGTGACCCCGACAATTTTAAGCTTGTCGCAGGCGTCGCCGTAGAAAAACTTTGCGGCGGCGGCAACCGCCGCCCTTCCGTCCTTTACAATAAGCTGGGGCAGCGGGCAGTCCAGTCTGCGTTCGCATACCAGCGCCGCCGCTCCCGCGACCGCAACTTTACCCGCACAGCTGTGCGAATCAAACTTTTCCCCTCTGTAACAGAAGAACAAATCTCCCTTTTTCACCTTCGTGCTGTCGGCGCTGAGTCCGCTTATTTCAGTTCCGCCTTGCTCCTGCGCTATCTCCGC
>DVMA01000017.1 GCA_018715195.1 Candidatus Coproplasma excrementavium | reverse complement strand
GCGGCGGGCAAGGCGCATTTCGGGAGTATACACATCGTAGACGCCGTCGTTATGAGTCTTGCGGTATTTGGTGAATATCTCCTTGATTTCGGGAGCTATTTCATAGCCGTACATATTGAGGGCCTGTTCCGCCATTTTTATGCCGCCGAAAGGCTGAAGCGAACGCTTGAAAGGTTCGTCCGTCTGCAGACCTACAATCTTTTCAAGGTCCTTATCTATATAACCCGCGCCGTGCGAGGTAAGCGTGGAAACAACGGACGTATCGGCCTTGAGTACGCCGCCCGCCTTACGCTCCTCTGCGGAGAGTTCCATTATCCTGTCCCAAAGCTTTTTGGTGGCCTCGGTTGCAGGCGCAAGAAAGCTGTCGTCACCCTCGTAAGGGGTATAGTTGCGCTGAATAAAGTCGCGTACGTTTACTTCGTCATCGCTCCATTTGCCAAAGACAAAGCCCTCCCATTCGGGGCGCATGTTTTCATTTGCCATTTTTATGCTCCTGTAATTTATATTCTATCCAGATATCGAGTATTTCCTGAGGCTGGTAGCCGTGAGCCTCGGCAAAGGGGTTGCCCCCTTCGACAAGGAACAGCGAGGGAACGGAAGTTACATCCCATTCCTTTATAAGGCTTTCCGCCTCGCTTTCGTCAAAGTAGTAAAAGGGTATGTCTGCGTTTGCCGCAGCCTGCCTTGCCGCAGGCATGAGCTGATGGCATCCCGCGCAGGCCGAACCGCCTATTTCCACAAGGCAGAGACCGTTTTCAGTAAAAAGTTTTGCCATATATTTTCCTTAAAAATTGGAGTATTTGAGGCATATGTGCGGGGCAATTTTATTTATCCGCACCGCATTGCAAAGATTTCAGCGTGCGCCGAGTATTGCTTTTGCGCGCTCGACAATCTCCTTTTCGGGC
This sequence comes from Candidatus Coproplasma excrementavium, assembly GCA_018715195.1. Lineage (GTDB taxonomy): Bacteria > Bacillota > Clostridia > Christensenellales > Borkfalkiaceae > Coproplasma > Coproplasma excrementavium. Next base: position 20,942 of record DVMA01000017.1, on the reverse strand, counting down.
GGTTTTACGCCCGCAAGCGGATAATCTATGCCCAGATTTTTATACTTTACCTCTCCCATTGTGTGGTAGGGAAGTACCTCCACACGCCTTACCGTGGAAAGAGTATCGATAAATTCGCGCGTGCGGTTTAAGTACTCCTCCCCGTCGGTAATACCGGGGACAAGCACCTGCCTTATCCAGATATCCTTTCCGTTTTCCGAAAGAAATTTGGCAAAGGCAAGTTCGTTTTTGTTGTCAAATCCCGTAAGACGTCTGCACCCCTGAGGGTCAATGTGCTTTATGTCCAGCAGAAAAAGATCCGCAACGCCGATTAAAGCTGTATGCTTTTCCACGCTCTGCGCGCTTTCGGGATTGAATGTCATTCCCGACGTATCCACCGCGCAATGAACGCCCTCTTTTTTGAGTATGCCGAACAGCTCGGTTACAAACTCTATCTGCAGAAGCGGCTCCCCGCCCGATACGGTTACTCCGCCGCCACCGCGCCAGTACTTTTTATAGCGCAGAGCGTTTTGCGCAACCTGCTCGGCAGTATACTGCGTTCCGCCCGATAAATTCCACGTATCGGGATTGTGACAGTACTTGCACCTGAGCGGACATCCCTGCATAAACACCACAAAACGGATGCCGGGACCATCCACGGTGCCGAAACTTTCGAAAGAATGAATTCTTCCCAACATACTGATGCCCTTTTAACGAACCGAAAAAATTGTCGCCGTCTGATTTCCGCCATAAAAGGCCGAAAAAAAGGCCGTTAAGTTATACCGCATACCCAAAATGCAGGCACAGCGATATACAAACTGCCCAGACGAACGACATAAAACCTTACAACTCCGCCGCTCCCCTGCGGTTTTAACTTCCGCATTGTTTTCGTCAGTTGCGACGAGCTTATTTATTACATTTCCGATTATATCAGCCGCTTTGAAATAAGTCAAGGGTTTTTCCGTATTTTGTTTTGTAAATTTTTACCTACCACAATATATAGTGGTAAAGTACCGGTTTACAACTAATTCAAAAGATAAAAATATATCGGTTGCAAGTAAGGCTGAGTACTCATTTAAAATATAGTTTGTGCACACGGCAAAAGCTTATGCGAAAAGATTTTTTCGCCGACGGACAAGCGGTAAGCGCTGTCAACGGACATAAAGCACTATGATACAGAAAAGCGGCGGCCCATACGACCGCCGCTTAATATTTGCTTATATAATTAACGCATTGATTATTTTTTTTAATCTGTATCATACATTATTTGCCCCGCTGTTTATGCAATGGTTATCCTCCTTATCAGTCATATTTACAGCCTGTTTTATGATATCATACGAAATTCTGATATTTTTACAAACCTCCGGCACAAAAAATGTGGTGAAATATATTGCCGACTTTTTTCATTTATTGTCTTTAAAGTTTATTAAAAAGTCGCGTATGAGCTGGTTTGCACGGTGCGCCGCGTCACCCTTCCACATAAGCGAAAAACAATGATTATCTCTTTGCTTTGACGAGTGATACTCAGTAAAATCAAGGCCTTTTTCGCGCATTGCCGCAAGCATAATCTCCGCCTGACCACAGCACAGAATATCGCGCTCTGACCAGATTATAAGCGACGACGGAAAGTCCTTGGTTATAAGTTCGGGCAGAGAGAGCAATTGCCTCCACTCATAATCGTTCTGCTGTTCAGGCCGTGCGCCCGTTATGTCGTAATATATGTATTTACCGAGGTTAAACAGTATTTTGCGCGTTGCAAGGCTGTAAAAATCGTACACGGCACAATTGAATATTGCCGCGCCGAACTTTGAGCAAAGTTTCACACCCAGACGCAACTGCAAACTTTCGTCCGTGCACATATGTGCAAGCATTGCGGCATAATATCCGCCCGCACTGTCACCCGCAATCACCATCTTTGCAAGGTCAAGACCGTATTCTGCGGCATTCGCCTCCACCCAGTTGAGTGCACGCGCAAGCTGTATTTGCTGTGAGGGAAATTTATACGCAGGGGCAAGGCCGTAATTTACGTTGACCACGGCATACCCGAGGGACACAAGCCATCTGCTGAGTGCGCGGCGGCAATGCTTGTCGCCCGCCTCAAACCCGCCGCCGTGAAGATAAAACACCACGGGCAAAACAGCATTTTCTGACGCGGCGGGACGATACAAATCAAGCCTGCACGTTTCAGGGTCAGCTGAATCGTATACTATATCTGAAAAAACGATGCACGCTACGTTTTCAAACTTGTAACCGCGGCGGCTGTTCTGAAAGCGGTCATACCATACGTCAATAAACTTAAAAAACAGATTGTGAAATGTCATATTCTCTCTTCCATACGGAATTATAAGAATATTTTATCACATTATGGCCATTCGGGCAAATTTATTGAAACAAAAAACAGTTGGCGCGGCATTTCTGTCGCGCCAACTGTATATAAATTGAATTATTCGGCGTTTACGCGTTCAGACTTGAACACAAACTCGCCGTCCTTGTTGACGTTTACAGTAACAAGTTCGCCGGGAAGAACGCGTCCCGCAAGAATTTCATCAGAAAGACGATCCTCTATGCGCTTCTGCACCACTCTCTTCATGGGACGGGCGCCGTACTCTTCGCTGTACCCCTCTTCAAGCAATTTATCCATTGCGGAAGGCGTGATTTTAAGCGATATGCACTTTGCGCTCAGCTTGCGCTGCAAGCCATCGATAATCTTTTCGCATATTCTGCCCTGCTCTTCGCGGGTGAGCTTGCGGAAAATTATTATGTCGTCCAGTCTGTTCAGAAATTCGGGCTTGAACTGTTCGCGCAAAGCCTCCATAATATTTTCGCGCATATCTGTGTAGCCGTCATCCTCGTCACTGCGGAAACCGAAGTTGGACATTTTTTTAATCTGGCTGGCGCCTACGTTTGACGTCATTATTATTATGGTATTCTTGAAGTTTATAACCCTGCCCTTGCTGTCAGTAAGGCGGCCGTCATCGAGTATCTGGAGCAGTATGTTGAATACGTCGGGGTGCGCCTTTTCAATCTCGTCGAACAGCACGACAGAGTAGGGCTTGCGCCTTATCTTTTCGGTAAGCTGACCGCCGTTGCTTTCATCGTAGCCGACATATCCGGGAGGCGCGCCGATAAGTTTGGATACTGTGTGCTTTTCCATATACTCCGACATATCCAGTCTTATCATAAGCTTTTCGTCGCCGAACATACACTCCGCAAGCGCCTTGGCAAGGTCGGTCTTACCAACGCCCGTGGGACCTACGAATATGAACGAACCGATGGGCTTGTTGGGTTCGTTGAGTCCCGCCCTCGCCCTGCGTATGGCGCGCGCGACAGCCGATACGGCTTCGTCCTGGCCGATTATGCGCTTATGCAGATTTTCTTCCAGGTGCAAAAGCTTTTCGCTCTCCGCCTCGGTGAGTTTGGTTACGGGCACACCCGTCCAGCCGCTGACGATATCTGCAATCTCTTCCGAGCCTATGCTGGGAGCATTGGTCTGAGTGCCGCCCTTCCAGTCCTTTTTGGCCGTGTTGATTTGCTGCTGAACGGCATTTATTTCATCTACAAGTTTCTGCGCCTGCGAGTAATTTTCGTCCTTGGCAGCCTTCTGCTTTTCCATGCTGAGGCGCTTGAGCTTATCTTCAAGCTCCTTTACGGCGGAAGGCATATTGTAGCTGTTGAGACGCGCACGGGACGCGGCCTCATCAATGAGGTCAATGGCCTTGTCGGGAAGGTACCTGTCGGTTATATATCTGTCCGAGAGAGTGGCCGCCGCGATTATGGCCTCGTCTGTTATTACAACTTTATGGTGCGCTTCGTACTTATCGCGCAGACCGCGGAGAATTTCCACCGTATCTTCCACCGACGGTTCGTCAACCTGCACGGGAGTGAAGCGGCGTTCGAGCGCGGCGTCCTTTTCGATGTACTTTCTGTACTCTTCCAGAGTGGTTGCGCCTATTGTCTGCAACTCGCCGCGGGCAAGCATGGGCTTTAATATGTTCGCAGCGTCCATACTGCCGTCGCTGGTAGCGCCTGCGCCGACTATCTGGTGAATTTCATCTATGAAAAGTATTACGTTGCCCTTGTTTTTTACTTCGTTGATGGCGTTTTTAAGTCTCTCTTCAAAGTCGCCGCGGTACTTTGAACCCGCGACCATGCTTGCAAGGTCAAGCGAAAACACTATTTTGTTCTTTAAAAGGTCGGGGACCTCGTTGTTGACTATGGCCTGGGCAAGCCCCTCGACTACCGCAGATTTGCCTACGCCGGGCTCGCCTATAAGCACGGGGTTGTTCTTTGTACGGCGGGAAAGCACCTGAATTATCTTGTCTATTTCCTTTTTTCTGCCTATCACGGGGTCAATTTTGCCCTCGCGCGCCTTCTGCGTGAGGTTTACGCCGTACTTTTCAATCTCGCCGCCGAGCGGATCAGACTTACCCGCACGCTGCGCGGCGGGACGCTGCTTTTCGCCTAAACCGGCAAAGAAACTGGCAAACGGGTTGCTCTCTTCAAAGTCAGACTCCTCCTCTTTATGCCCTTCGTGCAGAGCCATCTCCACACGGGAGGCAAGCTGGGTGAGATTTACGCCCATTGCGTTGAAAATGCGCATTGCAAGGCAGGTGGGCTCAGACATTACGGCATACAGCATATGTTCCGTACCCGCAAGGGCATCGTCTCCGCCCTGTTCAACGGCAAGTTCAACCGCCTTCATGAGCATGTGCTTGGTTCTGGGCGTAAAGCCCTTTATGTTAGAATCGGGGTCAATGGAGTGAGTGAAAAATGCGCGGTAAGGCGCTTCGTCTATGTTGCACGACTGCATTATTTTGCACGCCGTGCACTGGGGGGTGTTCAGCATTGCGAAAACTATATGTTCGCTGCCGATGTAGCTGCTGCCGAAAAGGTTGGCGGCGCGTTCGGCTTTTTCTATTACTTCAACCAGATTGGATGTGAATTTTCCAAATTCTTCCATGGTAGTTTTTCCTCCTTACTAAGTATTGAAACGGGCAATAGTTTGGGCATATGTGCCCGTCAATGCTATCTTTCCCCGGCAAGCCTTCTTATTGCGGCTGAAGCATATTCCGCACGGAAAACATCGCGTTCCGCCGCGGTGCGTGCCTTTTCCTTGGGGATATTGTACGGGCGCATGCCCGCCACTATGTCATCAAGCGCGGAAACTTTTGTTATTGGCAGAAAACCAAGACAAGCGCCAAGCTTTATGTCCGCCGCAAGGGTTGCAAGCTCGCCCGAGGACATAACCGCACAATTGGTGGCTATTCCGTAGGCGCGCAGACACTTATCCTTTACGGCTATCTGATTTTTTCCCGTGGCAAGTTTCTTGCGCTCGGCTTTTTCTATTCTGCAGATTGTGCGGGCAACTTCGTCCACCTGCGAGATTATATATTCTTCTGTTACGCCGAGAGTTACTTCGTTGCTGACCTGGTACATATACCCTTCCGCATCGCTGCCCTCGCCGTAAATTCCGCGCACGGTGAGTCCCAGACGGGATATTCTGCTGACAAGCTCCGGCATGGAACCGTTCAGCGTAATCGCGGGAAGAAAGAGCATTACCGACGCCCTCATTCCCGTGCCGAGATTTGTGGGGCAGGCCGTGAGATAGCCAAGCTGCTCGTCATATGCAAACTTTATGGTGCGGCCTATCTTGTTATCTATTTCAGAGATAATGTCGTAGGCGTGCTTTAAGTGCAGTCCCTTTACTATGCACTGTTCGCGGAGGTGGTCCTCCTCGTTTATCATTACGGAAATGCTCTGGTCGTCGTTTATGAGGGCGGCCGCAGAACGTTTGCGCGCTATCAGTCCCGGGCTTATCAGGTGATTATCTTTAAGGCGATTGGCCTCCCAGTCGCTTATGGCGTCCATATAGTAGAGCTTGAAGTCGGCAAGGCGGTTCAGACCTGAAGATACCAGCCTTATTATCTCCTTTGCCTGCTTTTCGTCCTTCAGATGCGAGGGAAAAGGGTAGCCGTCGAGGTTGCGCGCAAGACGGATACGCGTAGAAACCAGGGTTGCATCTTCAATGTTTTCCACCTTCGCCCTCCCCGCCTGCAATGCGCTTGCGTACTTCAAATATTTCCGCATTTATCTTTTCGGCATCGGGATACCTCTTCTCGCGGACGGCCTTTTCAAGCGCCTCCTGCAACTTTGAAAGTTTGCGGGTAAGCTCCTGCTCGCGGGCGTCCTGTCCCACTTTGCCTACGTGTTCAACCTTGCCCTGTATGCGCTCTATATACGGCATAAGGTTTTCCTTGAACACATCGTAACATACGGCGCAGCCTAAAAGCCCCGTACGTTCAAACTCTGAATAGGTCATTCCGCACATGGGGCAGACATTTACGCGCTTGCGCTTGGGCTGGTCGAGTATGCCATCCAGCACGTCGCTGTCAAGCGAAGAGTTAAGGTCGCCGAACATTTCGGCATAGCACTTGTCGCAGTAGCTGTAGCCCACCTTTTTTCCGTTGACCATCTCTATGAAAATTTTTGTTGCCTCTTTCTTTTTGCAGCGAGTACAGAGCATATGTCACCTTTCAGAGCGTACGATAGATTTATGCGCCATGCGAAAAAACACAGAGCGGCATATTTTTTACTATAATAATACTATTTAATTATAATACATTTTTTTCGGCTGTAAACAAAAAGTTTTGTCAGCCATGGCAAAATTTTGAAGACACAGCCGCGATATGATGTAAAAACGCAAGATTTTTCAGCTTTGCTGCAGAATATGCAAAAGGCGGCCGCGGGACATACCCGCGGCCGTCTGAAAGACTGTAATATATTACGTTTTATTACTTGGTCATGCCTTCCTGTACGGCAACTGCAACGGCAACCGTTGCGCCTACCATGGGGTTGTTGCCCATACCGATGAGACCCATCATTTCAACGTGTGCGGGTACGGAGGACGAACCTGCGAACTGCGCGTCGGAATGCATTCTGCCCATCGTATCGGTCATGCCGTAGCTTGCGGGACCTGCAGCCATGTTATCGGGATGCAGAGTTCTGCCCGTGCCGCCGCCGGATGCAACCGAGAAGTACTTTTTGCCGTTTTCTACGCACCACTTCTTGTAGGTACCTGCAACGGGGTGCTGGAAGCGTGTGGGGTTGGTGGAGTTACCGGTGATGGATACGGAAACGTTCTCCATCTTCATGATTGCAACGCCTTCGGGAACGGAATCTGCGCCGTAGCACTTTACCTTAGCGCGGTTGCCATCGGAGAATGCAACGGTATCGGTAACCTTAACCGTTTCGGTATAAGGATCGAACTGGGTCTTCACATAGGTGAAGCCGTTGATTCTGGAAATGATATAAGCCGCATCCTTGCCGAGACCGTTGAGGATAACTCTTAAAGGTTTATTGCGTACTTTGTTTGCGTTTTCTGCAATTTTGATTGCGCCCTCTGCAGCCGCGAAAGATTCGTGACCTGCAAGGAAGCAGAAGCAATCTGTATCGTCGTGAAGAAGCATTGCGCCGAGGTTGCCGTGGCCGAGACCAACTTTTCTGTTTTCGGCAACGGAGCCGGGGATGCAGAAGCTCTGAAGGCCGATGCCTATTGCAGCAGCTGCGTCATATGCCTTGGTGCAGCCCTTCTTTATAGCGATTGCCGCGCCTACGGTGTATGCCCATACGGCGTTATCGAAGCAGATGGGCTGGGTGCCGCGTACTATCTTTTCGCAATCAACGCCCTTGGAAAGGCAGATGTCTTTGCATTCTTCAATGCTGTTGATGCCGTATTCTTTGAGTACGCCTAATATTTTCTTTTCCCTTCTTTCGAATCCTTCAAAAAGTGCCATTGTTAGTCAACCTCCTTGTCAGTCCTGGGGTCGATATGCTTAACGGCGCCCTGTTCCTTGGTGTACCTGCCGTAGGTGCCGATAGATTTTTCGTATGCCTCGTTGGGGGTAAGACCCTTCTTTATGAAGTCGGTCATCTTGCCGAGGGAAACGAACTTGTAGCCGCATACTTCGTTGTTCTTATCGAGAGCCATTGCAAGAACATAGCCTTCTGCCATTTCAAGATACCTGGTGCCCTTTAACTTGGTGCCGTACATGGTACCAACCTGGGAACGAAGGCCCTTGCCAAGGTCTTCAAGGCCTGCGCCGATTACAAGGCCGCCTTCAGAGAATGCAGACTGGCTTCTGCCGTATGCTATCTGAAGGAAGAGTTCGCGCATTGCGGTGTTTATTGCGTCGCACACGAGGTCGGTGTTGAGCGCTTCGAGTACGGTTTTGCCGGGAAGAATTTCCGAAGCCATTGCTGCAGAATGGGTCATGCCAGAGCAGCCTATGGTTTCTACGAGGGCCTCTTCGATTATGCCGTCCTTTATGTTGAGCGTCAGCTTGCATGCACCCTGCTGAGGAGCGCACCAACCTACGCCGTGGGTAAGACCTTTGATATCTTTGATTTCTTTTGCCTGAATCCACTGCCCTTCTTCGGGTATGGGAGCGGGACCGTGTTCGAATCTGCCCGAAACGCCCTTGGCAACACAAATCATATTTTCAACGTCTTTTGAATATTGCATTTTGTGTTCCTCCGTTTAAAAATTCGCTGCGGCGGTTTTTTATGAAACCTTACGTCAATACTGCCGCCGCTTGTCTTTCGATAGCGATTATAGCACAAAATAATCTGATAATCAATATTTTCAGAGCGATAAATTTCACCTTGAATGTAAAAAATTTTTAACGCGGCGATATTAAGCAATAATCTGATGGTTATATTGCGTTTACCAACCGTAAAAATACGTGTCAGACGCGCACAGCTCATAATACACCCGAAAAAAAAGCGGAGCAAACTAATCGCCCCGCTCTGTTTCATATTGAAGGAATTTCAGTTTTTTTGCTTGTCGAACTCGCCAGAGATAATGCGGCGGTACAGCTCGTTGACCTTTAAGCGCATAGCCTCGGCTACCTGCTCCTTGCCGCCTTCAAAGTCGCTTAAAAAACACTCCTCCCCTACCGCTATTATTCTCTTTTTCTTGCAGTAGTACACGGGGCGCATTGGCACATCCTTGCCGTATCTTCTCTTGTACCCCTTTGCAACCAGCACGAACCCGGGGAAGAAAGATGTAAGTTCGTCCTTATACCCCTCTTCGGAATTTTCGGGGAATATCATAATCGGTATGTTCTCGCCGAGAATGTCCACGCTCTTTTTCACCGTGTGCATAAGCCTGCCATCTGTATACGTGGGCAGGAACTTCATTCCTTTGTAAATAAAGGACGAAAAGAAAGCTTCGAAAAAGGCTCTGAACGAGGCAAGCCAGCGCGGCGAACCGTTCTTTTGAATATACAAAACATCGCGCAGGTAACGGAACCTTTCGCCATACTTGCCGAGCATGGGACTTGCGCCCCAGTTGACGTGATATTCGGGGTAGTACAGACAGTACACCATTGGTCCGAGCTTGTTGGCGTGATTGGCAAGGTACAGACAGCTTCCTTCAGGCTTGCTGCCCGTATACACCACGCGCGCCTTTCTTATGAATATGCGCGAAAAACCTTTGAACAGCCAGAATATGGGCTGTTTCTTTTTAGGAAGATCAAACTCTATTTTCATTATTATATATAATACCGACTTTACGTGCGCCAGCGCGCAGGCAGAAAGCAGCTTATTAACTAAAAGCTTTGTACGCAGCCCTCGCACGGAAAACAAAATTATTTATTACTTGGCGTTTTTATAAGTTACTTCCTTGCCGTAGAAATAAATGCCCAGAGTGCCGGGGCCGACGGTGGAACCTATTATCGGACCTATGCCTACGACATAGACAGGCAGGGACTTATCTGGCAGACGCTCTTCAACCAGCTCCCTCAGCTCCTCCGCCCCGTCCTGACAGTCGGCGTGAACGATTATTACGCGCTGATGGGGATTTTCGCGATAGTTTTCTTTGAACAAATCGGCAAGCCGTATGAGCGAATTTTTGCGACCCTTTACCTTTTCCACGGCAACATTCTGACCGTCCACATCGGAAATTATTATCGGCTTTACCTGCAGAAGTCCGCCGAATACCGCGCTCGTCGTGCTAACCCTGCCCGCTCTTTTGAGATAATTGAGATTTTCAACTGTGGCAAGCTGGTTTACTTCCTGCTTGTGCGCCTCGATATACTGCGCAACCTCGTCTATACTCTTGCCCTCAAAACGAAGGTCGGACGCGGTGAGAAGTATAAGTCCCTGACCGAGGCAGGCGTTGCGGCTGTCTATGCAGTAAATTTTGCTTTCGGGATACTTTTTAAGCAACTCATCCCGCGCGGGCAGACTTTTGTTATACGAATTTGAGAGCGCCGAAGAGCAGGCAATGTAAATTATGTCCTTATCTTCCTTTATGTACTTTTCAAACGCCTCTATGAATTCATCCGTGGTTATCAGCGCGGTGTGAAAACGCACGCCTTCACGCATCATATTGTAAAAATCTTTGGAGGGAATGTGCTCCCAGTCCAGGCTGGCGGGAATATCCGTTTCGCCGTATATTATGCGCATGGGGATATAGTCTATGCCATACTTTTCGCGCACCACCCTTTCAAGGTCACAGCAGGAATCGCCTACTATAACATAATCTTTCATTTTATCCTCCTTAACCGTTTTGTCGCCGTATGTATACTTGAATTTTTACTGCACGACTATTATAAAATCGTAAGTTTTCTGGCCGCCGTCTATTTCATAGTACTCTGCCGAAGGGAAAGATTCGGCAAAGCGTTTTTTGCACTCTGCCCGCTCCCCCGCATCAGCGTCGGCGCCGTAAAATACTATTATGAAGTCACATTCCTCCGCACCCAGCCCGCGGGCAAGACCTTCGGCCGCTTCAACCTTGGTCTTTGCAGAGAGCATTATCTTTTTATCGGATATGGCTATGTAATCGTTTTCGCTGACGTTTACGCCGTTCATTCCCGCATTGCGCACGGCACGCGCCACCGCACCGCTCGCCGAATGTGAAATCTCTTCCGTCATTGCGGCGAATATCGCCTCGTCGTCGCCGCTCACGCAGTCCAGCGCGGACAGCGCTATGTAACCCTCGCCGCAGTTGTGCGTGGGCAGCACCATTACCTTACTGCCGCGGCACATCGAGGCCGCTCCCTCGGCGGCTATTATGACATTTGAGTTGTCGGGAAGAAGATATACGCACTCCGCATTGACTGCGTCTATCGCCCTGAGCAGAAGTTCCACCGAAGGATTGCCGTACTTGTCGCCGTCTATCACGACGTCTGCGCCGAGCTCCTTATAGGCCGCGCACATTCCCTCTCCGCAACCTACGGCAACAACGCCGTACGGTCTGCGCACGCCGCGTCTGCGGAATGAAGGCTCGCTCTTTCTCTCCGCCTCGCTGTGCTGTATGTTCATATTTTCCACTTTTAAAGTGAGAAACTCGCCGAAACTCTGCGCATACCTCAAAACGCGCCAGGGCTCGGTTACGTGTATGTGTACTTTTACTATGCTGTCCTGTCTGAACGCCACGACAGATTCGCCCAGCTCGCTGAGCCGACTGCGGAATTCGTCTATGGAAAAGGTTGAAAGGTCAGTCTTTTTATGCGTCAGACGGAGCAGAAATTCCGTACAATAACCAAACGTGAGCTCGCTTTCTGAAGTGAAAAGAGAAATATCGGGCGCGGAGTGCTGCACTTCCGCAGACGCATCGTATGTCTGTGCGCCGCCGCGCATGACGGACAGAAAGCCGCGTATAATGGCAACAAGTCCCGCACCGCCGCTGTCCACCGTGCCCGCCTCCTTGAGTACGCGCAGAAGTTCGGGAGTGCCTTCCAAAGCTCTCTGCGCCTCTCTCTCGTAGTCGGCAAAATAGCTCTCAACCGTGCTTTCCGCGCTGACTCTGGCCGCGGCATACTCGCCCGCAAGGCGCATTACCGTTAAAATTGTGCCCTCCACGGGAGTTGTGAGCGAGGAATATGCAAAAGAGGTGCCCTCTTTAAACGCGCGGGCAATGTCTGACACATCGGCATACGTCTTGCCGCGAACGCTCTTTGCAATTCCTGAAAACATCTGCGAAAGAATTACGCCCGAATTTCCGCGCGCGCCGAGCAGCATTCCCTCCGCCGCACGCTCCGCAGCCAGGCCGAACGACTCCTCACCGGAGCCGAGCGCACGCAGACCGCCCGCAAGCGTTGATACCATATTGTCGCCCGTGTCGCCATCGGGAATGGGAAACACGTTCAACCCATTTATCTCCTCGGCGTTATTTTTCAGCATTCCCAGACCGCCCGCTAGCAGAGCGCGGAATTCGTTACCGCTTAAATTTCTTTCGTACATAATTTTATCCGTTAAATTTTTATCCGACGGCACCACCCGCAAAAATATACTCTGAACGCTCAATGGCGGAAAACTTTCCCCCGCCACAAAATTTTTTTTGCGTGTGCCGCTTTTTTATTATACCATATATAAACAAATTTATGAAAGTGCTATTTTGTTATGCTTTTATAGGGTTTTTGTGGCAAGTATTTTAGCACACAAATATAAACGCAGTATAAACTTTCTTATTACCCAAGGCGCAGTACAGTGGTCTTACTGTTTCAGAGTACAGGAGCTGCTATCAAGCAGACGAGGCGGCATACTGCCGCCTCGTACTTATGGAGATTTACTTTTAAAGAATGAACAATTTTAAGCCTTTGAGGCAAGCGATACAAGCTCGCCGGTGGCAAGGTCATAAGTCCATACGGCGGAAGGGTCATCGTAATTTTCATTGGCAACCCACGTTACCGTCTTTTTGGTGAGGTTATACACCGCGCTGTGCACCGTTATTCCGTCACCGGGTTTCCAGGTTCTTCTGCCTACGGCGGCAAGTATATCCATTGCGGCCTGCTCGTCCTTTACTATGCCGCCCGTTGCGGAGAGCTGTCCGTTTATGTAATCGTAGCGGTCAAGGCCCTTCATTTCGTCTTCCTGCTCGCCTTCATAATATCCGGGCGTTACGATAAAGTTGGTTATCGCCTGATATCTGAACTGCGAACCCGAAAGCGCCTCGTCATACATGGGGTCGGTATTATAGATTACGTTGAGCGTGCGCGCCGCGCCGTCGTTATCCTCCGAATCGGTTACTCCCTCCGCGGGTACCCATTCGAGTATGGCGCTCCTGCCGCTGGCATCGGCTATCATATAGTGGAAAGACGTGTTCGCCGAGTCGTGAAGGTTGTAATCTTTTATGAGAGAGACGGCCTCGTCCACGTCCTTTGCGTAGTCAAGCACCATTCTGAGCATTGTAGTTGAGGTTATGTTGGCCTTTGCGGCAGACTGCTGATTGGTTTCAACAGTATTTGCGCCCTGGTAGGACATATATATTCCGCAGCTTACGCCCATTTCATTTATGCCGTCAAGCGGAGCATAGGGCGACGCAAGGCAGGTTATTTTATTCATAAGGCCATCTACGTCCTTTTCTGTATCCATTCCTACATAATTGAGGTCAACCGTTGAAAAGGACTTGTATCTGCCTTCGCCGGGGTCCGTCATTGTAAGGCAGACGTTGGTTTTATCGAAATCGTAGTTGCGGGCAAAGAGTATATCGCCGTTTTCAGCCTTGGCCATAAAGGACGAACAGCCTATATCAGTCTTTTTAATCTCTATCTTTATGAGTCCGCGGGTGATGTTGTCCGTTATGAAGTTTATCAGCTCGCCATCGTCAGAGGCGCCGCCCTGTTCAAGAAACTTATCAAAGTAAAATCCGCCCTTTACATTCATCGAATATACAGAGCCTTCTTCATTGGCGTCGTTGCGCTCCCTGAGCTTTGTGAAACTTGATACGGTGGAAATTTCATCCGACCATACCCACGCAAATGCAACTACAATGCAGCCTGCGGCAAAGATTATGACGGCGAGTATTATGCAAAGCACCCTCCACCATATTGCGCGTTTTTTTGTTTGTTCCATTAGTCCTTTCAATTCTCCTAAAAGCATTTATTAAGGCGCGGTGCGCCCCAGAAATTCAGCCGGAAGTAATGCTGTTGTAATACTTTTCAAGGTTTTCGGCTATGGAGGCAAGCGATTTGTACAGAGCGGCGCGCTCTTCATCGCTGAGGTCGGCACCCGCCGCGTCTACGGCCGCCTTAGACTTTACGTTTATGTAGTCGTAAAGCTTTTTGCCCTCCTCCGTGAGTGTTACTTCGGCATTGTATCTGCCCGCATCGTAATTGATAAAGCCGCGCTTTTTAAGCATTGTGAGCGCACGCGAAATTGCCGCCTTGTCCTCGCAGGTGAGCCTTGAAAGTTCGCCCGCGGTGACGGGCGCCGCACCCGCATAGTAAATGCACATCACGTGAATGGCTTTAAGGCCGTAGCCGTCCATTTCCACCAGCTTTATTTTGTGAACGAGCTTGTTTATTTTAAGCACCATCACGGTAAAGTTTTCAAACCTGTCCATATTACACCTTTCCGTGCGCCACAAGTCTTTGCGCACCTTTTTGCTTTCGACTTGTGTATTATAAACTCTGCGCAACCGCTTTGTCAAATAAAATCGTTGACAAATCAACATTTGTATGCTTATTTTTTTGTCGAATCGAAAATATGGAAAAACTTATAAAAAAATCCCGCACGAGGCGGGACTTTTTTTATTATGAAAAATACTCTTTATATTTGATTAAAAATTCGTTGGTTGAGGCATATATGCGGGGCAATTTACTTTAAGCCTTCCCTGAAAAAGCCGGAAATGCCTGCCGCAAGAACGCAGTCTGCCGTGGAACGGTTGGTGGCTATGGGAATATCGTAGACCACAGCTATTCTTAAAAGCGCCCTTACATCGGGGTCGTGGGGAAGAGCCGTGAGCGGGTCGCAGAAGAAAATTACGGCATCTATCTTGCCCTCGGCAAGGTGTGCGCCTATCTGCTGGTCGCCGCCGAGCGGGCCCGACAAAAAGCCCTTTACTTCCAGCCCCGTGGCCTCGGCTACGCGGCGCGAAGTAGTGCCCGTACCGCAGAGATTGTACTTTTCAAGTTCGGTCTTGCGGAACATTGCCCACTCCACCATTTCGGCCTTTTTGTTATCGTGCGCTATGAGCGCTATGGTCTTCTTTTTTTCCGTCATTTTTTTATCCTTTAAATTGCTTTATGTATTTCAACCGCCCTGCATATCCCATACATACAACCTGTAAAATATCTTACAAATTTACAAAGTTACATCAGTATATAGGTATACGAAGATATGTCTTCAGGCAATTGTTCGGCGGGGGTGTCGGTGTGAACCATCCAGCTGTCCAAATTCATTGTGTACTTTATGTCCGCAGAAACATCATCCGTATCAAACTTTATGCCGAGGTCCACATTCATTTTGTTTCCGTAACCGAGAAGAACTTTTGTCTCCTTATCGAACTGAAGATAAAAGTCGGCATACCTGAATTTACTGTCTTTAAGAATCTGCTCCTCCGTGATATTAACGTTGGCTATATTGTTAAGCAGTTCGGTTATCTGGCCTGCAAAGGTCTTGAGCCAGGCGTTCACGTCAAGACTTACCTTAACTTTGAAGTCGACAGAATCGTCTATGTAGACTTTAACGTTCTCTTCCTCCATCAGCTCGCGGATAAGGCTTAAATCTATAAGCGTATCCCTTTCCGATATTGTGGGGAAAAACTGGTCAAAGGCATTGTCAAAGTCGATGCTGAACTTGCCCGTCTGCGTTGAATCCACGCCGTCGGCATTTGTCGTTACCGAGCCGTCTATGTAAAAATTCTGTGCATCGCTGTAGCTTTTACCCTTGAATGCCCGTTCGTAATTATAATCTTCTTCAGAAAGTCCATTTGCGGCAAACTTTGTGTAATAATCCACTTTGCCGCTGCCGCGCGTACCGACCTCGCCTTCCGCGTTATACATGGTAAGAGTATGGTCGGAATCGTACCTGATATCGGCCGTGATATCGGCAGTCTGCCTGCCTTCAGATACGCCCTGTTCGTTTATTTTATCGGCCGTCGCATTTACGACGAAACCTGCCGAACCGCGGGTTACGAAACGGGCGTTATACGACCAGTTTTCCGAACTTGTATCGCCGACAATTTTTTCAGACTTTTCCTCTGCAATGAGGCCCTTTACCTCTTCAATCTGGCTTGCCGTGGCTTCCGTTCTGAAATTTCCGCTTATAAGGTCCTTATCGCTACATGCAGAAAGAGCAATTACGGAAAACATGAACCCCGCACACAGTGCAAGCACTATGCTACGTTTTAAATTCTTATTCATGATTTCTCCTTCCGCGCCTATTTGTTCAGGTGCAGACGAAGCGGCCTGCGCGGTATGGCCCGCTGCGTCCGTGTCTTTCGCTTTACTTCTTTCCGACTCAATTATACAATACAATATGGCGCTTGTCAACAGCGGGACAAAAAACCGCTGTCCCGCAACGCTACAAATTAAAATATGTAAATGGCCCCCGTACTATGCCTTAACCAAATGCGCCGCCCGAACAAGTTCGGGCGGCGCATTTTTTATTTATGCCGTATTTATAAGTAATTTTATCGCGAGCAGAATGCAATCAGTATGCGCGTGCGAAAATAACTACGTGCTCGGCCTTCTTGCCGCATACTGCACACTTTTCAGCCGTTTCGCCTTCTGCATATACGCGCGCGGTAGCCGCAGTTTCAGCCTTGATTTTATCTTCGCATTCGCGGCAGCCGCACCAGCCTGCCTTTACAAAGTTGCCGCCCTCCACGCCGCGGAGTATGCCCGCCATATCGGTGGCGTACACTATGCGCTTATCGCGCCTTGCGCGGGCAGATTCAAGCATATCCTTCTGTATCGTTTCAAGCAGTTTTTTGACTTCATCTGCAATGTCCGAAAGGGAAATTTCGCTCTTTTCCAGCTTGTCGCGACGGAATACAAGCGCCTTGCCTGCCTCTATGTCGCGCGGTCCGAGCTCTATTCTCAGGGGCACGCCCTTCATTTCCCACTCGTTGAACTTCCAGCCGGGGCTGTTATCGGAATCATCAAGCTTTACTCTTATGCCCGCAGCCTCAAGCTGTGCTTTGACTTCGGCACACTTTTCCATTACGCCCGCCTTCTTTGCGGCTATGGGAACTATTACCGCCTGGATGGGTGCAACTACGGGAGGCAGCGAAAGTCCGCGCTGGTCGCCGTGTGCCATTATTATTGCGCCTATGAGTCTGGTGGAAACGCCCCAGCTTGTGGTGTAACCGTACTTCAGAGCGCCGTCCTTATCGAGGAACTTTATGTCGAACGCCTTGGCGAAGTTCTGGCCGAGGTAGTGCGAAGTGCCTGCCTGAAGGCTCTTGCCATCGTGCATCATTGCTTCCATGCCGTACGTTGCAACTGCGCCCGCAAACTTTTCCTTTTCGGTCTTTTTGCCGCAGATTACGGGAATTGCAAGGCAGGTTTCGGCAAACTCCTTATATACCCCGAGCATCTTTTTGGTCTCTTCCACAGCCTCTTCTTCGGTAGCGTGAACGGTATGACCTTCCTGCCACAAAAACTCGGAGGTGCGGAGGAAGGGACGCGTGGTCTTTTCCCAGCGCATTACGTTTGCCCACTGGTTTATGAGTATGGGCAGATCGCGGTAGGACTGCAGCCACTTGGAGTACATGTTGCCTATAATCGTCTCCGAAGTGGGACGTATTACGAGCGGTTCGGCAAGCTCTTCGCCGCCCGCGTGCGTTACGACTGCAACTTCGGGAGCGAAACCTTCAACGTGCTCCTTTTCCTTTGATAAAAAGCTCATGGGTATGAGCAGAGGGAAATACGCGTTTTCATGCCCCGTGGCGCGGAAACGCTTGTCAAGTTCTTTCTGAATGTTTTCCCAGATGGCGTAGCCGTAGGGGCGTATTACCATTGTGCCCTTTACGGGACCGTAGTCTACCAGCTTGGTCTTTAAAACCACGTCGGTATACCACTGGGGGAAGTCGGTTTCTATATCGGCTATTTTGCTTACGAACTGGCTTTCGTTTGCCATAAAAACTCCTTAGAATGTGTATAGTTGACTTTTTAGATTATTATAGCATAATGCCGCGGCGCGGGCAAATATTTTAAAGGCAAATGGATTAAATTGCCCATTTATTTTAAAATGCAGAAAAACTGCCTCAGCGTCTGCACCTACACGCGCGGGGCGCGCCATATTTATATATTTGCGGAAAAGAATGCGCTTTTTATATGTGCACAACAATTTAATTATTTTTGAGTCAAACACTTGTATTTGCGGTTTTAAAAATGTATAATAGTCTTGGATATGGCTAGTTTAAACATCAAAAAACTTAAAAGCGGCACGGATGTGCGCGGAGTTGCATCGCCCATACTCGGCAGAGCGGTCACGCTCACCGTCGGCGCGGTGGAAACTATTGCGCGCGCTTTTGTTGCATGGCTCGAAAAAAAGACGGGTAAACAGAGGGTAAAAATCGCCCTTGGCAACGACAGCAGAATTACCGCCGATGAGCTGGTTGAAGCATTTGAGCGCGGCGCGCTTAAAAGCGGCGCTACGCTCAGCTACACCGGACTCTCCTCCACCCCTTCCATGTTCATGATACTGCAAAGCAAGGCCAGAAATCTTGACGGTTCGGTTATGATAACCGCATCGCATCTGCCCGCAGACAGGAACGGACTTAAATTCTTCACGCCCGAAGGCGGTCTTGAGGGAGAGGACGTAGACGAAATTCTTGAAATTGCCGAAAAAGGCGACTTTTGCGACGGAGAAGGCGAACTTTTACGCGATTACTTCATGGACGAATACAGCGCACTGCTTGCAGACCGCGTTCGTTCGGCATGCGGAAATGAAAAACCGCTTGCGGGAATGAAGATAATTGTAGACGCGGGCAACGGCGCAGGCGGATTTTTTACCGAAAAAGTTTTAAAGCCGCTCGGTGCGGACACCGAGGGAAGTTTATACCTTGACCCCGACGGTATGTTCCCCCACCACGCTCCCAACCCCGAGGACAAAGTTGCAATGGCCACCCTTAAAAAGGCTGTGCTTGACAATAAGGCTGACCTTGGCATAATCTTCGATACGGACGTCGACCGTGCGGGCGCCGTGGACAGAAAGGGCGAAGAGATTAACCGCAACAGGCTTATCGCGCTCATTTCCGCACACCTTCTTGAGGATAAGTCGGGCACGATAGTCACCGACTCTGTGACGAGCGACGGCCTTACCAAATTCATAGAAGAACACGGTGGCAGACATCACCGCTACATGCGCGGCTACCGCAATGTTATAGACGAATGCAAGCGCCTGAACGATGCGGGCGAATACTCCCCCCTCGCGGTAGAGACATCCGGTCACTGCGCGTTCAAGGATAACTATTTCCTGGACGACGGCGCATACCTGGTTACAGAAATTCTTATAATACTTGCAGGCCAGCTTAAAAAGGGCAAGAGACTTGCCGACCTTATAAGCGGTCTGGAAGAGCCCGCAGAGGCTGCCGAAATAAGGCCCGAGATAACCTGCGAAGACTTCCGCGAGTACGGCGCAAAGGTGCTTGAAAAAGTTAAAAAGGCGGCTGCCGAAATCGAGGGAGCCAAAATTGCACCCAACAACTATGAGGGCATAAGAATTAACTTTGACAAGACGCACGGCGACGGCTGGCTGCTCATACGCATGAGTCTGCACGAGGCAATTCTGCCCATCAACGTGGAGAGCAACTCCGCAGGCGGATGCAAAAAGATGGTAAAGGCACTTCTTGAAATCCTTTCCTCGTGCGAATACGTAGACCTTTCCCTTCTTGAAAAGTTTATAAAAGAATAACGATAAACACTGATTGTGTTTGATTATATCACACATAAAACTTTGCAAAATAACTGATATTTGCAAATAAAACTTTATATTTACTTAAAAACCAAATTTACAATAATATAAATAAGCTAAAAATTCAAAGGAGATTTTATTATGTCTGTTCAGCAGAAAAGCGTAGACACGATAAGAATTATTTCGGCAGAGGCCATTCAGAAGGCCAACTCGGGTCACCCCGGCATTTGCATAGGCGCGGCTCCGATTGGTTATGAACTTTTCAGCGAATTTTTGAGATTCAGCTACAAGAACCCCAAGTGGGACAACCGCGACAGATTTGTCCTTTCCGCAGGACACGGCTCAATGCTTTTGTACAGCCTTCTTCACTTGTTCGGTTTCGACGTAACGATGGACGACATAAAAAATTTCCGCCAGCTCGGTTCACGCACGCCCGGTCATCCCGAATACGGCAAGACTGACGGCGTGGAAACTTCCACAGGCCCCCTCGGCCAGGGTATAGGCAACGCCGTAGGCATGGCGCTTGCCGAGGCGCACCTTGCGGCACGTTTCAACAAGCCCGACTATCCCGTGGTTGACCACTTCACATACTGCATCTGCGGCGACGGTTGCCTTGAAGAGGGCATAAGCTACGAGGCTTGCTCCTTTGCAGGCACGCAGAAACTCGGCAAACTTATTCTGCTTTACGACAGAAACAATATAACCATAGAAGGCAAGATTGACGTTACATTCACCGAGGACATTCCCACAAGATTTGCCGCCCAGGGCTGGCAGGTTATAAGGGTTGACGACGCAAACAATCTGCTCACCCTTCGCGCAGCCATAAAGAAGGCACAGAGCGACCTTACCCGTCCCTCCATCATCATCTGCAAGACAGTTATCGGCTACGGCACTCCCCTTGCCGATTCCGCCGACATCCATGGCGCTCCTATGGGCGAGGCCAACCTTGAAAAGATGAGACAGTTCTTCAAGTGGGAAGAAGAGCCTTTCGTAGTTCCAGACGACGTCAAGGAAAACTGCATGGCCATCGCCGAGGAAAAGCTCAAAGACGAACAGGCCTGGAATGAGCTGTTCGCAAAGTATGAGGCAACTTATCCCGAACTTGCCGCGCAGTATAAAATGTTCATGTCAGGCATGGCTCCCGACTTCAAGAATATCGAGGGTCTGTTCGATTTCAAAGCACCCGAGGCTACCCGCGCAAGCGGCGGCAAAGTGCTGAATAAAATTTCCGCCGCTATGCCCAACATAATGTCCGGTTCGGCGGACCTCTCCTCCTCCACCAAGACGGAGCTCAAGGGTGAAAGCTATTTTGCTCC
>DVMA01000016.1 GCA_018715195.1 Candidatus Coproplasma excrementavium | reverse complement strand
GTGCAAGTCGGCGGGAATCGAGGGACGAGTATGAAGATTTTCAAAACAGCGGACACCCGCTAGTTTGCCATACGAGAAAAGTGAGCGGAAAAGAAACCGCGAACGGTGACCGAGCAAGGCGATATGTCCTTGCGCCTTGCGAGGAGGGGCGCGAACGGTGGCATAGCAAGGCTCTTAAATATCCGCTTTTAGCGATAATGTTTTACAATAAATTTTTATAAGTCTGCAATTGGTTATTACTAGGGCAATAAGAAATGAGCCAGAGTAAGCTGTATTGGCAAGCTTAGATAAATGTGTTAATGTGGTTATACTTAACGAATTCAACAGCATATAAACTTATAACAGCAATGTGGTATTAAATCATGAAAAATGTCAGTACATCTGTTTTTATGGCCTTTATTTGTTCTTTAACACTTTTTTGCGCGTGCGATCCGTTTGCCGATTACTCCGTGGCGGGTCTTGAACCGCAGTCCGCTGTAATTTATGACTTTTTTGAAGATGATTACAACGACGCTGCGCTTGACGCGGCTACAGCAAAATATAAGGGCGGAGATAGTATTGTTCTCTTAAAAAATTACGATGACTATAATGCGTTTGGGATTGACTTTGGATATACAGAAGGGTTCTTCAGAAACAATTATCTCTTGGTGGCTCTTGCAATAAGTTGTTCAAGCGACGGTTACAAGTTTGACAGGGTGATTGTAAAAGCTGATTGTCTTTACCCTGTTATTCTGAAACATAAAATAGCTGAAGGCGATGCTGTTACTGATGACATAATTTATTGGGTTTATTATGCTGAAGTCGCGGCTGAAACAGACTACTCTGTCGGCGAAATTTTGTATGAATACTATTAAGGTTGTGCTCTGCCATTAAAAAATAAAGCCCCCGTTGCAGAAAAATCTGCAACGGGGGCTGTCTCATTTGTGGGCTAGCTTATTTTTTATATAAGCGGATATTTTCATAAATCTTTCTGAAAAGTTAAGCTTTCAAAAACTCTTTGAAACGTCTGAAAGCTTTCAGGCTTTCTTTTCTTTGCGGTTGTAGAATATTGTGAATCTGAAACGATATAAAACTATTGCGGCGGCTACGGCAACAATTATCACGGCCACAATTACGACGGTGGATACGGGAATATCCATAACGTCCAGACAGCGCACATTTATCCACATCTGATTGATTGCGGCGAGGTCGTCGCCGAAGTCGAGCATTACAACGCTTCTGTTTATTACGTCACTGGTAGGGTACTGTCCGAAAGCCTGGCGACCCTTGTTTACCGTTCCGCCCTCGAATACGGGGTAACCCGCAACATATTCGTCATCGGCGTATTTATTCGTCTGTACGGCGCCTTCAACGTTTAAAAGGTCCATATCGAGGTAGATATAGCTGTCCTCGCCGAAGAAGTAGCTTACGTCGTATACATACACGTTGTCAAATTCGTAGTAATCTTCGCTTTCGGGGTCGGTGACAACGCCGTAGCACCAGTCAAAGTATTCAAATACCTGCTCTGACGCGCTGGAGGAGGTGTAGCCTATATAGTACATGTTGCGCACGGCTATGTCAGGGCGGGAGAGGAAGTTTACGAATGCTTCTGCAGCTGTCTGCCTCTGTTTGTTGCCCGCGATTCCGTCCTTGAGCATAACCCAGCCGTCAAACCAGAGGTTGGTGTTGGAGTCGGGAACGGAGTACCACAGTTCGGTGTCCTCTTCGTCGGCCTGGTCCATAATATACACCGCGTCGCCCGACCATTGCAGGTTGCCTATGACCTTGCCCGTTACCATATCGGCCTTGCCGCTGTCCGTTTCAAAGGAGTAAACGTTCTGTTTTATCTCTTTGAGCAGGTCTTCGGCCTCGGCGATAGTTTCAGGAGCGGTGGAGTTGAGCAGGTCGCTGCGCGCCTTGCTTTTTTCGGCGGCGGTCATATTTTCGTCCGCATTGATTGCGTTAAGCTGGTCTTCGCGGAGTATGGAGAGTGCGGCAAAGTAAGCGTCGCGCACGTTGTCCTTGATTGTTACCGACTTGTAATAGTCGGGGTTTACGAGCATATCCCAGGACTGAACGTCCTTGCCGTCCTCGTCAATTTTTTCGGGGTTGTATACAAGGCCCGTCGTGCCCCACATATAGCATGCTGCAATTCCGCTCCATCCGTACTGGCCGAAGATGCTGTCCTCGGTGCCATCGATGTATTCGGAAACGCCGTTTATATAGTAGTTTTCGGGGTTGGAGCGGTCCATGAATTCATCGGAAAAGGGCTGAATCGCGTCCTGAGCCAGCAACTTCATTATCATGTAGTCGGAGGGGCATACGAGGTCATAGACGTCGCCCAGATTGAGCTGATTATAGAGGTCCTCGTTGGTGCCGAAGGTGGAGTATTCCACGCGCACTTTAAAGCCGTAGTCCTGGGAGTTGAACCACTGTGTGAAGTCGTCCACAACGCTGTTCACGCCCATGATGTAGTCCTCGTCGGTGTAGGGGTTGGCAATGTCTATCGCCTCATCCTCGCCCCAGTCGCCGAGGTCGATGTATTCTTCCCAGTTGGAAACGCGCAGCACAACGGTCTCGTCTTCAGCGGTGCAGCCTGCGGCGGCTATTACGGGCACGCAGAACATGCAGGCTGCGGCTACGGCGGCAATCTTCATCTTTTTCATATGCGTTCCTCCGTGGTCTTTTTCTTACCCGAAACAACGTTCATAAGCACAACGACTATCACAACAATGAGGAAAATGATTGTGGAGAGCGCCCAGAGCGCAGTCTTTATATCAGTCTGACCGCCCTTTGTTGCGTTGACTACGTATGTGCTTATTGTGTCGAAGGTGGAGGGTTTCGTGTAGGTGGTTATGAAGTAATCGTCCAGGGAGAGGGTGATTGCCAGCATAAAGCCCGATAAAATTCCGGGCAGCAGCTGTGGAATTACCACCTTGAAGAGAGCCTGGGCGGGAGTCGCGCCGAGGTCGAGCGCCGCTTCATAGAGATTGTTGTCCATCTGTTTCAGACGGGGCATTACCGAGAGGTAAACGAAGGGCGCGCAGAGCACCACGTGACCCGCAACGAGCGGAACGAACGTATCCTTGCTTATGCCGAGCAGAACTATAAGAAGCACGCAAAGCGAAAAGCCCGTAACGACGTCCGCGTTCACAACGGGAATCTGGTTAGCGAAATTTATAAGAGTCTTTGCGGTGCGTTTGGAGTAGAAAGTGCCTATGGCGCCGATTGTGCCGAATACCGTGGCAATGAGCGCCGAACCGAGCGCGAGGAGTATCGTGCCGCCTATCATGCTGCGGGTTTCCTCGTTTTTGAACAGGGTGATATAGTTCTGGAATGAAAAGCCGTCAATAGAGCCGCCTACAACCGTTGCGTCGGTAAAGCTGTATACGGCAAGCAGAAGTATGGGGATGTAGATGAAAGCGAGTATGAGCACCAGCCATGCCACGCTGATAACTTTTTTTGCAGTTTTCACAGTACAGTCCTCCCGCCCGACTCGCCGCTGTCGCTGAATCTGTTGGTGGCGAGCGTAATTATGAATATTATTATGAGAAGTATGAGGGAAATCATCGAGCCGTTGTTCCAGTCATACGCGGCGAAGTAGCTGCCTATCAGACTGCCCATGATATACGTGCTGTTGTACAGCATGTCGAGCACAACGTAGTTGGTCATCGAGGGCAGAAGCACCATCGTAACGCCCGAAATTATGCCGGGCACGGAGAGGGGCAGAATGACGCGCATGAACACGGTGAAGCCGTTGGCGCCCAGATCTTCCGCCGCCTCGATAAGGCTCTTGTCCAGTTTGGAAAGGGTGGTGTAGAGCGGCAGAATCATGAAGGGCAGGAAGTCGTAGGTCATGCCTATGACGGTGTTCAGGAAGGGGTATTCGGCGATGTTTGTCTCTATCGCGGTGAGAATTTCCTTGAGCGCGGTAATTCTCAGCGTAAAGTTTATCCACATCGGCAGCACGAACAGCATGAGAAGAACGTATTTCTTTCTGAATTTGCTGCGCGCGAGGATGTAGGCCACGGGGTAGGCAATGACGAGGCAGACGAGCGTAGTGACAACGGAAATGCCTATGCTGTTGAGAAGGGTGCCAAGCGTGTTGCCGTTGGAGAAGAAGTTTACGAGGTTGTCAAACGTAAACTGACCCGTGCCGTCGGTGAAGGCGTAGTAAATTATCACAAGCAGCGGGCATATTACGAAGAGAATGAGAAAGGCCGCGTAAGGAATGCACAGCTGTTTGCGGTTGAAACGCAGTTTGAGGGTCTTTGTCATTGCTTTTCACCTGCCATGGCTTTTAAAGTAAGCTTAATCTTGTCCGCGGGGATGATAAGGCTTACCTTGTCGCCCGTATTCCAGAGGTCGGGGCAGGCGAGAACGTAATCTTCTTCGTTTTCCTCGGTGCGGACGATGTAGCGGTAGTGGTCGCCCTTGTAAATCATGGAAATTATGCTGCCTTCCGCGCCGCCCGCGCCCTTTTCGTCGCTCATGGTTATGTCGCGGAAGCCCACTTCAACGGTGACTTCCGTGCCGGTAAGGTCAAGTTTTTCGCCTGCGGCGGTAATGAGGTAGCCCTCCTCGTCCAGATGCGAACCGGGGTAGAGGGTGGTCACGTCGCATTCGAATTCGCCGTCGCCGAACTTTACGGTGTTGTTCTTGGTTATAACGCCGTCGTACTTGTTTTCGGTGTAAACCTTTTCCATTATGTGGATGCCGTCGGGCTCTATCTTCATTCCGATTACGGCGCCGGGAGCGGCGTAGCCGGTGGACTGAATGACAATTTCAAATCTGCCCACTTCCACGGTGATTTCGTAGTGAACGCCCTTGAATACGGTGGAAGTTACCTTGCCGGTAAGCTGTCCTTCGCCGGGTTTGCATATGATTATGTCTTCGGGACGCACCACAACGTCCACATACTGGTTTATTTCGTAATCGTCCAGGCAGGCAAATTCCGCGCCGCAGAACTTGACTTTCAGCTTGTCCGTCATCATTCCGTTGAATATGTTGCTTTCGCCTATGAAGTCGGCAACGAAGGTGTTCACGGGCTCGTTGTAGATGTCGGTGGGGGTACCTACCTGCTGTATTTCGCCGTCGTTTATAACGACTATTTTATCGCTCATCGTAAGCGCCTCTTCCTGGTCGTGGGTGACGTAGATAAATGTTATGCCCAGCCTTCTGTGCATCTCTTTGAGCTCTATCTGCATCTCCTTGCGCATTTTGAGGTCGAGCGCGCCGAGAGGCTCGTCCAGAAGCAGAATTTCGGGCTCGTTGACGATTGCGCGGGCGATGGCAACCCTCTGCTGCTGGCCGCCCGAGAGAGTGGAAACGGAGCGTTTTTCAAATCCTTCAAGGTCAACTATATCGAGCACGCGCTTTACGTTTTCGTCTATTTCGCGGCGGGAAAGGTGTACAAATTTTTTAACCTTTCTGCCCTTGCGGTCGGTGACTTCGGTTTCAACCTTTTTGATGCGGAGGCCGAAGGCGATGTTTTCGTATACGTTGAGGTTGGGGAACAGCGCATAACGCTGGAACACCGTATTTACGGGACGCTTGTTGGGCGGCAGTTTGCTTATATCCTGGCCGTTCAGCAGAATCTGACCCGAAGTAGGTATGTCGAATCCCGCAATCATCCTCAGCGTGGTGGTCTTGCCGCAGCCCGACGGGCCGAGGAAGGTTACGAATTCGCCCTTCTGTATTGCAAGATTGAAGTTTTCAACGGCAACGGTGTCGTCGAACGTCTTGCAGACATTTTTAAGCTCGATAATAGTGCTCGTTTCGCTCATTTTTGTATTCTCTCCTTAAAGAATTTATCAGAAGTTAGGGGGAGTGGAAACCCACAGAATTTTGGCAATCGTCTTGCCTGCATTGCTTACGGTGTGCGTGGTGTTGGCCTTATAGTAAAAGGTTTCTCCGCGCTTGCACACATACGCTTTTTTGCCGAGCGTAATCCTTATTTTCCCTTCGAGAACATACCCGAATTCCTCGCCGTCGTGGGGGAAATCTTCGGCGGAGGAGGCGCCGGGCAGAAGCTCTAAAATAATGGGCTCCATCATGTTCTTCTGCGCGTTGGGGATAATCCATTTAAGGGTCATTCCGTCGTCGCGCTTTTCAATAAAGTCGTCCGCGCCGAAAACCACCCGCTCGTCATCCTCTTTTCTGAAGAACTCGGCAAGGTCGGTGCCGAGCGCTGCAAGAATGTCGCACAGGGTGGAAATGGAAGGGGAAGTTATGTCGTTTTCCAGCTGCGAAATGTACCCTTTGGTAAGTTCGCACCTGTCGGCAAGCTCGGCCTGAGAAAGATTGAGCTGTTGCCTCAGTCGTTTTATTTTGCTGCCTATTTCCATAAAATTCACCTTGGCTGTAAACAAAATGTTTAAAAATTGTAAACAAGATGTTAAACACTGCGTTTACGTTTATTAAACGGTTAGATATTTTAAACAAAAAGTTTAGTAATAGCTGACAGATAATGATTATATCTGCGAATAGGCGTAAGGTCAACTAATTATGCACAATTTATAATTGTGAAAATATCTGACAACAATATGTGCGTTTTGTGAAAATATAACACCATCGCGCATGCGCGTGCGACAATTAAATAATGCGCATACGCATATATACGCGCGTGTATACGCGCGTGCATTTTTAATGCGATGTGAATTTTATATTCGGGCTGAAAAACTTTGCCGCGTTTTTATAAAAAATGCCCGCCGGGACGCCTTAACGGCACCCCGGCTGGCAATATGTAAATTTATAATTTTTTGAACACAAAACAATGCAAAATAATTTTTAATACTGACCATATCAACTGGCCGTACCGCACACCAGCCCCGTCCGCAACGTGTGCGGAGTGAGTTGCTCCGTCGCAATCATATGGAAAACTTCTCTGAAGGTGTGGCGGAGGTATTACCGCGTGGAGTGGGTATTACCGCGTGGCGGAGGTATTACCACGTGGCGAGTGTGCTACCGCTTGGCGGAGAGCTTACGGCAATGAAAAATTTTTGTAACGCAAAAAGGTCGGGTTTTGCCCGACCTTAAAATATTTGCTATAAAAGCGTGATTATTCCATTTCGTTGAGTTTCTTGGCAAGTCCGCTCTTTTTGTTGGCGGCGGTGTTCTTTTTGAGAACGCCCTTGGAAACTGCGCCGTCGAT
This sequence comes from Candidatus Coproplasma excrementavium, assembly GCA_018715195.1. Taxonomy (GTDB): domain Bacteria; phylum Bacillota; class Clostridia; order Christensenellales; family Borkfalkiaceae; genus Coproplasma; species Coproplasma excrementavium. The sequence goes on along the minus strand of DVMA01000016.1, from coordinate 5,337 downwards.
AACCGAGCAGGTGGAGGGGAACATAGCTTTTGCGGCTTCCTTATCGCCCTCGGCAACTACTGCAAGGAACTTCTTTATGGCATTTTTAACCTGAGTTTTGATTACTCTGTTCCTTATGGTCTTCTTTTCGGTTACAAGAACGCGCTTCTTCGCTGACTTTATGTTAGGCACTTCAATCTCTCCTTTTAAGCGTTTCAATGAAATTCTTGAGTAATTCTATCATAAAAATACCTGATTGTAAACTAATTTTAAACGGCTTTCGCAATTTTTTCATATATTTTTTGCGGGCAAATATATTTAAACTGTATGGAAGAAGAAATAGTCGCCCGTCCGCGGGTGTGCGTGTTCGACAGCGGCATAGGCGGAATCAATCTGCTCATATGTTGCACGCGTCTTATGCCGCAGGTAGATTTTTATTATTTTGCCGATAACTATAACGTTCCCTACGGCAATCTGCCGCCGCAGAGGATAAGAGGGCTTGTGGGGAACATCTTTGAAAAAATAGCAACGTTTTCGCCGTCGGCGGCGGTAATAGCGTGCAACACGGCCACGGCGGTGTGCGCGGGCGAGCTCAGAAAAAAATATTCCTTCCCCGTGGTGGGGGTGGAACCCGCCGTAAAGCAGGCGGCGGAGTACGGCGGAAAATTTCTGGTTCTGGCAACAAAGGCCACGTGCGCAAGTCCTTCGTTTTCCGCCCTCATAAAAAAATACGGCGCTTTGGCGGAGGTGTATCCGTGCGCGGACCTTGCGGAGAGAATAGAGCGTGAAATTTTATCTCCCGACCTTGGAAAACTTGCCGAAGTTCTGCCCGTAAAAAAATACTCTTCGGTGGTCTTGGGCTGCACGCATTATGTGTTCATAAAAGAGCAGATTCAAAAGCGTTTTTCCTGCCCCGTTTTTGACGGTATGGCAGGGACGGCTGACCACTTGTTAAAAATTTTAGGGACGGCTGACCACTTTACTGCCGAAAAAGGGCAAAAGTTGAATAATTCAGAAAATAAGGGAAAAATCGAGTTTATTTGCGGAAATATAACAAAAAATTACACAATTTTTGAAAAGTTTAAACAGTGTAATATGTGAAATTGCAAAATTGTTGATAACTTAAATTTTTGAAAATTATGAAAATTTTAAAATTTTATAAAAAAAGAGCTGTTAGTGGTTGACAGTGGTCAATTTACGTGTTATTATATTTTCACAGTTTTATTTTAAAGGTAATGCGCTATGGTTTTTCTCACGGGTGAATACAATCACCAGCTCGATGCGAAAAACAGAATAAGGGTACCTGCCAAACTCAGGAAGGAGCTGGACGATGCCTATTATTTTGCCAAGGGCACCGATGGCTGCATATTTATTTTCCCCGAATCCGTAGCGAAAGAACAGTTTGCCAAGATTGAAGAAGTGAAGATGTCTGACGCAGAAAAGCGCCGCGGCATACGTTCATTCACAAAGTCGTTCGTGCTTGCCGAAGAAGACAATCAGGGAAGGGTGGTACTTCCCGCAGGTCTGAGGGAATACGCCCACATCAAAAAGGACATTGTCATCTGCGGCGTAGGCAACAGAGCGGAAATCTGGGCAAAGGAAGTTTACGACGAGTATTTTGCAGACGACGACAGCAACTACAACGAATACTTCGAGGCTCTCGGAATCTGATATGGCAAATTTTTCACACTTTCCCGTTATGCTTGAAGAGTGCATGCAGGGTCTTGCTCCCGAGAGGGGCGGGATATACTTCGACGGCACGCTCGGCGGAGGCGGGCATTCCTACGAAATACTCAGAAGGTCGTCACCCGAAGGTAAACTGATAGCCACCGACCTCGACGATGAGGCGATAGCGGCGGCAACGGAAAGGCTTTCCGAATTTGCGGGACGTTTTTCCATACACAAGTCAAATTTCAAAGATTTTGAAAAAGTACTCGAAGAAGAGGGCGTGGATCTGCTGGACGGCGTAATGCTGGACTTCGGCATATCCAGCCACCAGATAGACGAACCCGAGCGCGGCTTTTCATACATGTGCGCCGATGCCCCGCTCGATATGCGAATGGATACTTCGGCGCCGCTCACTGCGGAAGATGTGATAAACGATTATCCGCAGGCAGAACTTGCCCGCATTCTCAAAGAATACGGCGAGGAGCGTTTCGCCTCGAAAATAGCCGCAAACGTGGCTGAGGCGAGGGCTCATTCCCGCATAAAGACGTGCGGCGAGTTCGTAAAACTCATAGAAGAAAGCATCCCCCAGAAATTCCGGCAGAACGGACCCGTCGCCCGTAAAAGTTTTCAGGCGGTCCGCATAGAGGTGAACGGAGAACTCTCCGGGCTGTACGAAGCCGTTTTAGGTCTTACCCGAAGGCTTAAAAAGGGTGGAAGGATAGCCATACTCACCTTTCACTCGCTGGAAGACAGGATAGTAAAAAACGCATTCCGATACCTTGAAACGGACTGTATCTGCCCGAAGGAACTGCCCGTTTGCGTATGCGGAAAGAAAAAGGAGATAGAAGTTCTCACAAAGAAACCCGTTATGGCCGGCCCGAAAGAGATGGTAATAAATTCGCGTTCGCGTTCGGCCAAACTAAGAGTAGCGCAGAAAATTTAACGGTAGCAACGGCGCTTTTAAGGAGTGGATTATGGCAGTCGCAACCCCCGTAATTGAAAGGAGATTTTCACAGCAGACAACAACAGACGGGCGCAACGCCGGCATGAATGCCGACGAACTTCATAACGCCCGCATGAAGGATAACCTTGCGCGTCTTCTCAATCCTGAATACAAAATAAAGGACGTAGTGGCAAGCATAGATACCGATGGTTCCCGCGTGGTAAAGGCGGAGGCTCCCGTTCAGGAGGCCGCAGCCGCGCAGCCCAGCGCAACTTACGGCTATGAGGATAACGGTATAATTGCGCGCCGCGCGCCCGCCCAGCCCGTATACCAGCAGCCCGCTCAGACTTTCGCTCAGGAAGCATACGCTCCCGCACAGTCTGCGGCTCAGCCCGTATACGTCGTAAAGAATGCACGCGCCGATGCAGATATTTTCAGGGCAGACAGTCCCGTAAACCGTCCCGCCCAGGCATACGCTCCCACACCCGCGCAGGCCTATGCTGCGGCAAGAAGCATGGCGGCCGCTCAGGCTGCACCCGTTGCCGCGCACGCAGAGGACGAGAGCGAGGACCTTCGTCCCACGGCCACCACGATACAGTACCAGACGATAAGTGCGGACGGTACTGCCATTGTCGGCAGGCGCACAATGCAGGAGGGAGAGATATCCCGTCCCGCAGAAATGCAAGACAAGACTGAAAAGATAACCCTTACCAGACGCGACAAGGTAATTTTAGGCGTCATTTTGGGGCTTATACTTGCAGTGTTCGTCCTCATAATAGTAAACTCCGCAATAATTTCGGGGCTCAACAGCGACATCACCCAGCTTGAAGGAATGGCCGATACCGCCCGCGCAGAGTACAGCGAAGCGCTCGCCGAGTACGACAGCGTTACTTCCTACGACAATGTCTACAACGTAGCCGTTGAACAGGGCTGGATAAACGACTGAGTTTTCTTAAAAAGAATACGGAGCATGAGAATTAAAAACAGAATAAAAATGCAGGGTGAGGGTTTTTCCCTCACGGTTTTACAAAAGAGGTTATTGTCAGTCAGTCTGGCAATAGCCTTTATTTTTTGCGTGATAGCGGGCAGATTTTTCTATATTCAGGCCATCTGGGGCGGTGCGCTTGTAATCCGTGCCTCCGACCAGTGGAACCGCGAAGTGCCCGTGATAGCCGCGCGCGGCAAGATATACGACCGCGACGGCGATGTGCTTGCGGGCAATAAAAATACATACAGCGTGTTCGTGCGTCCCGCGGCGGTGGAAGATAAGCAGTACTGTGCGGATATTCTTGCGGGCATATTTTCGCTTGACGGGCAGGAAGTGCTTTCAAAAATTTCGCGCACGGGCGTTTCTGAAGTGACGGTAACCACGCATGCCGACGGCGACAAGGTAAAACAGCTTGCGGAGTATGGTTTGAGCGGCGTCTACTTTTCGCGCGACAACACCAGGGTGTACACCTACGGCGAGGCGCTGTGCCAGGTGCTGGGGTTCACTTCGACAGACGGCACGGGCATTTCGGGACTGGAAAAGTACTACAATTACCTGCTTTCGGGCGAGAACGGCGAAATTCTGTACGCCACCGACATAATCGGCATAGAGCGCGAGGGTGCGGCGATAGTGTACAGTCCCGCGCAGGACGGCAGCGGAATTATGCTGACCATAGATTCGGAGATACAGCTCTCCGCGGAGGAGGCCGTGAGAAGGGTCTACGCCTCGTCGGGAGCAAAGGCCGCCTCCTGCATAGTGCTCGACCCTCAGACTTTCGAGGTGCTTGCGCTGGCAAATTACCCTTCATACAATCTGAACGACGTCCCGCGCGGCGATACGGAAAAGCTGAACGACTATTCGCGCAACCGTCTGGTGGTGGACATATACGAGCCCGGTTCCACGTTTAAAATAATAACGGCGGCGGCTGATTTGGAGGAATATCTTCGCGGAAACACGGCCGCCTTCTCGCCGCAGCACGTATTCAGTTCCAGCCGCACGCGTTCTGTGGACGGCACAACCATAAAGTGCTGGTCGGACCATAAAAACGGCAAACACACAAATCAGAACCTGGCGCTTGCGCTCAACAACAGCTGCAACCCCTGCTTTACTGATATAGCGCTCTCGCTCGGCAAGGATACATTTTACAGCTATCTTTCGGCGTTCGGTTTCGGAAACGTCACGGGCATAGACTTTTCGGGCGAGGCGGCGGGTATGCTGCTGCCGCAGTCGATGGTAAAAAACTGTGACCTTGCGCGCATTGGTTTCGGGCAGACGGTTGCCGTAACGGGACTACAGCTTGCGTGCGCCGCAGCGGCGGCGGTAAACGGCGGAAATTACTATGTTCCGAGGCTTGTGCGCGGCATAGTTTCGCCCGACGGACAGAAACAGCTGTTTGCTCCCGTGCTTAAAAACAAGGTGATAAGCGAGGAGGCTTCGCGCATGCTCGCAGAAATGCTTGAAGGCGTTGTCAGCGATGGCAGCGGCAAAAAAGCGTATATAGAAGGTTACAAAGTGGGCGGCAAGACAGGTACTGCCCAGAAATATGAAAACGGCAGAATAGCCGCGGGCAAGTATGTATCTTCCTTTGTCGGCTTTTTTCCCTCTGATGAGCCGCGCTACCTTGCGCTCATCACGGTAGACGAGCCGCAGGGAACGTACTACGGCAGCGCCGTGGCGGCACCCGTCGCAAAAGAAATTTTTGAGGACATTATAGCCATAAAAAATATTCGGCCGTATGAATAAGCTGGCCCACGGAGAC
>DVMA01000015.1 GCA_018715195.1 Candidatus Coproplasma excrementavium | reverse complement strand
CATTGCAAAAGATTTTTGCGTTATATGTATTTTTTATTGTAATGGTGCGGCGTTCGTGGTATAATTTTTTTATGGAGCGCGTAACCGTACTTTCACCCGCAAAAGTCAACCTGTCGCTGCACATAAACGGCGTGCAGGGCGGGTTTCATATGATAGAAAGCCTTGTCACCACCGTGGACCTGTGCGACAAAATTACCGCGCGGCGGCGGTCGGACGGGCAGATTGTTTTACATATGCACGGCGAGGGCAGCGAAAGCATACCCTTTCAGGATAACAACGCGGTGCGCGCGGCGCAACTATTTATGCATAAGTTTTCGGCAGGCGGCGCCGATGTAACGGTGGAAAAGCGCATTCCGATAGGCGCGGGGCTAGGCGGCTCTTCCGCGGACGCGGCGGGCGTTCTCAACGCGCTGTGCGCCCTGTATGAAAAGAAGCTTGCCTCCGTCGAAGATATTGCCGATGCCGTCGGTTCAGATACGCGCTATATGCTGCGCGGTGGCTGGGCAGTCATAAGCGGCAGGGGCAACTGCATATCAGATGTAAATACCTCGCTCAGACCGTGGTTTGTCATACTCGTGCCGCAGGGCAGCGTGTCCGCGGGTCAGTGCTACCGCGTATATGACAGCATTGAGCGCGATGTCTGTGCTGGCAATACCGCCCTTTCGGCGGCGGAAAACAATGATTTCAACGGGCTGTGTGCAGGTCTTTATAACGCGCTGTACGCTCCCGCAAAGATAATTTTGCCCGAAGTGGAAGGGGCATTGAAAGATGCGCTTACGCTTTCGCCCGCGTCCTGCATGAGCGGTTCGGGCAGCGCGGTATTCGCGCTGTTTGAAAACCGTGCAGTTGCCCGAAAGGCATATTCGGCCTACCGCGGAAGCTGTCGCGCCTTTCTTGCAGGCACGTGCCTGCCCCGTACCCTTCAAGGAGAATGATTTATGGCAGAAGAGAGACTTATCGATGACAACAGGGATAAGGACAAGGACCGCAAGTACCGTTTCCGCATAAACGAGGACGGCGAAGAGGAGCTGGAAATTGTTGAGGACCCCGACCAGGAGCCCGAAGAACAGACTGAGCAGGATGTCGGCGGACTGGAAGTTCCGGAATTCAAGGAGGACGACGAGGAGGCGGCCGTTATGACGCCCGAACAGCTCTTCGCCGAACGCCAGAAGGCCGAAAACGAGCGTGCCGCCCGCGAAAACAAGGCCCGCGAGCTGATAGCAGGAGCGGAGGCGGCCAGGGACGAGGGCAAAAATTCATACGCGCTCACCCTGCTCGATTCCGCGCAGAAGGAGTGCCCCGACCTTGGCGAGATATACAGCCTTAAACTTCAGATTCTTACGGATAATTTCACAAGCGCCGCGCGCGCGGAGGACTGCCTTGATGTGATTGATGGCTACAAGGAGTACGCCTCTGCCGAGGTGAAGAGCGAAATAAGTAAAAAATTTGCGCCCGTCGTCAGGGACAGGCTTGAAGAGGTGGAGCGCAAAAATGTGCAGCTCAAAGCTGAAAACGATGAAAAAAAGACGCAGCGACGTCTGTTCTTCGCAGAAGGCTACAAAAAGGCGCTTGTCCGCTTTTTCATTGCGCTCATTCCGTTCATAATATTTGTCGGGCTCGGCATTGGTTTCAGCTCGGTAATGTATTCGGATAAGGGCGGCGTACTCTTTGTTCTTACCATAGTTTTCTTTGCGATAGCGGGCGTTGCGCTCATTGCAACGATGATACTCGGCCGTCTGCTTGCCATAGCGGCGCGCAAAGTTTCGCGCAACGAAAACGATTCTGCTACCGCGCTCGGCAGGGAATATCTTGCGGGCAAGAGTGCGGAAGAGGTGCTAAAAAAACTTTATGAAGGCGTCCGCGAGGAAAAATTCTGAGCGGTCAGTTTTACAAAAAATATCATTCGCCGCGGCATATTGCCGCGGCAATTTAAAAATTATGCGTACAATTTATCTAGATCACGCCGCAACCACGCCGCTCTCGGCGGAGGCGTTGCAGGCAATGATGCCTTACCTTACAACTTCATACGGCAATGCCGATTCGCGCTACGCGCTTGGAAGAAGCGCCGCTTCGGCCGTACTCTCCGCGCGCGATGAAGTCCGCTCGGTGATAGGTGCGGGCGGAAACGTATACTTTACCTCCTGCGGGTCTGAGGCCAACAGCTGGGCGCTCAAGGGAGTGTGTGCGGCAAACTTCGGCAAAAAAAATACCATAGTCCTCTCCGCCATAGAGCACCCTTCTCTTTTGCGCGCGGCGGAAGATATGGCGGTTTTCGGCTTTGAAACTGTGCTTGTAAACCCCGATAGTTCGGGCATAGTACGGCCCCAATTCATTCAGAAGGCCATTGAAGGCAGGCAGGTTGCCTTTGTGGGAGTAATGCGCGCCAATAACGAAACGGGAGTAATTCAGCCCGCGGAAGAGATTCACAAGGTCTGCAGAGACGCGGGCGTGTTCTATTTCTGCGACTGCGTTCAGGCGGCGGGCGCAATGCCTTTTCCCGCCGACCTTGCGGAGGGCATTTCCATATCCGCGCACAAATTTTACGGTCCCAAGGGCGTGGGCGCGCTGTGGCTTAAAAAGGGCGCGCGCATACAGCGGCTTGTATCGGGCGGACAGCAGGAAAGCGGTCTGCGCGGCGGTACAAGCAACGTGGCGGGAATCGTCGGCATGGGCTGCGCGCTCAAAGCGGCCTGCCGCGATATGCCCGCTAACAACCAAAAGATTGCCGCCGTGCGCAACGCCTTTGTAAAAAAGGTGCTCGGCGGCGTAAGCGGTGCTTTTTTGGTGGGCGATGATAAAAACCGACTGCCTTCAAACGCAAACATAGCCTTTCCCTCCTGCCGCGGCGAACAGATTATGATAAAACTGGATATGCGCGGCGTGGCCGTTTCAACGGGGTCGGCGTGCTCTTCGGGCGCGTCCAAGCCCTCAAAGGTGCTGCTTGCAATGGGGCTGGAGGAGTCCGTTGCGGCCTCCTGCGTGCGCTTTTCCTTCGGTGCGGAAAACACGGAAGAGGAGGCGCTCTTTGCTGCGGAGGAGGTTATTTCCGCCGCGCGCGAAGTTGCTGCCGAGGGGCGCATTTAGCCTTACGTCCAATGACTGTGACTGTAATTTTATATTTTAAGGGCGGGCGCACTTTGTGCGCCCGCCATTAATCTTTGCATTGTATCGGCGTCGTCTGCCTGGTATTTTGTCTGTTAATATATAACATAAGTAAACTTCTGCGCAGAACTGTTTTTTGTTAAATCTGCACAAAGTCACGGTTAATTGCTTTTTTCGCTTGAAACGACTGCGAATTGTGCCGAATTTTGTGTTAATTTGCGAATTATTCACAAATTATGTTCACAATTTTTATCGGCAAAAAAATTTAAAATTTTTTATTCTATCTGTTTACTTTTTGTCTTTAATATGTATAATAGTAAATGTAATCGGTTGCGAGACCGTTTACATACTGAATTTGCTCATCATTTTCCCCCTTATCATACAAAGGCGGCGCAAACCTCGGTTTGCGTCGTCTTTGTTTATATGCGTTGTTGTGCGCGTTTCTGCGGCGGAATGTCGGCTTTGCAAATTTCAGCACAGCGCGCAACCTGCAACCGTTGCGGCGAGCGATGATATCAGAGAAATCGCCATCGGAGCAAACATTGCCCTGCTTTTAAGTCCCGCAAAGTAGACTGCGGAGAGGTAAAAGACTGTCTCCGAACTGCCGTAGCAAACACACGCACAGCGTGCAATGCGGCTGTCCGCGCCGTACTGCGAGATAATCTGGGTAAGATACGCAAGCGACCCGCTGCCCGAAAGCGGCTTTATCAGCACCAGTTTGGTAAGCTCTTTGGGTATGCCCAAAAATTCGGCGGCGGGGGAAAGCGCCCTTGTTATCGCCGCGGAAAGGCCGCTCTCTTCAAACAGAGCGCACATCATGAACACGGCCGCAAGGCAGGGCAAAAGGGACAGCGTAAATTTAAGCGCGCCCTCCGCACCCTCTGTAAAGCAGGAGTACACGTTGACGCGCCTGAGTGCCGCCACGCCAATCACAACTATAAAAATTATCGGTATCACAGCCGCCATTTTTGCACCTCGGCAATATTTTATATGGCGCGCCCGCGCGTATGCGCGGGCGCGCCTCTTTTTAATAATTTCCGCCTTTATAATTTCTGCCGCGCAGTCTTTGCGGCCTTTACTCTGTTTTTATTGAGGGGCATCTTTTTTATGGTCGCGCCCAGTTTTTCTGTCAGCAGAAACAGCGCAACGCTTAAAACGAGCGTTGTGAGCGAACAAATCAGACAGGGCAGAAAGATGTCCGCGGGGTTTTCGCTTGCAAAGCTTGCCCGCAGCGCTATGGTGGTTGACGGTATAAGCTGCAGCCCCGCGCAGTTTATAATAAACAGCAGTTTCTGCGCGAAAAAGTTGCCGTCCTTTTCAAATTCCTTTACGGCCTTTACGCCGAACGGGGTGGAAGCCCCCGCGCCGAGCAGGTTGCACGTTATGTTCATAGCCGCCGCCTCGCATGCAGCGGCGTTATTTGTTTTGAATATCTTAAAGCACAGCGGCTGGAAGAGTTTTGCCGTGCGCTTTGTTATTCCGCACTTTTCTGCCACGGCGGAAAGTCCCATCCATACGGCGTAAATGCAGAACAGCGCAAGTGCTGTCGCAGCCGAATCTTTTACTCCGCCTATCAGCGCGCTTAAAAATTTCTGCGGAGCGGCCACGCTCAGCATGCAGGCGGAAATCAAAAAAATGGCGGTAAAAACAGTGTTCATAAAATATTTTTATTCGCCCGCATTTGCATATATGCCCGCAAGTCGATTTACAACGGCGTTGTTATGTGGTATACTTCTTTTGAAAAATTATTTATCATACGGCTGGCGCATAGCGCCGCTTAAAGAATAACGGTGAAAATATGGCAGAAAAGTTTTACATTACAACGGCTATAACCTACACGTCGGGCAAGCCCCACATAGGCAACACCTATGAAATTATTTTAGCGGACGCTCTTGCACGCTTTGCGCGCATGCAGGGCAAGGACGTGTTCTTTATGACGGGTACGGACGAACACGGCCAGAAGATAGAGCTTAAAGCCGCCGAAAAGGGCGTAAGTCCCAAGCAGTTCGTGGACGAAGTTGCGGGGCAGATAAAGGAAATCTGGAAGGGTATGGACGTGGAGTACGATAAATTCATACGCACCACCGACCCCGACCACGAGCGCACCGTTCAGAAAATTTTCAAAAAGTTTGTGGACAGCGGCGACATATACAAGAGCGAGTACGAGGGCATGTACTGCACCCCCTGCGAAAGTTTCTGGACGGAGAGCCAGCTGGTAAACGGCAGGTGTCCCGACTGCGGCAGGGAAGTAAAGCCCGCCAGGGAGGAGGCGTACTTCTTTAAAATGGGCAAGTATGCGCCCGCGCTGGTAAAGTACATCTGCACCCATCCCGACTTCATAACGCCCGTATCGCGCAAGCACGAAATGCTCAACAACTTCCTGCTTGCGGACGAGTTTATCGGCAAGAGCGACGAAGAACTTGCCGCCGCGGCAGAAAACGGCACGCTGAAAACCAAGTTGCAGGATTTGTGCGTATCGCGCACGTCCTTCAAGTGGGGCATTCCCGTCGACTTCGATAAAAAGCACATCGTCTACGTATGGCTGGACGCGCTCGCAAACTATATGACGGGCATCGGCTACGACCCCGAACAGCCCTCAGACCTGTTCAAAAAGCTCTGGCCCGCAGATTTGCACGTCGTGGGCAAGGATATAATAAGATTCCACGTAATCTACTGGCCCATATTCCTAATGGCGCTCGGACTCCCTCTGCCCAAGCGCATATTCGGTCATCCCTGGCTGCTCCAGGGCGGGGATAAAATGTCCAAGTCCAAGGGCAACGTTATCTATGCTGACGACCTTGCATCCTTATTCGGCAAGGACGCGGTGCGCTACTTCGTTCTGCACGAAATGCCTTTCGACCAGGACGGTACCATAACCTGGGACCTCGTATGCGACAGAAACAACTCCGACCTTGCAAACGTCTTGGGCAACCTTGTAAAGCGCACGGTGTCAATGACCAACCAGTATCTCGGCGGCGTGGCAAAGAGGACGGGCGTTTCTGGCGATACTGACGAGGACTTCATGTCCGTAATCAATTCAACTTATTCAAAAGTTGCGGCAAAGATGGCCGAATACAGAGTGGCGGACGCACTGGACGCGCTCTGGACGCTCTTCCGCCGCGCAAATAAATTCATAGACGAAACCACGCCCTGGGTTCTCGCCAAGGATGAGGCCAACAAGGAAAGGCTTTCGCAGGTGCTTTGGACGCTTCTGTACTCTTTGGAGACGGGCGCGGACATACTGTGGGCATTTTTGCCCTCCACGGCGGAAAAGATACTCTCCGAAACGGGCGCAGTGCGCCGCGCTCCCGCAGAGCTTGCCCCCGCGGATGAATACCGCGTTGCAGCAGAGCCCGTAACGCTGTTCGGCCGCATAAAGTTTGCCGACATTCAGCCCGAGATAGAAAAGATAATGCAGGCGCAGCGTGCGGCGGCACAGCCCGCTCAGCCCGAAGAAAAGGTTGAGCAGATAACCATTGACGACTTTGCCAAAGTGCGCATGCAGATAGGCACGATAGTTGCGTGCGAGCCCGTCAAGAAGAGCAAACTTCTGCACGAAACGGTGGATATAGGCGGCAGAACAATCTCCGTGCTCAGCGGCATAGCCAAGCACTACACGGCGGAGGAGATGGTTGGCAAAAAGGTGGTGGTAGTCACCAATCTGCCTCCCAGAGAGATGAAGGGAATAATGAGCGAGGGCATGATTGTCTGCGCCGAGGCGCCCGACGGCACCCTCTCGCTCGTAGTGCCCGAAAAGGACGTTCCTTCGGGGAGCGTGCTTTCGTGACGTCTTCAGAAAATTCCGAAAAAGAGACCTTGCCTAAAGATTTGTCAGACGCCGCAGATGGGCGTTGTTTAAAGGATATGTGCGGGTATATCGATGTTCATTGTCACCTTACGGGCGACGAATACGGCGATATTTCCGCCCTTATCGAAAGGCTTGAAGAGGTCGGCGTCAGGAAGGTTATAACCGCGGGGTTTGATATTCCCTCCTCGCAGAGGGGTATGTACCTCGCGGAAAAATATCCCTCGGTATACTTTACGGCGGGCTTTCACCCCACCGAGCTGAAAAAGTACCGTGAGGGCGACCTGGACATAATAAAGTCGCTTTTGAGCCACCCCAAGTGCGTGGCGCTCGGCGAAATAGGGCTTGACTATCACTACGAGGATACGGATAAGCCCCTTCAGCATAAATTTTTTGCCGCGCAGCTGGAGATGGCGGCTAAGGCGGGACTGCCCGTCGAGATACACAGCCGCGACTGCGCGGAGGATATGTATAACTTTGTAAAGGAGCGTGCCGAGTTGCTGCAAAACGGTGCTCTTCTGCACTGTTATTCCCATTCTGCGGAACTCGCTCTGCAGTTTTTAAAACTCGGCTTTTACTTTTCGTTCGGCGGAACTTCCACCTATAAGGGGAGCAAGCGTGCAAGAAAATCTATGCTTGCCCTGCCCGTTGCCTCCCTTCTTACGGAGACGGACAGTCCCTATCTTCCGCCCGCATCGCTGTACGGCACTTTCCCCAATACACCCGCAAGTATCCCCGAAATAACTGCCTCTATGGCCGCCGTAAAGGAGCTTGACGAGAATGTCATGAAGGCCGCCGTGTGGAAGAATGCGCACACTTTTTTCAAAAAGCTGAACGGCTGAAAGCGGCATAACTCAAACAAAAAAAGCCGCAGTTTATGCGGCCGTTATAAAAAAATACTGCGCCGCAAACAAAGTTTACGGCGCGCATCTTGTGTAGGGTAAGCGCGCATCGTCTGCGCCTTACAATAATATTTTCTGCAGACGCGGCTTATCTATCCGCCGCGCGGCACGGTAAATTATGGAAGATAACAAAGTAAAGGAAGTGCTGGCCTCCCAGGGGTTCAGATTCAAAAAACAGTTCGGTCAGAACTTTATAACGGATACCAACCTGCTCACCGCCATTGCGGACGGCGCCGGCATAGGCGCGGACAGCACCGTGGTTGAAATAGGTTGCGGCGCGGGTACGCTCACCTCCGTGCTGGCAAAGCGCGCAAAGCACGTTGTGGCGTTCGAAGTGGACCGCGACTTGAAGTCCGTACTCGCCGTAACGCTTGCCGGACTGGACAATGCCGAAGTTGTCTTCCGCGACTTTTTAAAGGTCAACATGCGCGAATTCGAGCGGGACATGCCGCCCTATATGGTGGTTGCCAATCTGCCCTATTACATCACCACGCCGCTTATCATGAAGTTCATGGAGGAGGCGGAAAAGTGCCTTTCGCTCACCGTAATGGTGCAGGAGGAGGTGGCTCTGCGTTTCTGTGCAACTGAAAATACCCCAGATTATGGCGCAGTTACCGCAAATATCGCCCTTCGCGGAGTGTGCAGCATAATTAGGCGCGTTTCGCGCAATATGTTCACTCCCAGACCAAACGTGGACAGCGCTGTTGTGCGCATTGACATAAGGGAGGGCAACGTTGCCGTAAAAAGCGCCCCGCTCTATAAAAAAGTTGTGCGCGCGGCCTTTTCTTCGCGCAGAAAGACGCTTGAAAACAACCTCATGCAGGCCTTTTCGTTAAACCGTGCGGACGCGCGTGACGTGCTCTCTGCCTGCGGCGTGGACGCAATGGCGCGCGGCGAACAGCTTTCTCCGCAGCAATTTGCCGCCCTTGCAGATGAGCTTTTATCCCGCGGAATAAAATAATTGCGCAATATACAATTTACAGGCGCCAAGCGGCGGCATAATCTGCCGCCGCTTG
>DVMA01000014.1 GCA_018715195.1 Candidatus Coproplasma excrementavium | reverse complement strand
TGTCCACGCCGAGCTTTAAATATATGGAACTTATGTAGTTGCGCGCCGTTCCGTCCGAAAGCTTTACGGCGGAGGCTATCTGACGGTTAGTGAACCCGTCCGCAAGCATGAGCGCTATATCCACCTCTCTGTCCGAAAGGCCGAACGCTTTTTTGAGTTTGAGCTGCTTATCTGAGGACACCAAAAGCGCGGCGTCAGTTATTTTTTTAGCTATTTTTGAGGGCAGTATCGTATCTCCCTCGTACGCGTTTTTTATTGCGTCTATCAGCGCGGTAGAGCCTATGTCCTTGAGAAGATATCCGCTTGCGCCGTTGTTTATTCCGCTTAAAATATAGTCGCTGTCGTCAAACGTGGTGAGAATGATTATCTTGATATCGGGGTCGCTCTCTTTTATGCGCTTGGTCGCCACAACCCCGTTCATTTCGGGCATGCGCACGTCCATTAAAATTACGTCGGGTTTGAACTGTCTCGCCATTTCCACAGCCTGAATTCCGTCGTAAGCTATGCCGCACACCTGAATATCGGGGCAGGTTTCAAGCACGCTCTTTATGCCCTCGGAAAGAATTTTCTGGTCGTCCGCAAGCATTACTCTTATCATATGGTTTTCTCCTTGCCTTTATATTGATAATTTGCCGTTAATTTAGGCATATTACGGGGTCAATTAAATATTTTCCTGGTCGGCTGATACTTTGAATAAGTGCGGCAAAGCACTTTGTAAGCTACTTTTACGGCAACCAAAAATACTTTGCCGAACGGAAATTTACGCCGCCTTTACGGGAGAGGACTTGATGAATACCTCCACCTCGCACCCCTCTCCGGGCTCGCCGGAAATGCGTATTCCGCCGCCGAATTCTTCGGCCTTTTCGCGCATGCTCTTAAGGCCGTATCCCTCACTGAAATCTTCGGAAAGGCCGCTGCCGTTATCAGACACAAGAAGCGAGACCTCGTCTTTGAGCATCTTTGCCTCTATGTAGAACGCCGTTGCGCCGCCGTGACGTATGCCGTTGGTTATGCACTCCTTCACGCTGTTGAAAAGAAAACGGGCACGTTCTTCGTCCAGAGTGATATCTTCAAGGTCGCACCTTATTTTAAGGTCGGTGGAATCCACAGTCTGCGCGACTATGTCCTCTATGCCGTCCTTTACAGAGCGTTCGGCAGGTCTGCCCGCAAGCAGGTGCACGCTGGAACGCATCTGGTCGAGCGCATTCTTGGCCTGAATGTTTGCCGATATTATGCGCGTTTTCGCCTCGGCGGGGTCGGTATCAATCAGCAGTTTTGCCGCCTCCGTCTGCATTATTACCGAGGTTATGGAGTGACCTGCATTGTCGTGTATGTCCTTTGCTATGCGGTTGCGCTCCTCAAACACGGCCGTTTCGGAAAGTTTTTCGTAGGCGTGCTTAAGTTCCGCACGGCTCGCGTCCGCCTCCGACAGGGCGGCTGAGAGCTGTTTGCTCATGCGGTAAAAACGCATAAGGGCCACTACTATGACGAAATGAATGGCAAGTATCACTATGCCGAACAGACAGCCGCCCAGTATCTGTACGATGGAATTATATACCGACGCACCCGTGTGCACGCGCACCCAGCCGAACACGAAGGATGCCACGAACACTGCGGCGCTCACTCCGAATATAATGAGATTGGTTCTGATTTTTTCGTTGCTGAGATAAAATTCCGTGGTTGAAAGGCAGTACAGAACAACGCAGAAGTCGTTGCCGGTTATGATCGATATGACTAGAAGGAAGAAAAAGTCAGCGCCGTATGCCGCAAATTTTATGTTGAGCGACTTTATTACATAGTACTTGAGCGCCACGGACACATCCAGAAGAAGACAGCACGCAAGCAGCATTATGTATTCCCAGAGCTGTTCGTATGTTGAAGCCGACTGCGCGCAGATGACCGTTTCCATTATGAAAAGGGCCACCACAACCGCGACTCCCAGCCACTTTCTTATCTTTTCGATGTTGAATTTCAGCTTATGCTTTTTTTCCATTTTTAAGTATACTGCCTATTGAAAATTCACGCTCTATCTCGCTCATTCTGCCGCTGTCGAAATAACTGTAAAACTGCGATTGACCCGCATATATCACGTGGTCATACAGTCTTATGTTGTTCATGCTGCATACTACCTGACACTCCTTTGTGAAGTCGTCGTCGGCAAGCGAGGGTTTGAGCGAACCGTTTGTGTGGTTGTGCGCGATTATTATGCCGTACGGCCGCGAAACGGATATGAGTTTTATAAGTTCTTCAGGCTTTACCGTTACGCGGTGACTTTCACCCGAGGTGAATGTGCATATTCTGAGAACCTTGCCGTTTTTATCGAGAAAGTACAGTTCCAGTACTTCGGATGTTCTTTCGCCGAGGCGCATTTCCACAAGCGAAAGTATGTCTCCGCGGCAGGATACCGTGGTGAAACTGTCCGCCTTGTTGCGCATTGAAAGGCACTTGCCTAGGCACATCAGATACAGCGCCACCTTTTCTCCTACGCCGCGTACGGACATCAGCTCTTCATAGCTCGCGCCGAGCACCGCAGATATGCTGGGAAAGCGGCTCAGCAGTTCGTGCGCGATTGGATTGGTGTTCACGCGCGGATACGCGTTGAACAAAAGCATTTCAAGCAACTCGTGTTCGTACAGATTGTCGCCGTTTTTTAGTTTTTGATACAGTCTTTGCCTGTGTCCTTCGTGCATTTTTTCACTCATATTAAAAAATATCCGTTAAATTTATTGTAACATAAAAATAAAAAAGTGTATAATAAATTTAACCCGCGCAGACAATTTTTACGACGCGGAATATAATTTTATTGCGGCAGTAAGTGCCGCCTGCAAAAAGGAATTTTTTATGTCGGTTTATACAGACGAAATCAAAAAGAAAATTTCACAGATAGTACGCTTCCCCTCCTACCAGCAGCCCGCAGAACAGGGCATGCCCTTCGGCGCACCCGCCGCGGAAGCGCTTACTTACTTTTTAAGCCTTGCAAAAACAATGGGCTTTGAAACGCACAATTACGATAACTATGCCGGCGAAGTAATCTTCGGCGAAGGCGAGGAATTTGCCGTACTTGCACACCTCGACGTAGTTCCCGCAGGCAGCGGCTGGACTCACGAACCCTTCGGCGGCGAAATAGACAAGGAAAACGAAAGAATCTGGGGCAGAGGCACCATGGACGACAAGGGCCCCGCCATTATAATGCTCTACTGTCTTAAAGCGCTCAAGGACGAAGGCTTTAAGCCTAACCGCAAAATAAAGCTTATACTCGGCTGCAACGAGGAGACCGGCTGGGCGTGCATGGACCACTACAAAAAAGTCGCCCATATGCCCGAAGAGGGAATTTCTCCCGACGCGGACTTCCCCGTAATCTACGCCGAAAAAGGCATACTCCACCTCAAGCTTAAGTTTACCGTAAAGGGTGCGCGCTTTGCTGAACTTGCAGGCGGCGAAAGAGCAAATATGGTTTGCGACTACTGCTCCGCCTCGGCAGATGCCTCCTACGGCGACCCCGCTGAATACGGTCTTACGCTCGAGGGCGGCAAAGTTGTATCGCGCGGCAAGTCGGCGCACGGCTCCACTCCCGATGAGGGCGTAAACGCCATTCTGCCCATGCTGAAATACCTTAAACTTGACGGCATTGCAGAGCTGCTGTTCGATAAAAAACTCGGTCTCAAAGGACTCAAAGACGAGACGGGCGAACTTACCCTTTCCCCCGACGTTATAAAGAGCGTGGGCGACGAAGTTTACATCACCTGCGATATACGCTACCCCGCAACCTACGCAGAAAAGGATATACTTGCAAAGGTGAGCGGATACGGCATTGCATATGAGATACTCCATTCGCAGGCTCCGCTTTACGGCGAAAAGGACGGTTTCCTTGTAAAGACGCTGTGCGATGTGTATAACGAGGTATGCGGCACACAGATGCAGCCCATTGCCATAGGTGGCGGCACATATGCAAGAGCGCTTAAACGCGGCGCGGCATTCGGCCCCGAAGAAGCCGGCGAGGAGAGCACCATTCACCAGGCAAACGAGTACATTACCTTTGAAAAGATTGAAAAGTGCTTCAGTATTTACAAACTTGCACTTGAAAGACTGACAAAGTAAACTGATATTGCTGACAAAATAAATTAAATGAGCGGCGGTCGCAAAAGCGGCCGCCGCTGTTTTTATGTAATGCATATAATAAAAAAGAATCCGTGTCTGACTGACACGAATTCTTTTTTGGCGCAGATGATGAGATTTGAACTCATGCTGCAGTTTCCCGCACTACTCCCTTAGCAGGGGAGCCCCTTGAGCCACTTGGGTACATCTGCAAAAATGTCTGCACGGAACAGCTCTCTTCCGCACTCCCGTCCCTTTCATTCAAAAGACTTTCACAATATACCACATTTTTACGGGTTTGTCAAAACTTTATCGCGGGTGTTTGCAAAAACTATTATAAAAATTACAATTTTTACCTCCTTAAGCGCCATATGGCAAAATAAATTGCCGCGCAGCATACACCGCGCGGCAATTTATGCTAAACGTAAGGTTTTAATGAATAATCAGTTCGTCGGTTTTGTCTGTATACACATCCTCCTTTAATTTATATTTTATATAATGTAATAAAATTACACTTTATCTATTAAATACCGTAAAAAAATTGCACATATCCGCATAAGCACACACGCGATTACAATAACATATCATCCTCTTCAACAAAATCGCCGCACAATCTATGACGGAATTTTTTCGGCAGAGACATTGAGGTTAAAGATACGCTCCAGCGGACGCCCTTGTTCGAGTTTGGACATTATGCACCGCGAACATCTGTTATACCTTTCAAACAGACGCGCACGCGACTTTTCGCAGCCGTATACCTTCCAGTAGCCGCAGTCAAGACACCTTCCGCCGCGGACGTCCTTTATAAAGCCGCGGACATCTTCTGAAGGATATCCGAGGAACACGCCCACTTCGTGCGGAAATTTTTTCCCGCTCGCAATGCGCGTTTTAAGTTTTAAAAGCGCACCGCGCAAAGACAAATCACAATAGCCTAACGATGCCAGAAGTTCATAGTTTTCCGGATCGGCGAGCAATTTTTCAAGACGGTCACGGTGAAACACGTACAACAGCCTGCGCCTCTCCGCTCTTTTAAGAGTGACAAACCTGAACCCGCGGGCAGAAAAAAGCGCAGTATAGTAACCAATGTCCTCTCCGTGCTCATCTTTCAGCCAGAACAGACTTGCAGGTTTGAGTCCGGCAAATGTAATTCCGCAATTGAGCGCAAGCGCATAGCCCGTTTTGCTCATGGCGACCTCCTTTCACTCTTTTGTTAATTCCTATAATTATTATATGAATTAAATAAATGATTGTCAAATAAATATTAACCAAAGTTAATAAAATTTAAAAATCAGTGCAGGTAGCATAAACGACAAAATACATACAAAAAGTGCCCGTGCCGCAAAAACTGCGGCACGGGCACTTTTAAACACAGTACTTTTAAATATTTTAATTTAATAGCGTTCAATAACCACATCGTCGGGAACATCGACAAAAGCCCCAGAACCGATTACCGCTTTTTCAGGCAGACGGACATATTCAAGCGAAGTGCAACCGTAAAAGGCCTCTATGCCGATTTTCTCAAATTCGGACGGAAGCTCTACGCTCTTTAAATAACTGCAACCGCTGAATGCCGCGTCACCGATTTCTGTAAGAGCGCTGTCTTCAGACAAAACTACACAGGTAAGGCGCGGTGCCTTGACTGCATAGAACATATTGGCGGGAATAATCTGCACATCCTTGCCGATAGTCAGCGTTATGCCGCTGCCACTTACGCCCGCGTTGTAAAATATGTTCATTGAGCAGCTTTCTACTCGCACTGTGTTAAAGTACACATTTTCAAGCATTGCACACGCGCGGAACGCGTCATTGCCTATGCTTTCAACCGTTTCGGGAATGGTTACAGAAAGCAAGGCCACACAATTTTTAAAAGCTGACTCTCCGATTTTACGCAGACCGTACGAAATATTCACATCCGTTATAAATGAATTTCCGCTGAACGCAGAGTCTGCTATTTCGTATACGGGCAAACCGCCATACACAGACGGTATGACAAGAGAAACGCTCTCAGTGACATCAATGCCGGTTACTATATAAGAAGTACCGTCCGCAGAGAGTGAATATTGCAGTCCCGAAGTGCCTTCGGGTATGTCCCCGATTTCGGTCTTTTCCGCATTGCAACGCGTACACTGATATTTTGTATATGGTGCGCCTTGGGCGGTATAACCTTCTTCCACGACTACAAAATCATGTCCGAGCGCAGGCGTGAGCTGCGCCGTATAACTTACCCCGCACTGAGTACATTCATACAGAGTATATCCCTGCGTTTCACACCCCGCGGACACAGTGGTTGCGGTATATGTATGCTCCTTTTGGGGTATTGACCGCAATTCCTCCTCACCGCAGTTCAGACATATGCGCACCTGTTCACCTGCCGATGTGCACGTAGGTTCAACGCTGACGTGCCACTCGCCGAACATATGTCCGAGGGCAGGCACGGGACAATCTGTATAGCTGTCGCCACATCTTGCGCACTTGTGTACTGTATAACCCTCTGCGGTACAGGTCGGCTGTATTACGCTGACAATATAATCATGTCCGAGAGGCTCAATTTTTTGCGTTCTCACATCTCCGCACCAGGCGCATTCGCTCTCCGATAAACCGCTCTGCGTACAAGTTGCACTGACGACCTCCGTCCACTCGCCATAATTATGACCGGTGGCGGCGATAACCTCGCTGTACTTGGTTCCGCAATATGAGCATACGAATTCCGCCTCGCCATCCTGAGTGCAAGTAGCCACACGCAGAATATGCTTTTCATAGGAATGGGCAACCACAGCCGTGAACGTATCGCAGAACGAGTCGCCGCAACGCGTGCACACGTGTTTTGTATAACCTTCCGAAATGCAGGTAGGCGACACGATAATCTGTTCATAATCATGGCCCAAAGCATCGGTATAATCTTTCTTTACCACAGCATTGCATACTGAACATACGCAAAGAAGGTACCCTTGATGCGTACAGTCAGGCGCGACTGTTTGCTCCGTAAAACTATGGCCGACCGGTTCGGTAAAGTTGTCAGTGTAGCTGTCGCCGCACACCCCGCAAGTGAATACTGTAAAACCGCCCTCCGTACAAGTTGGCGGAACTATTTTTTCAGAATAATGATGTCCCAAAGGTGCGGTAATATCATCGATATATTTATCGTTGCATACCTCACAGGTGTATGTTGTGAAACCCTCTTCCGTGCAAGTGGGAAGCGTTACCGTCACCGAATATTTATGTCCCGCGGCAGGAATTTTATCGGCGGTATATTCATAGCCGCAAGAGGCGCAGATATAGTGCGTAAATCCTTCCTCTGTGCACGTGGGCAGATGTACATCTTTTGAAAAATTATGTCCGTTTGCGGGCGTATAACAATCGGTATATGTATCGCCGCACGTTTCACAGATATACGTTGTGAAGCCGCCCTCCGTACACGTTGGCAGAGTGATAACTTCAGAGTATGAATGACCCAGCGCAGGCATGAAGGAGTCTGTATAGCTGTCTCCGCATACCGTGCAGGTGTGTGTAGTAAAACCGCCGCTTTCGCAAGTGGAAGCTGTGACCGTTGCGGCATATGTATGGGGCAATTTTGCAATTGTCTCCGTATACTCCGCATCGCAACGCGTACAACTGAACTGTCTGAACCCCTCCTGATTGCAGGTAGCTTGGGCGCTTGAAGTCAGTTCATAGTCGTGGCCGAGCGGCTCCGTATAGTTTTCGCGATAGCTTTCGCCACAACGCGTGCAGGCATACAGCGTAAACCCGCCCTCTTCGCACGTGGCAGGCACTACCGTCTGCGTGTAGTCGTGCCCGAGAGGCTCGGTCACATCGGATGTATAGCTATCACCGCAGCGCGTGCAGGTATGCACCGTACAACCTTCATCTTCGCAGGTTGGCGGCGTTACTACTACGTTATAATCGTGCCCGAGCGGAGCAACCGACGTTACAAGCTGCGCCCCGCAGACAGTACATTCGCTGACCTGTTCACCCGGAGTTGTGCACATTGGCGCAGTGAGCAGTTGCGGCTGACCATATGCATGCGGAGCAAGCGGAAGCAGCGAATTATTATCCACATAGCTATCCCCGCACATACTGCAAGTATACTGCGTATAACCCTGCTGAATACAGGTTGAAGGCACATTAGTTGCCACATATTCGTGTGTCAATTTATCAGTTACGACGTTTTCGACTGCGCCGCACCTTTCACAGCAACG
>DVMA01000013.1 GCA_018715195.1 Candidatus Coproplasma excrementavium | reverse complement strand
CAACCCCTGCGGCGTCGGCACGGGCAAGGATATATACGAGGCGTACATGCGCGCCTACACCTCCGACCCCGTATCGGTGTTCGGCGGCATACTCGCGATAAACGGCACGGTAGACGAAAAGACCGCCGAAGAGATAAACAAGATTTTCATAGAGATTGTAATGGCGCCCGCATATACCGATAAGGCGCTCGAAATTCTCGAAGGCAAAAAGAATATCCGTCTTTTGCAGATAGACGACATCTCCGCCCGTCGCGAGAGCACCGCCCGCGACATGAAAAAGGTGTACGGCGGCTTGCTCGTTCAGGACTACGACGAATGTCTTATAAAGGACGAGGATATGGGTCTGTTCTCGCGCAAGGCTGAAGTTACCGTAACCACAACCCCCTCGGGCAAGGAAAAGACGGTTTACGGCCTGGGCGTAGTCACAAAGCGCGCACCCACCGCTGAAGAGGTTGAGGCAATGATGTTTGCATGGCGCGTGGTAAAGCATACCAAGTCCAACGCCATAGTAATAGGCAAACCCGGCCGCACAACCGGTATCGGAATGGGCCAGACCAACCGTATCTGGGCGGCGCAGCAGGCCATAGAGCACGCAGGCGAGGAGGCAAAGGGTTCGGTTATGGCGTCCGACGCGTTCTTCCCGTTCTCCGACTGCGTTGAAGAGTGCATAAAGGCGGGTATAACGGCAATCATTCAGCCGGGCGGCTCGATACGCGACAAGGAGTCGGTTGAGGCAGCCGATAAGGCAGGCATCGCCATGGTATTCGTCGGAGAAAGACACTTCAAGCACTGATTTCGCTCTTGCCGATAAAAAATAAATAACACATACGCAGCGCGTTCGCAAGAAAAGTTTTTTTTACTGCGGACGCGCTCTGAAAAATTAAAATTTACAGGTGGTAGATATGAACGTACTCGTAATTGGAAACGGCGGCAGGGAGCATGCCATACTGCTTGCGCTTAAAAAGAGCAGCCGCGTGGACAAGCTGTACTGCATGAAGGGCAACGCAGGCACGGCTGAAATTGCCGAAAATGTGGACGTGGACTATATGAACATTCCCGCCGTGGTAGAATATGCAAAGGCTCATCCCGAAATCGACTACTACGTGGTCGCACCCGATGACCCTCTCGCCATAGGTCTTGTGGACGCGCTGGAAGATATCGGCAAGCGTTGTTTCGGCCCGCGCAAAAACGCGGCGATAATAGAGGCGAGCAAGGCGTTTTCCAAAAATCTTATGAAAAAGTATGGCATACCCACCGCCGAATCGGAAATTTTCGATAATTACGAGGACGCGCTTGCCTACATAAAAAAGCAGGGCGCGCCCATAGTTTTAAAGGCCGACGGCCTTGCGCTCGGCAAGGGCGTGCTCATCTGCAACACGCTTGAAGAGGCCGAGGACGGACTCAAGCAGATAATGCTGGATAAGGCCTTCGGCTCTGCGGGCAACAAGGTTGTCATAGAGGAGTGCATGCGCGGCCTGAAATATACGCCAGGCGAGGAAGTTTCCGTACTCTCGTTTACCGACGGCAAGACAATCGTACCAATGATAACCTCGTGCGACCACAAGCGCGCGCTTGACGGGGATAAGGGCCTGAATACCGGCGGCATGGGCACGTTTTCACCCTGCCCCTTCTGGACAAAAGAGCTGGAAGAGGAGGTAATGAACAAGATAATGATTCCCACGATGAACGCAATGAACGCCGAAGGCCGCACCTTCAAGGGCTGCCTTTATTTCGGACTTATGCGCACCGACAAGGGAATGAAGGTGGTTGAATACAACTCCCGTTTCGGCGACCCCGAAACGCAGGTTGTGCTGCCTATGCTCAAGACCGACCTTATGGACATCTTCGAGGCCGTGACGGACGGGCGTCTTTCCGATATTAAGATAGAGTGGGAGGACGGCGCGTGCGTATGCGTCGTGCTTGCCTCGGGCGGATATCCCGTTAAGTACGAAAAAGGCAAGGAGATAACCATAGGCGACGTGGGCGACTGCCAGATAGTGCACGCGGGCACGGCCATCAAGGGCGGCAAGCTTGTTACAAACGGCGGCAGAGTGCTGGGCGTTGTGGCAAAGGGCAAGGACATAGACCAGGCCCGCAAAAAGGCATACGGCGCGGCTGAAAACATCAGCTGGGACGGTATGTATTACCGCCGCGACATCGGCATAAAGTACCGCGAAGGCTGAGCCTTATTTTAAACTGAAAAACATCAATAGTTGCGGCATATAGCCGCACCAATTTTAATTTTTATAAAACTTAAGGCGGCCTTATGACTAATGTTTTCCGCACAAAAAGGGCCGCCGCAACAGCTAACTTACTTTGCAAACGAAAAATTTTTTACGCTTGGAGCGCTTATGATCTACAGAATTTTTGTTGAAAAGAAAGATAATCTGCAGGCAAAAAAAGTCATGGAGGAGGCAAAGAGTCTTCTCGGCATAAAGGACATAAAGGACGTCCGTCAGCTCATCCGCTACGACGTGGAGGGCATGAGCGAAGAGGAGCTTGAAGAGGCCATTCCCGGCGTGTTTTCCGAACCTCCCGTAGACAACGTCTACCGTGAAAACGTGGAGTTCGGCAAGGACTATTCGGTATTTGCCATAGCCTATCTTACGGGTCAGTACGACCAGCGCGCGGACAGCGCCGCACAGTGCGTACAGCTGCTCACGCAGAAGGAAAGACCGCTCATAAAGTGCGCCCGCGTATATGCGGTTAAGGGCGCTTCGGCGGAAGAGGTGGAAAAGCTGAAAAAGCACCTCATAAACCCCGTGGAGAGCGAGGAAGTCGGCCTTGAAAAGCCTGCAACGCTTGCGCACGAGCACGTAGCCGCGCCCGACGTAAAAAATGTTGACGGCTTTATCGGAATGACCGATGAAGAGATTGCCGCCTACCACAAGAAAATGGGTTTTGCAATGTCTGTGGAGGACCTCGTATTCGTGCGCGACTACTTTATAAAAGAGCACCGCGACCCCACGGAAACCGAACTCAAAGTAATCGATACGTACTGGTCCGACCATTGCCGTCACACCACGTTTGCCACCGAGATAACGGACGTGGAGATAAAGGGCAACAACACCAAAGTCAAGGAGGCGTACGCCCTCTATAAGGACCTTTTCAAAGAGCTGTATGCAGGCAGAACGGACAAGTATCCCTGCCTTATGGATATCGCCACGATAGGCGCAAAAAAGCTCAAAAGGGAGGGCAAGCTTGCCAACCTTGACGAATCGGAAGAAATCAACGCCTGCTCGGTAAAGCTCAAAGTAGAACTTGACGGCAAGAGCGAAGATTACACGCTGATGTTCAAGAACGAAACGCACAACCACCCCACGGAAATAGAGCCGTTCGGCGGTGCGGCAACCTGCCTCGGCGGCGCAATACGCGACCCTCTTTCGGGCAGAACGTATGTGCTCCAGTCGATGCGCATAACGGGCGCGGCCGACCCTACCGAGCCGCTTGAAAACACGCTTCCCGGCAAGCTTCCCCAGCGCGTGATAACCACCACCGCGGCGGCAGGCTTTTCCTCATACGGCAACCAGATAGGCCTTGCCACGGGCGAGGTAGACGAAGTTTACCACCCCGGCTATAAGGCAAAGAGACTGGAAACGGGCTTTGTGGTTGCGGGCGCAAAATCTGACATGATTTACCGCGAACGTCCCGCGGAAGGCGACATAATAATTCTGCTCGGCGGCGAAACGGGTCGCGACGGCTGCGGCGGCGCAACGGGTTCTTCCAAGGCGCACGACAAAAAGTCCGTGCAGACCTGCGGCGCAGAGGTGCAGAAAGGTAACGCCCTCACGGAGCGCAAACTTCAGCGTCTGTTCCTCAACAAGGAGGCCACCCGCAAAATCAAAAAGTGCAACGACTTCGGCGCTGGCGGCGTAGCCGTAGCCATCGGCGAACTCTCGGACGGCATTGATATAGAACTTGACAAAGTTCCCAAAAAGTATGAAGGACTTTCGGGCACGGAGCTTGCCATATCCGAATCTCAGGAGCGCATGGCAGTTGTGGTATCCCCCGAAAATGCCGAAGAATTCATCCGCCTCGCTGCGGCAGAAAACCTTGCCGCAACCCCCGTTGCAAAAGTTACCTCTTCAAGGCGCGTAAGAATGTTCCACCGCGGCAGAGCCATAGTGGACATCTCGCGCGACTTCCTCGATACAAACGGCGTAAAACAGCGCACTCCCGCGGAGATTGACGAGGATGCTACCGACTTCTTTGCTCCCGCAAAGAGCGGCGACTTTGAGCGCAACCTCATAAAGACGCTGTCCTGCCTCAACGTATGCTCCAAAAAGGGTCTTTCGGAGATGTTCGACTCCACAATCGGCGCAAAGTCTGTATTCATGCCCTTCGGCGGCAGAAACCAGCTCACGCCCGTAACGGCAATGGCCGCTAAAATTGTGGGCGGCGAAACTGACGACTGCACCGTTTCGGCATACGGCTACGACCCCGACCTCATGTCGTCATCGCCCTTCACGGGCGCAATATATTCCATCGTAACCTCCGTTGCAAAGGTAGTTGCGGCGGGCGCAAAGATGGAGGATATCCGCCTTACGCTGCAGGAATTCTTCATGCGCTTAAGGGAGGATAAAAAGCGTTGGGGCGTACCTCTTTCGGCACTGCTCGGCGCGCTGTACGCACAGATAAATCTCGGCCTTGCGGCAATCGGCGGCAAGGACTCCATGAGCGGTTCGTTCGAGGATATAGACGTGCCTCCCACGCTGATATCCTTTGCAATCGCACCCGCAAAGGCCTCCCGTCTTGTGACCAACGTACCCGAAAATGCGGGCGAAAAGATGTGGCTTCTGCCCATGAAGAAGGACGAAAATTCCGTACCCGATTTTGCTTACCTCAAAAAGCTGTACGCGGCCGTACATCAGGGCATAACCTCTGGCGCAATACGCCACGCAACGGTGATAGAGCACGGCGGCGTTGCTGCGGCCGTGGCAAAGAGCTGCTTTGGCAACGGACTGGGCTTTGACTTTGCAATGGACGAGAGCGACCTGTTCACCCAGCGCTACGGCGATATAATCGTGTGCGCTGACGACATCTCCGCGCTCGGCGCGATAGACGCCGTGTACATCGGCGAAACGGCCTTCGGCGACTTTGCGTGCGGCGGAAAGGTTGCACCCTATGCCAAGGCTCTGGAGGCGTATACCCGTAAGTTGAACGGCGTGTTCCCCGCAACCGCACCCGCAGAGGGCGACATACCCGACTGCGACTTTGCGGGCAGCGGCAAGTACAGCAACATAGCCGTAAAGACGGCAAAACCCCGCGTATTCATTCCCGCCTTCCCCGGCACCAACTGCGAACTGGATACAGAGCGCAAGTTCCGTCTTGCGGGCGCCGATACCGAAATACTTGTAATACGCAACCGCACTCCCCAGGACATTGAAGAGAGCGTTGCGGCCATAATAAAGGCGATAGAGCGCGCCAACATAATCGCCTTCCCCGGCGGTTTCTCGGGCGGCGACGAACCCGACGGTTCGGGCAAGTTCATTGCAACCACGTTCAAGAACCCCGCCGTATCCGAAAAGATAGCCGACCTG
The DNA here is from genome assembly GCA_018715195.1 of Candidatus Coproplasma excrementavium. Taxonomy (GTDB): domain Bacteria; phylum Bacillota; class Clostridia; order Christensenellales; family Borkfalkiaceae; genus Coproplasma; species Coproplasma excrementavium. Next base: position 14,752 of record DVMA01000013.1, on the reverse strand, counting down.
CTCGACAATCGCGACGGTCTTATCCTCGGCATATGCAACGGTTTCCAGGCGCTCATAAAGCTCGGTCTTGTGCCCTACGGCAAGGTAAGTCCGCTCACTTCGGCGTCGCCCACGCTTACTTACAACAATATATCCCGCCACGTATCCACGCTGGTGGATATAAGGGTGGCATCCGTAAAGAGCCCCTGGCTTGCGGCCTGCAAGGTGGGCGAAGTTTACACCGTGCCCGTATCCCACGGCGAGGGTAAGCTGATTGCGCCTCTTGCCGAACTTGAAAAGATGCGTGCAAACGGTCAGATAGCAACCCAGTACTGTGACCTTGAAGGCAGACCCACTATGATAAGCCCCTACAACCCCAACGGCAGTATGTGGGCGATAGAGGGCATCACCTCGCCCGACGGCAGGGTATTCGGCAAAATGGGCCACGCAGAGCGCATTGGCGAAAACCTTTACAAGAACTGCCGCGGCAACTTCGATATGAAGATTTTTGAAAGCGGCGTAAAGTATTTCAAGTAATAACAGGCAAAATAAAGCAAATCAACCGCAGGTTGCGCATAAAACAACCTGCGGTTTATAGTATTCAACCTTTGCTATGTGGCAAACAACCTTCCGCGGTGGTATATTTGATAAAAAAAACGGAGGTACACAAAAATGACATCTCTCGGCAGTAAAATTGCCTTCTACCGCAAAAAACTTTCGCTCACGCAGGAGGAGCTTGCAGAAAAATGTTCGGTCACGCCGCAGGCCGTGTCCAAGTGGGAAAACGATATCAGCGCGCCCGACATAGCGCTCATCCCCGTGCTGGCGCAGCTGTTCGGCATATCGTGCGATGAACTTCTCGGCGTTGAAACAGAGCAGGTGCGTGCCGTGCCCCAGCAGCTTGTGGACCTGAACAAGGTATTGCTTAAAATAAAGGTAGATTCCGCGGAAGGGGACAAGGTCAATCTCAATCTTCCCATAATGCTTGCCGAACCTTTTTTAAAGAACGTAAACGTCAGCGGCAAGGACGCGCTGCGCGGAATAGACTTTGCACAACTCATCGAGCTTGTAAAGAGCGGCGCGGTCGGTAAAATTATGGAGGTAAATTCCGCCGACGGCGACGTGGTGGAAATCTGGGTGGAATGAAGATAACGGTCGTCACAGACGAAAGCAAAAAAATTGTGCTGCACGTTCCGCTGTGGCTGGGTCTGCGCTTTGCCCTGCATATGACTCCGCAAAACGGGCGCGAAGAAATGCGCGCGCTGATACGCGGCCTTAAGTCGGCAAAAAAGCAGTGGGGGCACCTCAAAATTGTCGAAGTTATTTCCTCCGACGGCGACGTGGTGGAAATTACATTATAAAGGCAGTAAATAATTTTATTTAAAGCAGCGGCTGCGCAATTTTGCGCAGCCGCTGCTTTTTTCACCTTGTCGCTTTTTTATCTTGCTTTTTTCCGCTTTGCCGTTTTTTTTACTTTGCCGTTTTTTACCTTGCCGTTTTTTACCTTGCCGCATATTTTAAAATACGTTCGGCATAACATAATGTTTGCCCTGGGCCTGCAACTCTGCCGCGGCTGTGCTTTCGCTTGCCTTGCCTGCTTTCGTTTTCCTAAAAAATAAGTCCGCGGCAAAGATTGCAAAAGCGCATTTATGGAATATTTTTCCTTTCATATGTTAAAAATATGGGCGGGAGGAGATTATATGTGTACAGCAATAGCAAATCACGGCGGCGGATTGTATTTCGGCCGCACACTGGACTATCACGCGCCTATGGGTGAAGAAATAGTTGTAATACCGCGCAATTTTCCGCTCATTCTGCGCAGACAGCCGAGGGCGGAAAGCCACTATGCGATTGCGGGAGCGGCGCTTGTCCGTCAGGACTATCCGCTGCTCTTTGACGGAATGAATGAAAAAGGTCTGTGCATGGCGGGGCTGAATTTTGCGGGCAACGCCGTCTATCTGCCTGCAAAAAGTGACAAAATAAACCTTGCGCAGTTTGAATTTATGCCCTACATTTTGGGCAGCTGCGCTTTTGCGGAGGAGGCGGTGGCGGCAATAAAAGACATAAACATCACGTCTGACCGTTTCTCCGCCGATATGCCGCCCGCGCCGCTGCACTGGCTGATAGCCGACAGGTCGCGCGCTTTTGTGGTGGAGTTTGTAAAGGAGGGAGCAATGGTCTATGAAGACCTTGCTGGCGTGCTCACCAACAACCCGCCTTTTCCCGTGCAGATGGCAATGCTTTCAAATTACATGAACCTTTCGCCCGCACTTCCGCGCAACAATTTCAGCAAAAAACTTCCGTTTACGCCAAGCGGAATGGGCTTCGGTGCAATAGGTCTGCCGGGCGACGTGTCACCTCAGTCGCGCTTTGCAAGGGCGGCGTTTTTAAATTGCAACTGCTCCTGTGGGGTGAGTGAAACGGAGGGGGTATGCAATCTTTTTTCCATGCTCGGCTGTGTAAGCGTGCCGTACGGTTGCTGCGCGGCCGAGGGCGGCGGCTTTGAAAGCACGCTTTATTTTTCCTGTTGCAGCGCGCAGAGCGGAACATATTATTACCTTCCCCGCGGCGGACTTAAAGTGTGTGCGGTAAATATGTTTTCGCAGGACTTAAACTCGGCAAGGCTTGCGCGGTATTCCGCCTCGGTGATATCCTCGCTCTGCGGCGGGGCGGAAATGCTTGGCGGAAAATAGATGCCGCGCCTTTTTAATGCGTAATTTTTTCAACGCCGCTTTACAACCACAATATTTTGTGTTAAAATAGTAAAAAGGGGCGTACAGATGCGCTTACGTATGAAGAGGTAAAAAAATGAAGTGTATGTTCTGCGGCTGTGAAGACAGCAAGGTAATTGACAGCCGTTCTGCCGACGATGGCAGGGCGATAAGAAGAAGAAGGGAATGTCTTGCCTGCGGCAGGCGCTTCACCACATACGAAACCATTGAAGATACGCCCGTTCTTGTAATCAAGTCCAGCGGCAACCGTCAGGCGTTCGACCCGCAGAAGATTAAAAACGGCGTAATAAAGGCGTGCGAAAAGCGGCCCGTACCCATGGCCAAAATTGATGCCCTCGTGGACAGCGTCTCCAAGCAGGTATACAACTCAATGGAGCAGGAAATTTCCTCCAAGGCCATCGGCGAAATGGTAATGAGGGAGCTTAAAAACATAGACGAAGTCGCCTATGTCCGCTACGCCTGCGTGTATCGTTCGTTCAACGATATATCCAGTTTTATGGCCGAACTTCAGAGCCTTATGGAGACCAAGAAGGGCGGCAAGAACGACTGAAAAACAAAAAAATTTTATGGCCGTCGCGGCAGGACTGCGGCGGCTTTTGAACGGGAGGGCTTGGCATGACTGAAAAGGTCAGGGTCGGCAATTTATACATAGGCGGCGGCGAAAGCGTAAAAATACAGTCGATGTGCACGGTAAAGACATCGCGCGTGGACGAGGTCTGCGCCCAGATAGCCGCGCTGGAGGCGGCGGGGTGCGAAATTATCCGCGTATCCGTGCTCGATGAAGAGGACGCGGCCGCAATAACAAAGATAAAGTCGCGCATACATATACCGCTGGTTGCGGACATACATTTTTCGGCAAAACTTGCCGTCGCCGCGATAGAGGCGGGGTGTGACAAGGTGCGCATAAATCCCGGCAACATAGGCGGCGAAGAGAACGTAAAACTTGTCGCCGACTGCATAAAGGCGCACCACATAGCTGTCCGCGTCGGTTCAAATACGGGCAGCATTGAAAAGCAGTACCTTGAAAAGTACGGCGTAAGCGAACAGTCGCTTGTAAAAAGCGCCCTTCACAGCGTGGCCATGCTGGAAAAGTACGGCGTCAACGACATAGTAATTTCAGTAAAGGCCTCGTCAGTGCCGCTCACGTACAAGGCATACAGTCTGCTTTCCACGCTCACTTCATACCCCCTGCACATAGGCGTAACGGAGGCGGGCACTTACGAAAGCGCGCTCGTAAAATCTTCCGTGGGACTCGGCGCGCTTCTTCTGCGCGGAATAGGCGATACCATCCGCGTGTCCATAACGGGCGACCCCGTGCGCGAGGTGTACGCGGCCAGGAAAATTCTTCAGGCCGCGGGACTGGAAAAGAACTTTGCGGACGTAATCTCCTGCCCCACGTGCGGCAGGTGTCAGTGGAGTTCGGCAGACCTTGCGGAAAAGGTTTCGGAGCTTGTAAAAGATTGTAAAAAACCGCTTAAAATAGCCGTAATGGGCTGCGTGGTGAACGGCCCGGGAGAGGCGTCAGAGGCGGACATAGGCATAGCGGGCGCAAAGGACTACTGCGTCATCTTCAAAAAGGGGAAGATATCCGCAAGAGTTGCCGCCGCCGATGCCGAAAAGCAGTTTATCGAAGAAGTTAAACAGCTGATAAACTGAACTGTATTAACCCGAAATTTTTAATTGAACGGCATATATGCCCTAAATAACGCGCGTCTTCCCGCGACTGAACAATATAAAAATCAAAGGTGCTGCGGGTAAAAAGATGGCAACCATTAAACAAATTGCCCCGCATATATGCCTGAATCAGCACAATTTTTCTGATAAAATAAAAGGAGAATTTTCATACCTGAATGGTTGATGACATACTTTCACAGGTCCGCCGTCTGGACGGACTTAAAAATGCAATAATAGGCGGAGTGGAGCTGGAGCAGGCGGCCAACGCCGTCACCGTGCGGCTGGTCACCGACCTTGCCTACTCGCACGAAGAGTATCTTGCCGCGTATGACAGCGTGCGCCATTACGTGCCCGAATGTTTTTCGCTTGACCTTAAAATTTCCAAGCTCACGCCCGACTGCGATATGATAAAGCGCAGAATACTCGCGTTGATAGGCGAAAATTTTCCCGCGCTTGCCTCGGTTACGGAGGACGGCGACGTTACGGTTTCAAAAACTGACGAAGGTTTTTCCTTTGAAGTGGCAACCTTTTCGGGTTCGCGCGCGGACGACGTGATACGCACTCTGGAAAACAGTTTAAAAAAGACATATTGCGGCACCTTTTGCGGCAAAGTGGTAAAAAAGAACATCAAAGCCGAGGATATAACCGTGGAAGAAAAGGTTGAGGAAGAGTCGTTCGAAGCTCCCGCCCGCACCTTCCCCGTGGAGAACTTCACGCCGATTGAGAGTGCGGACGCACCCACGCGTGCGCTGTACATCTCGGACTTCAACTTTGTCAGCGAAAACGCCGTTGTCTGCGGCACTGTCATAGATATACAGGAGCGTTCATATACCCGTTCCAACGGCGAAGAAAAGCCGTACTTCAACATCACCATAACGGACGGCACGGGCAACCTGCGTCTCACCTATTTTTCCCGCAAGAAGAGCGTGGATAAGATAAGGGAGATAAAGCAGGGCGAAAGCATAGTCTGCTCCTGTCGCAGCGAAGTGCACGGCGGCATGCTGCGCTATACGGCCACAATGATAAATTACGGCTCCCGTCCCGAAAATTTTGTGCCCGAAAAGCGCAAGGCGCGCCCCGTACCCAAGGCATACCACACAATCTTTCCCGAAAAGTACGTCGGCTATACGCAGACCGATTTTTTCACGGATACCACCCTGCCCGAGTGTTTCAAAGGCACTTCTTTCGTGGTGTTCGACCTGGAGACGACGGGTCTTTGCACCACGCCAGTTGCGGGTGAAATGGACGGCATAATCGAAATAGGCGCATACAAGGTTATCGACGGCGAAATAAGGGAAAAGTTTTCCACGTTCGTCAACCCCGAACGCGCCGTTCCGCTGGAGGACAGGATAGTCGAACTTACGGGCATCACGCAGGAGATGGTAAATTCCGCGCCCTCCTATAAGGACGTACTGCCCGACTTTGTAAAGTTTGCAGACGGCAGCGTGCTCGTAGGCCACAACGCCGCGGGGTTTGATATAAAGTTTATCGATTTTTATTGCAGGGAGCTCGGCTACGACGTAAGCACCCGCGTTATAGATACGCTCTTTCTCTCGCAGAAACTTCTGCGTCTTTCAAACAACAAGCTCAACACGGTGGCGGAACATTTCGGGGTTACGTTCAACCATCACCGCGCGGAGGACGATGCGCTTGCAACGGCAAAAATTTTCATCGAACTCATAAAATTAAAAAAATCTTTCCCCGATTACTGATAAAGGTTGCAAAATTGCAACGGCTGTGTTATAATAATTCCAGACTTAATACTTATGTTAAGATTGAGTGCCTGTCAAAGGCACTCAATCGCTGTATAAGGGGGCAATTCGCTGCGCCATAGTGCGCGCCCAACCATCGTTTTCGGGCGTATGCCCGCAAAAACAATAACCGTGCCGCGGCGTATGCCGCGCAAACATCAAGGAGGCAGATGATGAAGTTCAAGCCCGCAGAAGAGATAGCGGCATTCCTGCAGCAGTACGCCCGGCCCATGGGCATAGAGATAGTAGACGTGGTGGAAAAGGACGATAACCTCACCATAATCATAGAGACGGAGGCGGGCGTTGACCTCGATACCTGCGAAAAGTTCCACAATGCAATAATGGAGCCGATTGACGAGCTTGACCCCAGTTTTGGCGCGGCGTATACGCTGAACGTATCCAGCCCCGGTCTTGACCGTCCCTTCAAAACGGCGCGCGATTTCGAGCGCAACCTCGGCAAGGAAGTGGAAGTAAAGTTGTTCGCACCCTTAAAGGGCAAAAAGCTTATAGAGGGCGTGTTGAAAGCGTTTGACGAAAATTCGGTCACCATTGAAATGGGCGGCGCGGAAGAGAAGATAAACAAAACGCGCATTGCCAAAATAAACAAGGCCATAAAGTTTGAATGATTGCGGCATATTCCGCGGCCGATTGAATTTTCGGCATCGGCGTGCCTGCGCTTTTGCATGCGCGGCGGCATTTTAAAGCCGCAGACCAATGGCGTTTAGTCTGTACTTTGCAGAAAGCGGCTTGCCGCGTTGAATAAGGCATATCCCCGCGCGCATTGCGCGGAAACAATAAAAATATATCCGCCTGAGGCGGCTTCATCTAAACAGGAGAATTATAAAATGACTAACAAAGATTTTTTCTTGGCGCTGGACGATCTTGAAAAGGAAAAGGGTATTCCCAAAGAGGTATTTTTAGAGGCTTTGGAAAACGCGCTCGTATCGGCCTGCAAAAAGCAGTACGCAGGCACCGTCGGCGCGGTTGAACTTAAACTCAACGCCGAAAAGGGCACCCTGGAATTTTACACGGTAAAGACCGTAGTCGACGAAGTTGTCGACCGCGAAAAGGAAATTTCTCTTGAAGAAGCGCGCGCAATCAAAAAGACCTACAAGGTTGGCGACAAGGTTACGGAAAAGTTCGTGCCCAAAGATTTTTCGCGCATCGCCGCGCAGACGGCAAAGCAGGTAATTCTGCAGAAGATACACGAGACCGAGCGTGACGCCGCCATGAGCGAATTTGCCGACAAAGAGGGTGAACTGCTTGTGGGCGTAGTCCGCAAAAAGGACCTTAAAAACATATATCTCGACCTCGGCAAGGGTCAGATAGAGGGCGTGCTTCTGCCCTCCGACCAGGTTCCCGGCGAGGAATACAACGTAAACGATAAAGTAAAGGTGTTCGTCAAGAAGGTAAAGAGCGGTTACAACGGCGCGCAGGTGCTTGTAAGCCGCACATCTCCCGGACTTGTGAGAAAGCTTTTCGAGGAAGAAGTTCCCGAAATCAAGCAGGGCACCGTTGAAATAAAGGAAATCAGCCGCGAGGCAGGTTCCCGCACTAAGATGGCAATCTACTCCAACGACCCCCGCGTGGACGCAATCGGCGCCTGCGTAGGCAACAAGGGTGCAAGGGTAAACGCCGTAGTGGCCGAACTCGGCGGCGAAAAGATAGACATAATTCCCTGGAGCGAAGACCCGCTTGAATTCATAGCAAAGGCGCTTTCGCCCGCAAAGGTACTCTCCGTAACGCAGCTTGACGGCGAAAAGACGGCTATGGCCGTCGTTCCCGACGATAAGCTTTCGCTGGCCATCGGCAAGGACGGACAGAACGCCCGCCTTGCGGTAAGACTCACGGGCTGGAAGATAGACGTAAAGAGTCGCAGCGCGGCAGAAAAGCTCGGCCTTACGACCGCGCCCGAACATACCGAGGCGGAGGGTGAAGAACCTGCCGAAGAAGAGCATGACGGTGAATAAAAAGATACCGCTGAGAATGTGCATAGCCTGCCGCGAACTCAAAGAAAAGCGGGAAATGCTGCGCATAGTAAAGAATGCGCAGGGCGAAATATTCCTTGACTTTTCCTCCAAGGCGCCCGGCAGGGGAGCATATATCTGCAACAATCCCGACTGCATAAAAAAACTTAGAAAGCAGCGGCTTATAAACAGAGTTTTCTCGTGCGAGGTACCCGAAGAGGTGTACGCGCGCATAGAGGAGGAGTACTTTGGAAAAAAGAGCTAAGGCAGAGTCTTATCTCGGATTTTGTCTGCGCGCCCGCAAAATAACGCTCGGCACGGGCGCAACCGACTGTCTTAAAAACGGGGTACATCTCATAATAGTGTGCTCCACGGCGTCGGAAAACTGTTTCAAACTTGCCAAAAAGTTTGCAAAGAGGCACTCCTGCCCGCTTATGGTATGCAAAAGCGGACTGGAAAATGCCGTACACAGACCGGGCTGTAAAATTGCGGCGATAACCGACAGGGAGCTTGCACAGGCTGTCATATCGTCCGCGGACGAGAATTTTGAAATATATGCTGGAGGCATAAACTGATATATGGCAAACAAATACGAAAACGCTGAAAATATAGGAAAGCTGATATCCGGCGGAGCGCTGTCCGAGCTGGGTAAAAAGGTCAACGCTTCCGAAAAGAGGATGACGGAGATTCTTAAAAAGCTGTCCGATATGGAGAGCGCAATTCAGGCTGCAAAGAAGCAGGAAGAGGAGCGAGCTGCTTTGGTGCAGGCTGAAAAGGAAAAAGCTGAAAAGGAGATGCACGCAAAGGCAGAGGCGCCCGCGGCAGAATCTAAGTCCGCGCCCGCGGAAAAACCTGCGGAAAAGGTTGAAAAGGCTGAAAAGCCCGCTGAAATGCTCGCCGAAAAGCCTGTAAAAGCAGAAGTTCCCGCCGAAAAGACGGAAAAACCCGTTCAGGCAAAGGCAGAGACGGTTGCAAAGCCCGCAGAGGCTGCTCAGCCCAAGGCAGATAGCGCAAAGCCCGCGGCAGAGGAAAAGCCTGTAAAAGCGGAAACTCCCGCCGAAAAGCCCGCGCCCGCCGCACCCGCCGCAAGGACGGAAAGGCCCGCGCAGACGTCGCAGTCGGCGCAGCCTTCAAGGCCCGCATATCCCGAAAGGCCCAGAAACGGTGCCCAGGGCGCACCCGTCCGCAGACAGGATAACGCACCCCGCGCTCCTCAGCCCCGCAATAACGCCCAGCAGGGTTCTTCCTCCGGCAGACCCAGGGCAAACGGAGATAACCGTACGTTCGTCAACAGAGATTCGCGTCCTCCCCGTCAGGGTCAGCAGGGCATGGGTCCCCGTCCGACAAACGGTCAGCGTCCCGCGGGCACGTTCTCGCAGTCGCGTCCCGGCATGGCACCCCGCCCCGCAGGCGGCTTAAGGAATGCGGCACCCGCTCCCGTCGCAAAGCCCGGCAAAAATTTCGGTCCCGATAAAAAGAAGGGCGACCGCACATATATAGAAAAGGAAAAGCGTCCCATGAACAAGCGCTCGCTGATAAAGCAGCAGGGCGCCAGCGTGGAGGACTTCGACGACGAGAGGGACGTATACCGCAAGGCACGCACAAAGAAGCAGGCAAAGCCCGTTGTGCAGGCCGTTAAAATCGACCACGCCGTAGTAACCACGGACAATATACCCATCAAGGTGCTCTCGGAAAAACTCGGCGTGACCGCTGTGGAGATAACCAAGCGTCTCTTCAAAAACGGCATAGTCACCACCGTGAACGGTTCCATCGACTATGAAACGGCGTTTATGATAGCGGCCGACCTCGGCATAGAGCTTGAATACAAGCCCGAAAAGACGGCGGAAGAAAAGCTCAACGAAAAGCAGGCCGACACCGTCGAAGAGATTGAAAGCCTTGTACCCCGTGCGCCTGTCGTAACGGTAATGGGTCACGTAGACCACGGCAAGACTTCCCTTCTCGACTATATCCGCAAGACCAAGGTAACGGAAGGCGAGGCGGGCGGCATAACGCAGCACATAGGCGCATACTCGGTTTCGGTAGGCGACAAAAAGATAACCTTCCTCGATACCCCCGGACACGAGGCGTTCACCGCAATGAGGGCGCGCGGCGCGCAGGTAACGGATATCGTAGTGCTTGTGGTGGCCGCCGACGACGGCATAATGCCTCAGACGGTCGAGGCCATAAACCACGCCAAGGCAGCGGGCGTAACCATAATAGTTGCCGTAAACAAGATAGATAAGCCTCAGGCTGACATAAACAAGGTAAAGCAGGACCTCACCAATTACGACCTCGTGCCCGAAGAGTGGGGCGGCGACACCATAGTCTGCCCCGTATCTGCAAAGACGGGCGAGGGCGTGGATAACCTACTGGAGAACATTCTGCTCGTAGCCGAAATGAAGGAACTGCTCGCCAACCCCGACAGGGAGGCGCGCGGCACCATAATAGAGGCAAAGCTGGATAAGGGCATGGGACCCATGGCCAGCGTGCTCGTGCAGAACGGTACTCTTCACACGGGCGACAACATAATTTCCGGTACGGTAACGGGCCGCGTGCGCGCAATGATAGACGACAGGGGCAAACAGGTAAAATCTGCTGGTCCTTCCACGGCTGTATCGGTGCTCGGCTTTGAAGAAGTGCCCAACGCGGGCGACTCCATCTATGCCGTATCCCAGGAACTTATGAAGCAGGTAATCGACGAGAGAAAGAGAAAGGAGAGCGAGGCGCGCGTACAGCAGACCTCCAGGATAACTCTCGACGACGTGTTCGGCAAGATAGCGGAAGGCAACATGAAGACGCTCAACCTCATCATAAAGGGCGATGTTCAGGGCTCTGTGGAGGCGGTAAAGCAGTCGGTGCTCAAGCTCTCCAACGACGAGGTTCAGGTCAAAGTCATACACAGCGGCGCAGGCGCCGTAACCGAATCGGACGTAATGCTTGCCGACTCTTCCAACGCGATAATACTTGCGTTCAACGTTCGTCCCGATGCCAATGCGAGGGCGCTTGCAGAGCGCACCAAGGTTGACGTGCGCACCTACCGCATAATATATGACCTGCTGGACGATATGCAGGCGGCTCTCAAGGGCATGCTTGCGCCCAAGTATCAGGAAATTTACATGGGCAAGTGCGAAGTCCGTCAGGTATTCAAAATCACGGGCGTGGGCAATGTAGCGGGCTGCTACGTGCTCGACGGCAAGATTGTGCGCGGCGGCAAACTTCGCATCTACCGCGACGATATTCTCGTGGTGGAAGGCAACGTTCAGCAGCTCAAGCGCTTCAAGGACGACGTGAAGGAAGTGCGTGCAGGCTTTGAATGCGGCTGCGCAATCGAAGGTTTCAACGACATAAAAATCGGAGATATTATAGAGTGCTACATGATTCAGGAAGTGCCCGCAAAGTAAAATTTTAGCGCGTTTTCCGCTGCGGCTGAAAGTGTTTTCCTGCCGCGGCAAAAAAACTGCATTTTTCTGAATTGCACGGCACATATGCCCGAAATAATGCAAATCTGCGGCGAGAGCGCAAAAGCAGACAAAATATTGAATTGAGCGGCATATATGCCATAAATACCACATTAAATTTTAAGGAAATCTTTTTATGAAAGGTTTAAGGGGAGAAAGGCTGGCAAGCGAATTCCAGAAGGCCGTCTACGAGGTGATATCCCGCAGACTGCGCGACAGAGTTCCGCAGCTTTCCGCAATAATAAGCGTAACGGGTGCGGATGTAGCGCCCGACCTGAAAACTGCAAAGATATACGTCAGCATTTACGACACGTCTGAGGAAAAAAAGCTTGCCTCCTTTGAAACCATAAAGGAGAATGCGGGCTTTATCCGTCACGAACTTGCGGGAATGCTGCGCATAAGAACGGTGCCCGCGCTCACGTTCATACTGGACGGCAGCATGGAGTACGGCGCCCATATAGACGAGATACTCAATAAACTTGAATCAGAACACAAAGATGAGCAGTGAAAATTGTGTAGCGGCGGCAGCCGCGCAGATAAAAAAGGCGCACAGCGCGGCAATATTCTGTCATTCCCGCCCCGACGGCGACGCCATCGGCAGCGGTCTGGCGCTCTGCCTCGCCATGCGTGCGGCGGGCAAGAGGGCATATTTTGTCTGCGAGGACGTCCCGCCCGAAAAATTTTTCTTCATTCCCGCAATGAAGGAGGTGCTCACCTCCCTTCCCGAAGAGGAATACGACCTGTTCATAACGGTTGACTGTGCCGAAGTTACCCGCACGGGTTCTCTCTCGCAGACCTATCTTCGTTTCCGCGGGGAGACGGTGAACATAGACCACCACATATCCAACACCTGCTACGCGCATTGCAACTGCGTGCTCGGGTGTTCCGCCACGTGCGAAATAATGCCCGAAGTATTGCAGGCCGCAGGGCTTGAAATCACGAAGGACGTGGCTCAGCTTTTAATGCTCGGACTGATGACGGACAGCGGAGTGTTCACACATAACGATGTAACCCCGCACACGTTCGGCGTGGCCGCACTCCTTCGCGAAAAGGGTGCGGACGTGACGGAGATTAACTACCGCATGTTTTCCAGTCAGAAAAAAGAGCGCGCAATGCTCTTCCGCAGGGCTCTGGAAAAATTGCGTTTCGCCCTGGATGACAGACTGGCGTTCATACCCGTCAGCGAAAAGGACATCGCTGAGACGGGCGCCCAGCGCAGCATGACTGAGGGCTTTGTGGATTATCCGCTCACCATCGACGGCGTGGAGGTATCCATCGCGCTGATGGAAATGAAGCCCGGTCAGTACAAGGCGTCTCTGCGCAGCAAGGGCAAGGTCAACGTAAACGCCGTAGCGGCAACGTTCGGCGGCGGCGGGCACATTCTCGCCAGCGGCTGTATGTTGTTCGGCGAATTTGAAGAGGTAATCGAGCGGCTCACTTATGCCGTATATCAGCATATATGAGCGCGCCTTTCTATCCCGCGTCGGGGTTCATAAACGTAAATAAGGCGGAGGGCGTGTCGTCCGCAAGGGAAGTTGCCGTAATAAAGCGGCTTACAGGCCTTCCGTGCGGGCATATGGGTACGCTCGACCCCATGGCGACGGGCGTGCTGCCCGTGGCAGTCGGCAACGCAACCAGACTTTTCGACTTTTTTCTCGGCAAGCGCAAGCGCTACGTGGCGGAATTTACTTTCGGCTTTGAAACGGATACGCTGGACACGACGGGCGCCGTCGTAAAGGACGGCGGAACTGTCCCCACTTTGCAGCAGATAAATTCGGCGCTGCCCTCGCTTGTGGGAGAATACGACCAGGTTCCCCCCGCATACAGCGCAAAGTCGGTAAACGGCGAACGCGGCTACAAACTCGCGCGCCGCGGAGAGCAGGTAACGCTTCCTTCAAAGCGGGTAAGCGTAGGCGAGTTTTGCTGTCTGGGACAGGTTTCTCAGGGCATTTTCCGCTTTGAAATAGAGTGCGGCAGCGGCACATATATCCGTTCGCTTGCACGCGACCTGGCCGCATTGGTGGGCACATATGCCACAATGAACGCACTTTGCCGCACAAAGAGCGGTCCGTTTGAAATTGAATATTCGGTTGAAACGCGGCAACTTGACCGCGACAACATATACGCATCTTTAATACCCGCAGACTCCGTTCTGCCTTATCCCGAGGTAAAGCTTACCGCGGGTGAAGAAAAAAAATACCTTAACGGCGTGCCCGTAGCTGCGGAGCTTGCCGCTGGGCAGTACAGGATCTACCGTGCCGACGGCACCTTTTACGGGGTGGGCGAATCGGACGGCCTTAATTTAAAATCGAGGTTAAAATTATGCTGAACATTGTCAACTACAACAAAGACGAATATGATTTTCCCGCGCTCATAGTGCTCGGCTGTTTCGATGCGATACATATCGGGCATCAGGAACTTTTGAAAAAAGCCAAGCTGCAGGCAAAAATCAACGGTCTCGATCTCGGCGTCATGATGTTCGCCGAAGGAAAGGGCGGCAGGCAGGTATTCACGTTTGAAGAACGTCTTGCAATGCTCGCGCCCTACAATGTAAAATTTGCGCTCAGAATCGACTATACCGAGGACTTCAAAAAGACTACCGCCCAGCAGTTCCTTTCCAATATTGAAGAGCACATAAACATAAAAGGCTACATGAGCGGCAAGGATTTCCGTTTCGGCGCGGGAGCAAAGGGCAAGTCTTCCACGCTTAAAAACTTTGCCGAGGACGAAGACAACGGCGTATGGTACATGTCCGTAAAGGACGTGACGGCCGACGGCGAAAAGGTATCCACCACGCTCATCAAGCAGTACATAGATGAGGGCAAAATTCAGAAGGCCGAACAGCTTCTCGGCAGAAAGTATTTTGTCACGGGCAAGGTATGCGAAGGTCACGGCAGGGGCGCCAAGCTTGTTGGTTTCCCCACCGCCAACATAATGTATCCCGAAAATAAGGTGCTGGTAGCGCCCGGCGTTTACGGCGTCGAGGCCGAGATAGACGGCACGGTATATAAGGGCGTGGCCAACTGCGGCGCTCGTCCCACTTTCGGCGAGGACGCATACGTAATGGAGGCCTATTTCGAAGGCCTTTCCGAAGACTTGTACGGCAAGGAAATAACCGTTAAATTCCTCAATTACATACGCGGCATCAAAAAGTTTGAAAATGCCGAAGAACTTTCCGAGCAGATTGCTCA
>DVMA01000094.1 GCA_018715195.1 Candidatus Coproplasma excrementavium | reverse complement strand
CTTACCGATAATATCTAATGCGTCTTTGATAGTAGGCATATCCAATTACCTCCTTCGGTGGTACTGTTTCTTACTATTATTATACGCTATTTCTCGTCAAAAATCAACCATTTGTTGTGACAGAGCCTTTTTTTAAAGAAGAGTTTTTATGTGGGATGCCGTTCTGGACGCGTTGCTTGACACGCTTAAAATATTCCCGTTCATCTTTGTGATTTATGTGCTGATAGAGCTGCTTGAACACAAGACATCGTTCGCCAAGGATCACGAAAGATTGCAGGGCAGGCTTGCGCCGCTTATCGGCGCGGCGACGGGAATCATACCCCAGTGCGGCTTTTCGGTCATGGCCGCAAAGCTGTACGATAAGGGACTCATACGCACGGGCACGCTGCTCGCGGTGTTTCTTGCAACGTCTGACGAGGCGCTCATAATTCTGCTTTCGGACGGTTCGAGGGCGTATGTCATAGTGCCGCTGGTTGTCATAAAGATGATAGTGGCGGTGGCGGTGGGCTACGGCGCGAACTTCATTCTCCCGCACGAGCGCATTGCCGTTGCTCCGCTTTCGGAGGAGGACATACACGCCTTTTCCTGCGGACGCGAACACGACGGCAAGACGGAGCTGAAAGTATTTTTAATCGACCCGCTGCTTCACTCGCTCAAGATTACGCTCTATCTGCTGATTATAAACGTGGCGCTCGGCTGCATAATCGCGGCCATAGGCGAGCAGGCAATCTCTTCTCTTATAATAGGCGGGCCGTATCTCCAGCCGCTCATATCTGCGGCGGTGGGACTCATACCCAACTGCGCCTCCAGCGTGATAATAACCGATACGTATATAAACAATTTCATAACGTTCGGCAGCTGCGTTGCGGGACTTTGCGCCAACGCGGGGCTGGGATTTGTGGTTCTTCTTAAAAACCCGCACAAACTCAAAAGGAACATACTCCTCATTGTGGCCACGTACGTGATAAGCGCGGCGGCGGGCATAATAATAAACTGCATAGCTCTGCTTGTGGGCGCGATATGATTTCAGTACCCCCTAAAAACAAAAAAATCGGGCAAAAAAGCGTCATTTTTCACGTTTAATTGTTTGACAGTCCGTCAAAAATTCTGCTATAATACAAAAGCCTTGAAAAAATAAGGCAAATAACTGCGTAGGCGAAGGAGGGTAGTATACAGGTATGTCCACTATAAGAGTAGGCGAAAACGAATCCGTTGAAAGCGCAATCAAAAGATTCAAGAGAAAGTGCTCGCGCGACGGCATAATCGGCGACCTCAGAAGAAAGGAATTTTACGAATCCCCTGCCGTAAAGCGCCGCAAGAAGGCTGAAGCCGCAAGAAAACGCAATAAGAACTAAGTCCGAAAGGTCTGGCTGACGCAACGTCGGTCGGGCTTTTTCTTTTTATTTTAATGTCGCAAAATTGCGCAAAAGGAGTTATTATGGAAACCATAAAAGGTATGGCACGTCAGGCAAAACAAAGGCTTAAAAATAACTTCTGGGAAAACTGCAAAACCAACTTAAAGCAGGGGGAAATTCAGGCAAAAAACCTCGGACTCAATGAAAACAAGGTTAAAAACTACATAGGCGTAAAAGTACAGCGGCAGATAAAGGGCGATGCGCCCGATACATTCTATTTAAAGGTAAAGGCAATGCTGGACGAGTGCGGCGAAGTATCGGACGCCATCGGCAGGCTTACGGACAAGGCATATTATGCCACGCTTTCGTATGCGGAAAAGCAGCGCTATAATTTGGAGCTTTCGGCAAAATATCTCGCCGCGCTGGAGCGGTACAGAAAGGAAAAGGAGCTGGAGGCGGTAAAGGAGCACGCGGAAAGTCCGCTCGGCTGAATTTTTTATGTCGGGCAGGCTCCGGCACACGTCGGGGGCGGAAACTCACCATAAAAAAACGGGAGAACGCGCAAAGCGGCGGCAGGCTTGTCCTGCCGCTTAATTTCTATTGTGTTTTTGCGCGGGGTGTGTTATAATTTCAAAGATGGACGAATTATTGGATAAACTTAATGCCGAACAGGTCAGACCGGTAGAGGATACCGAAGGACCCGTTCTCGTGCTGGCAGGCGCCGGCAGCGGCAAGACGCGCGTACTCACTTCGCGCATAGCATACATACTCAGGGAAGGTCTGGCCTCCCCGCGGCAGATTCTGGCCATAACATTCACCAACAAAGCCGCCGCGGAAATGAAGGAGAGGGTAGGCCTCATCTGCGGCGACACGGGCGATATGTGGATATGCACCATCCACTCGATGTGCGTGCGCATACTCCGCCGCTACACCGCGGAGGCGGGCATAAAGCCCGATTTTTCCATATACAGCGAAACGGAGCGCCGCAACATCATAAAAAAGTGCCTAAAAGAGCTGGACTATGACGACGATAAGCTGCTTAAAACCGCCAAGTTCCACATAGGCAACGCAAAGATGCTCGGCCTTGAACCCGACCAGTATGCGCGCAAGCACACCCACGAGGACAAGATGGACGACTATATGCGCATATACCGCCGCTACGAAGAGCACCTCAAAGAGAACAATGCGCTGGACTTTGACGACCTTCTGCTGTATGCAAGGCGTCTTCTGCGCGGGAATGCGGAGGTATGCGAGTATCTTTCCGACCGTTTCAAGTACGTGCTCGTGGACGAGTTTCAGGATACCAACTCCGTGCAGTACGACATAATAAAACTGCTCACGCGCGTGCACGGCAATCTGTTCTGCGTAGGCGATGACGACCAGTCTATTTACGGCTGGCGCGGTGCGGAAATAGAGAACATTCTGCAGTTCGACCGCGACTTCCCGAACGCCAAAATTTACAAATTGGAGCGCAACTATCGCTCAACGAACAGCATTCTGCAGCTTGCCAACCAGATAATAAAGAACAATGCGGGCCGCCGCGGAAAGACGCTGTGGACGGAGGCGGCGGAAGGCCCCAAGCCGCAGTACTTTGCCGCCGAGGACGAACTTTCTGAGGCGCTTTTTGCCGCCCGCACGATAACCGACCTTGTGCTGACCGGCGGGTACAAATATTCCGACTTTGCAATTTTAATGCGAATAAACGCGCTCACGCGCTCATACGAACAGGAATTTACCAAGTACAACATACCTTACAAGGTATTCGGCGGCCTTAAGTTCTTTGAACGTAAGGAAATAAAGGACGTGCTTGCCTACTTAAGGCTGATATCCAACCCCTACGATTCGGAGGCGCTCACGCGAATAATCAACGTTCCCAAGCGCGGCATAGGCGGCAGAACGCTGGAAGTCATGGACGAGTACGCCTCGCAGAACGGTCTTTCTTTGTACGACGCCGTGCTTGACTGCGATCAGCTTGCCATAACTTCGGGCATGAAAAAAAAGCTTGAAGATTTCGGCAATCTTTTAAAAGACCTGGTAATATCCTCGATTGACACGCCCGTAAACCAGTTTGTGAGGCAGGTCATAGAGGCCACCGAAATAAAGAATTCCTGCGAGGACGAAAACGACCTTGCCAACGTGGACGAATTTGTCGCATCCGTGGACGACTTCTCCAGGCTGAACCCCAAGGCCACGCTCTCGGAGTACCTCAGCACCGTAACGCTCTATTCCGATACCGACGATATGGACGAAAGCAACTATGTCACGCTCGCAACCATTCACTCGGTAAAGGGACTGGAATTCCGTGCCGTGTTCATTGTCGGACTGGAAGAGGGCATAATGCCTTCCTCCCGCGCGGAGAGCGAGGGCAGGGAGCTGGAAGAGGAGCGCAGGCTGATGTACGTTGCAATCACGCGTGCGGAGGAGAGGTTGTACCTCACCCGCGCCAAGGAGCGCAACCTTTACGGCCGCCGCGAACGCACGGCAATGTCCCGCTTTTTAAAGGAACTTGCGGGCCCTCTCGGCATAAAAGATACGCCCGTATATGCGGGCAACCGCTATTCGGGGCGTTCGGAGTACGGCTCGCAGCAGCGCTACGGCGGCGACTTTTACGGCAATTCCTATGCCGCCCGCGGCAGGCGCGAGGATGCGGCGGAGGACAGGGGATATTCCCGTTCGCTCTACTCCTCGGACGAGCCCTTTGAACAGCGTCCCGCAAGCTATGCAAGCCCCGCAAGCTCATTTTCCTCATATTCCGCACCCGCAAAACCTGCGGCCGCGGCAAAAGGGAAGTACAGCGTGGGCACAAAGGTATACCACGCCAAATTCGGCAATGGTACCGTTGTCGCCATAAGGAACGGCGGCGCAGTCATAAACGTTGCCTTCGACGGGCAGGGCATAAAGGAACTTTCCGCCTCGCTCGCACCGCTTAAAATTATCGGCTGAAAATAAATTGGTGCAGCAATATGCCGCATTAACAGTAAATAAAAGGTGAATTCATGGACAGAATGCGCGAACTTGTGGATATGCTCAACAAGTGGGCAAACGAATACTATGTGCTGGATAACCCCTCCGTGCCGGACAGCGAATACGATAAGTATTACGATGAATTAAGGCGCCTGGAGGAGCAGACGGGCACCGTGCTTGCGGACAGTCCCACGCGCAGGGTGGGCGGCGAACCGCTCAAAGCTTTTTCGCGCCATACGCATATATCCAGGCTGTACAGTCTGGATAAGGCGGTGTCCTCGGACGAGCTGAACGCCTTTTTCACCCGCGTGAAGAAGGTCGTTCCCGACCCCGTATATACCGTTGAATACAAGTTTGACGGCCTCACTATGTGCATAACCTACCGCGACGGCGCGTTCGTGCGCGCAACCACCCGCGGCAACGGCGTGGAGGGCGAGGATGTGACCGCGCAGTGTCTTACCATAAAGTCCTTCCCGCTGTCCATACCGTACAAGGGAACGGTCGAAGTCAAGGGCGAGGCGGTAATAAGGCTGAGCGTGCTTGCGCAGTACAACAAGACCGCAGCCGAACCACTGAAAAACGCGCGCAATGCGGCGGCGGGCGCCATAAGAAACCTCGACCCCTCCGTCACGGCGGAGCGCAGGCCCGACATATATTTTTACGACATAAACTATATGGAAAGCGACATGCCCGCCACGCAGGAGGAGTGTTTTGCGTGGCTCAAGGCAAACGGTTTCCGCGTATTTCCCTATTACCGTCTCTGCAGAACGGAGGCGGAGGTTACGGACGCCATCAACGAAATAGAGGTCGAACGCCGCAACATAGACGTGCTTACCGACGGCGCGGTAGTCAAGCTCAACGATATAGCCGCGCGCGGCGTACTCGGCTATACCGATAAATTCCCCCGCTGGGCAATAGCGTACAAGTTTGAGGCGGAGGAGTGCGTGACCACCGTGCGCGACGTGCGCTGGCAGGTGGGGCGTACGGGCAAACTTACGCCGCTTGCCGACCTCGAACCCGTGGACCTTGCGGGCGTAACCGTGCGCAAGGCAACGCTCAACAACTACGGCGACATCTTGAGAAAGGACGTAAAAAAGGGCAGTAAGGTACTCATACGCCGCTCAAACGAGGTCATTCCCGAAATTTTAGGCACAGTTGAACACGTTGCGGGCAGTGTGGATGTGGAAAAACCTTCCGTCTGCCCGTTCTGCGGCACGCCGCTTGTGGAGTCGGGAGCAAACATATTCTGTCCCAACCGCGACTGCCGTCCCAGAATAATTGCAAGGCTGGAACACTTCTGTTCAAAGGGCGCAATGGATATTGAGGGACTCTCCGAAATGACGGCGGGACTTCTGCACGACAAGTTCGGCATAAAGTACGCCTCCGAACTGTACACTCTCACAACAGAAATGTTGCTCGGACTTGAAGGGTTCAAGAACAAAAAGGCGGATAACCTCATCTCGGCAATAGAAAAGAGCCGAAAGGTCACGCTCGACCGTTTTATATACGCGCTCGGCATAGACGGCGTGGGCAAAGTTGCCGCGGCCGACCTTGCAAATGCGTTCGGCGATACTGCGGCGCTTGCCGCCGCCGATAAGGATAAACTGCTCACGCTTGACAACATAGGCGAGGTCACGGCGGAAACCATATACGGCTGGTTCCGCGAAAAGGACAACGCCGAGGAGCTTGAAAGGTTGCTCCGCTACATCACTCCCGAGGTGAAGAAAAAGGCGGAAGGCGGTCTGCTTGCGGGGCAGATGGTGGTGCTTACGGGCACTCTGCCCACCTATAAGCGCAGCGAGGCGCAGAAGATTATAGAGGAAAACGGCGGAACGTGCCAGTCCTCGGTAACTTCCAAAACCACGCTCGTGCTTGCGGGCGAGGACGCGGGCTCCAAGCTTGAAAAGGCGGTTAAACTCGGCATAAAAATTATTGACGAGGCCGAGTTCAGAAAGATGCTTAACCTCAATTGATCCGTATATATGCCTCAACTATTAAAAAAAGCGGCGGAAGCAAAAGCTTCCGCCGCTTATAGTTTACAAAGCGCGGTTTATTCTTTTTCCTGTACGTTCGCAGAGTCGCTCTTTTGCCGGGAAAAGGGTTTGTACTCCACGCTCGCCACGGTCATAAAGTAAATTTCCTTTGCACCCGCAATCTGCAATTCGCGGCATACCTCGTCGGCCGTCGCGCCCGTGGTCAGCACGTCGTCTACAAGCAGCACCCTTTTGCCTTTTACCGAATCGCGGTCGGCTATCGCAAAGCAGGCGTGCAGATTTTCGGCTCGCTCCTTCATCGTAAGGATCTTCTGATCGCTGGTTTCTCTCTTTTTGGTCAGCGCGTGCGCAACGGGAATCTTAAGCCTGGCGGAAAGCTCCTCTGCCAGCAGTTCGCCCTGGTTGTAGCCGCGCTGTCTTTTGCGTTTTGCCGTTATGGGCACGTAAGTTATGCAGTCGCACGCGGGCAAAAGTTTTGCTTTTTCCTGCAAAAGCTGACCAAAGTAATCTTTAAGGTACTTTGCGCCCCTTTTGAATTTCAATACAAGCTGCGTCCCGCCGCCGCTGTATATGAGTGCGGAAACACCCTTTTTATATCTCGGTGCAAACGCCTTGCACTCGGCGCAGATTTCCGCGCGCTCCGTCCTTCTGCCGCATACGGGGCAAAAAGTCTTGTCGTTGAACTGCACGGTCTTTTTGCAAGCGGGGCAGAATCTTCCGCCGTCAAATATTTCCGCGCCGCATATATCGCAGGTGAAGTTTTGCGGGAACAGCGCATTCCGTACGCTTAAAAGTAAGTCTTTCAGCTTCATATCGCAAAAATTATGCGGCGGCGCGCTTTTTTAAGCGCGCCGCCTTCTCTTCAGCCAAGATATTTTTTAAGGTCGTCAACGCGGTCGGTCTGCTCCCAGGGGAGGTCGGGCTTGCCGAAGTGACCGTATGCCGCCGTGCGCAGATATATCGGTCTGCGCAGATTGAGCGTCTCTATAATGGAGTAGGGGCGCAGGTCAAATTCGCGCACGATTATGTCGGAAATGTCGCTGTCCGAAAGTTTGCCCGTGCCGTGCGTGTCCACGAATATGGATACGGGTTTGGAAACGCCTATCGCATACGCAATCTGCAGTTCAACCTCGTCCGCAAGGCCTGCGGCCACAATGTTCTTGCATACGTAGCGCGCCATATATGCCGAGGAGCGGTCAACTTTCGTGGGGTCCTTGCCCGAGAACGCGCCGCCGCCGTGAGCGCATCTGCCGCCGTAGGTATCAACGATAATCTTTCTGCCCGTAAGTCCGCTGTCGCCCTCGGGGCCGCCTATTTCAAACCTGCCCGTGGGATTGATGTAATATTTGGTATTCTCGTCCAGAAGTTCCGCGGGAATTACCTTGTCTATCACATATTTTTTGATGTCGCGGCGGAGCATATCCTGCTGAACGTTTTCGTTGTGCTGGCAGGAAACCACAACGGTGTCCACGCGCTTGGGCTTTTTGTTTTCGTATTCAACGGTTACCTGCGTCTTTCCGTCGGGGCGGAGGTAGGGCAGAAGGCCGCATTTCCTCACGTCGGCAAGCTGTTTTGCAAGTCTGTTAGCAAGGTGAGTGGTAAGCGGCATAAGTTCCGCCGTTTCGTTGCAGGCGTAGCCGAACATCATTCCCTGGTCGCCCGCGCCTATAAGGTCACCGATGTCGCCGCCCATGCGGTTTTCAACCGAGCTGTCCACGCCCATGGCGATGTCGGGGCTCTGCTTGTGCAGAGCGAGGTTAATTTTGCAGTTGTCCGCACGGAAGTTGCCGAATGTATAACCCACTTTTGCAATGACGTCGCGTGCAATTTTCTTGTAGTTGACATTTGCGGTTGTGGTAATTTCTCCCATGATGAGAATCTGGTTGTACGCCGCGCAGCATTCAATAGCGCAGCGGGCCATATTGTCCTGCGATAAAACGGCGTCCAGAATTCCGTCTGAAATCTGGTCGCACAGCTTATCGGGATGCCCTTCCGTAACGCTTTCGCTTGTAAAAAGTTTCTTCATAATATATCCTGTAAAATTAAATTTTTTATCGAAAAATAGTAAAAAAAGCGCGATTTCGGGCTGCTTAAAAAAGAGTAAAATAAAAGCCCCGCGCCCGCGGAGCAAACTTACCTTAATTATTTACCCCATCGGTACGGCATTAGCACCTTGCTTTGCAGGTTGCTGTGTGGTCAAAGGGCCGTTCCCTCGCACACTCTTTATAGGTTGTGGAAAGAGTATATCATCCCGTCGGCGCGCTGTCAAACAAAATAGCCGCTTTTATTGCATTATCGGAAAAATTGTTTTATAATAGTACGCGGTTGTTAAAAGCATTCAGCTATCTTAAAGCGTGCAGCGCTTTGCCGTAGCTGAAAACTTACAGCTCTGCTTACACAAAAAATTTTTCGGTAAATAAAATGAATTGTACACAGTGTCCCGTTGGCTGCGGAGCCGACCGTTCTGTTCGCAGCGGCGTCTGCTCGGTGCAGGGGCTTAAAATTGCAAAATACTATCTTCACCCGTTTGAAGAGCCGTTCATATCTTTCAGAAAGGGCAGCGGGTGCATATTTTTCTGCGGCTGTCCCTTAAAGTGCAGGTTCTGCCAGAACTTTGAAGTTTCCCGCGCGACCCGAGGCAAGGACATAACGGCTGCGGAGCTTGCCGACATCTTCAAAGAGCTTGAAGATATGGGCGCGGACAACATCAACCTTGTAAACCCCACGCACTACCTCTCTGACATAGCGGAGGCGGTTTCCATATACCGTCCTCACATTCCCGTAGTGTACAACACCCACGGCTATGAAAAAATTGAAAGTCTTCAGCGTGCGGCGGACTTTGTTGACATATGGCTGCCCGACCTCAAATTCATAAGCGAGGAAATGGCGGCGCGCTACACCTCGCGCAGGGACTATGCAAAGTACGCGCTCCCCGCGATAGAGTACATGGCGCAGAAAGAGCCTACGTTCGATGAAAACGGCAAAATGCTTACGGGCTGCGTGGTGCGCCACCTGATAATGCCGATGGGGGTGGAAGACTCCATAAAAATAGTAAATTTTGTGGCAACGCTCCCGCGCACGGTCTATTTCAGTTTAATGAGCCAGTACACCCCGTGCGGCGACATAAAGGACATACCCGAACTTCAGCGTCCGATAACTTCGCGCGAGTATAAAAAGGTGCTTGCGGCCGTGAGGGAGGCGGGACTGGAAAACGTATTTCTGCAGGACAGGAGCAGCGCCGCAGAAAGTTTTATCCCCAAGTGGGATTTCTGACGCTATATTAAGTACGCAAAGTTTTGTTTGCGTAAATTTCCAGAATTTTACATATTCTGAATAGTTTTATTTACATTGCAATTGTGATATTATGTTAATTACATTCAACAGCGTAAGTTTTGCCTATGCAGGCAATACCATACTGCAGGATATAAATTTTTCCGTCAACGAAGGCGAGCGCGTAGGGCTTATCGGTGAAAACGGCGCGGGCAAGACCACGCTTTTAAAACTTATATGCGGCCCTCTGGAGGCTGAAAGCGGAGAAGTCATAAAAAAGAACGGCATAACTGTCGGTTTCCTCGCGCAGAACGGCGGTCTGGAGGCGGAGGGCACTGTGTATTCGCAGATGCTTGAGGCCGTAAAGCCGCAGCTGGACGCGGTGGCAAAGCTCTCTGAAATTTCGCGCAGCCTTTCGGATGCGGAATACGGCGGCGAACAGTACAAGGTGCTTTCGGCAAAGTATGAATCGCTTGAAAAGTACATTGCCGCGCACGACTGCTACAACGCCGAAGTCCGCGTAAAGACGGTGCTCTCGGGCATGGGTTTTGCGGGACTGTACGAGCAGAAAATCTCCACTATGTCCGGCGGGGAAAAGACAAGGCTCAAACTTGCAAGGCTGCTTCTGGAAGAGCCCGACCTGCTCATTCTGGACGAGCCCACCAACCACCTCGACATAAAGACGCTGTTCTGGCTGGAAGATTACCTCGCCTCGTTCAAGGGCGCGGTGATAGTCGTATCGCACGACAGGTATTTTCTGGACAGGGTGTCGCGCAGAATTTTAGAAATAGAGAACAAAAAACTTTACTCATACCCGGGCAATTACAGCAAGTACAAGGTGCTCAAGGCGGAGCGCATCGCGCTCGAACAAAAGGAGTACGAGCGTCAGCAGGAGGAGAGGGCGAAGTTGCAGGACTACGTGGACCGCAATCTTGTGCGTGCCACCACGGCTAAGTCGGCGCAGAGCAGGGTAAAGCAGCTTGAAAAGATGGAACTTTTAGAAAAGCCGTACACTCCGCCCGCGCCCCCGCGCTTTAAATTTACCTTCCCCGCGCAGAGCGCGGAACTGGTTTTAAACGTGCACGGCCTGAATCTTGAAATCGGCGGCAAGAAACTCATATCGGACGGCGAAATGCAGGTTATGCGCGGCAGACGCGTGGCGATAGTCGGCGAAAACGGGGCGGGCAAGTCCACGCTTTTAAAACTCATTGCCCGCGGCGGGAACGCAAGCTGCGTTCTCGGCAGATTTGTGCGCATAGCCTACTACGACCAGGAGAACCTCAACCTCAATACGGAAAACACAGTGCTTGCCGAACTGTGGGAAAGGCACGTAAGCTCCTCGCAGACAGATGTCAGGGCGGAGCTTGCGCGCTGCGGACTTTCGGCCGAGGATATGTATAAAAAGGTGGGCGACCTTTCGGGCGGGGAGCGTGCAAAACTCGCGCTGTGCGTAATGGAGTCGGAGGAGGGCAACCTTCTTCTTCTGGACGAGCCTACAAACCATCTTGACCTGCCCGCAAGGGAGAGCCTGGAAAAAGCTATAAAGCAGTTTGAAGGCACTGTAATTTTTGTCAGTCACGACCGCTATTTCATAGCCGCCCTTGCCGACGGCATTGCGGAGATAGAGGGCGGAAAGCTCAACTTTGTTCAGGGCGGATACGAGGCGTTCCGTGCGCAGAAGGCCGAACTTGCCCGCCGCCTTGAAGAGGAGGAGGCCGCACGCAGACAGGCCGAATATGCAGAGCGAAAGGCCGCGGGCTACCGCTCCAAAAAGGAGCGCGCGGCAGAGGCGGCCGCAAAGGCGCGCATAAAGCAGATTGAGACGGAGATATCCCTAGGCGAATCGGAGGAGGCGGAAATTCAGCAGCAGCTTGTCGACCCCGCCGTCACGGCAGATTACAAGCAGGTTGAACAGCTCTGCCGCCGCCTTGAGGAGATAAAGACCAGGCAGGAAGAACTGTACTCGGAATACGAAAAACTGATTTAACGCCGCTTATCCGCAGCTGTTTCAGCAGGCGGAAAAAGCCGTTAATTCGGCCATACTATGGCACGAATTGGAATTCTGGCCGCAACGTTGCGGACAAAGTTCTGCAATTTACAAAATATTTGCCGTCGCTTGGGAAACACCCGTTTTCCGGTTTTGAATAAAAGCGACGCAAGGAGAAAAAAGATGTTCTTTAAAAAGCAAAAGCCTGCATCGGAAGAGCAGAAAAGCGAGGAGCAGGCCCCGCCCGAAACGCCTTCGGAGCAGCCTGCGGCGGAAACGCGCACGGTGCGCCACACAATTTCCGCGGAGGAGACGTTCACGCTGGCAAAGGACGTGTACGATATCCGCAGCTTTTTCAAAAGCATTTACTCAAACCGCGCGGTCATCGCACGCAGGCTGAATCTGTTCTCGCTGATATGCAGCATAGTATTCACCCTGATATATGCCGCATATATCGTCTATTCGGTGGTTGCGGGCAAACTCAGCGCGGGGCTGGAAATAACCACATACTGTCTGCTCGGCGTATATGCCGCGCTTGTAATAACGCTTGTGCTCGTCACCGTGTTTTCCGGCGGGGCAACCACGCAGACGGTACATAAATACAACAAGGCGCTTAAAATTTTCCGCTTCTGCATAAGGGTGGTATCCATTGCAATGGCAATCGTGGCGATAGCCGCGGGAGCGGATGGCGATACTTCCCCCGCCGAAATGGCCGTGCAGACGGTGCTGGTAATTCTTTCCATAATTATAATAATAGTGCAGGCCGTGCCGCTCATATTCGGAGGTTTTTCCAACCTGGCGCGCTGGGCGCTTGCTCCCGCGAAGGGCAGGGCGCGCTTTTCCGTAGTTCTTCTGGAATGGTACGAACTCGTGCGCAAAGGGGCGGACTCATCGCCTTCCACCAGCAGAATCGCGCATAAGTATGTGAACGAAATCAACCGCTGCATAGACGGGTACCTCATTCCCGCGCTCGGCAAAAGGTACATAACTTCCATAAACGCGCAGGATATATACGACACGGTCGACGCCCAGCCCGAGGAGCTCAAAGAGATAGCGGAGGGAGTGTTCAAGCGCGTGTTCGCGTATGCGGAGGAGTGCGGCTACGTAAACCACAACCCCACAAGCACGCTGGAGCTGGACGATACGCTGGAAGAGCCGCAGAAAAAGCCCCGCCGCACAATAAAATCGCGCCTTATGGACTGGGGCAAAAAGATAGGCAAGTCGATAGTAAAAAGTTACCTCGATGACGACAGTCAGAATAAATAAATGTGCAATTGCCCCGCACATATGCCGCAAATAACGCGCAAAATATTATTTTTATTAAACATTTCTGAACTCACAGGGCGCAGTAAAAAATCAAAGCAGGACAATTAACGGCTGAAGGCAACGGCTGCTGTTGCCAACCTTTACGTTGTCGGATTTGGTCTGAAAATGAAATAAAAAAGGCCGCCCGCAGATTTTTCTGCGGGCGGCCGTATTTTTTAAAAATTATTATCAGAACTTTGTAAGCTTGGTAAGGTAGCCTTCAAGCTCGTCTATGTTTATTCTTATCTGCTCCATCGTGTCGCGGTCGCGCACGGTGACGGTGTTGTCTTCAAGCGTCTGGAAGTCCACCGTAATGCAGCAAGGGGTGCCTATTTCGTCCTGTCTGCGGTAACGCTTGCCTATGGAGCCCGTCACGTCGTAGGTAACGGAAAAGCTCTTTGCAAGTTCGGCATACAGCGTCTGCGCCTTTTCTGCAAGGTTCTTCTGCAAAGGCAGAATTGCCGCCTTGTAGGGAGCGAGGAAGGGATGCAGATGAAGCACGGTGCGCACGTCGTTCTTTTCCGCGTCGAGCACCTGTTCGTCATATGCGTCGGTGAGAATGGCGAGCACCATTCTCTCTACGCCGAGCGAAGGCTCGATAACGTAGGGAATATACTTTTCGCCCGTTACGGGGTCGGTGTATTCCATGCTCTCGCCGCTCTCGTTCTGGTGCTGGGTGAGGTCGTAGTCCGTTCTGTCGGCAACGCCCCAGAGTTCGCCCCAGCCGAATGCAAAGTTGTACTCAAAGTCTGTAGTGGCCTTGGAGTAGAAGCAGAGTTCCTCGGGCGAATGGTCGCGCAGTTTAAGGTTTTCTTCCCTTAAGCCTAAGGAGAGCAGCCAGTTTTTGCAGTATTCCTTCCAGTAGGAGAACCATTCGAGGTCGGTATCGGGCTTGCAGAAGAATTCAAGTTCCATCTGTTCGAATTCGCGCACGCGGAAAATGAAGTTGCCGGGCGTTATTTCGTTTCTGAAGCTCTTGCCAATTTGGCCTATGCCGAAGGGTATGCGCATGCGCGTGGAGCGCTGAACGTTTTTGAAATCTACGAATATGCCCTGCGCGGTTTCGGGGCGGAGGTATACGGTGTTGACCGAATCTTCCGTAACGCCCTGGAAAGTTTTGAACATAAGGTTGAACTTTCTTATGGGCGTGAAATCGCTCTTGCCGCAGACGGGGCATACGATTTTGTGTTCGTTTATGAACGCTTCGAGGGCGTCGTTATCCATGGCCTCTACTTTGACGTCGAGGTTATGTTTTTTGCAGTAATCTTCCACAAGGTTGTCCGCTCTGTGACGGGTCTTGCAGTTTTTGCAGTCCATGAGGGGGTCGGAGAAGCCGCCGATGTGGCCGGAGGCCTTCCAGGTGCGGGGGTTCATTAAAATCGCGCAGTCGAGGCCCGTATTGTGCACGTTTTCCTGCACAAACTTTTTCCACCAGGCCCTTTTAATGTTGTTTTTGAGTTCAACGCCCAGGGGGCCGTAGTCCCAGGTATTGGCAAGTCCGCCGTAAATTTCGCTGCCGGGGAAAATAAAGCCTCTGTTTTTGCACAGAGCCACAAGTTTTTCCTGCGTTACGGCTCTCTTTTTATCAGCCATAATAATACTCCCGTAAAAAAGTGCGCGCCGAAATGATTTCCGCGCCGCGCAAACTGAATATAATTTATATAAATTTTAGTAAAAAAGGCGCGTCAAGTCAAGCAAATGTCGCACTCTGTATCGCCCTGTTCAAAAAAATAGCTCAAAGGCGGACGGGGTTATAAAAAAATCGCCGTTTAAGAAAATTTTTTTGGCGTAAACTATGTACTTTCACCCCCGAGGTGTGGTATAATTGATTAAACTGTGAAATACATTTTGTTTTTAATAAGGTGAAAGATGTTATCCGATATTGAAATTGCCGAAAGCTGCGTAATGCAGCCCATCACGCGAATTGCAGCCAAACTCGGACTTAAAGAGGACGACCTTGAACTCTACGGCAGGTACAAGGCAAAAATCAATCTCAAAGAGGTAAAGCCCAAGGCAAAACTTGTGCTTGTCACCGCAATAAATCCCACGGCCAGCGGCGAGGGCAAGACCACCGTATCAATAGGCCTTGCGGACGGAATTGCAAAGCTCGGCAAAAAGGTCTGCCTGGCTCTTCGCGAACCCTCGCTTGGACCGGTGTTCGGCATAAAGGGCGGCGCGGCGGGCGGCGGCTACGCCCAGGTAGTTCCCATGGCGGACATAAACCTGCACTTTACGGGCGATCTGCACGCCATAACTTCGGCAAACAATCTGCTGTGCGCTGTCATAGATAACCACATCTTCCGCGGCAATCAGCTCAGAATAAAGGAAGTATATTTTCACCGCTGCATGGACATGAACGACCGCGCGCTGCGTTCGCTCACCATAAACTGCGAAGCGGGCAAAATGAAGGGCTGCCAGAGCTATTCGAGGAGCGAACACTTCGACATAACAGCGGCGTCCGAAATAATGGCCATACTCTGCCTTGCAACCGACCTTTCCGACCTCAAGCGCAGGCTGGAAAACATAGTCGTTGGCGAGGACGAGCAGGGCAATTTTGTCTATGCGCGCGATTTGCACGTGGCGGGCGCGATGGCCACTCTTTTAAAGGACGCCATAAAGCCCAACCTTGTGCAGACGCTTGAAGGCACTCCCGCCATAGTACACGGCGGCCCCTTTGCAAACATAGCGCACGGCTGCAACTCCGTGCGTGCCACATATACGGCAATGACTCTTGCCGACTATGCCGTAACCGAGGCGGGCTTCGGCGCAGACCTCGGCGCGGAAAAGTTCCTGGATACCAAGTGCAGGGTGGCGGGCATTCAGCCCGACTGCATAGTTGTGGTAGCCACCGTAAAGGCGCTTAAACTTCACGGCGGGGCGGATAAAAACAACCTTGCCGAAGAAAATCTCGACGCTCTGCGCGCAGGCATGCCCAATCTCTTAAAGCACGTGGAGAATATGAAAAAGGTATTCTCCAAGCCCGTAATCGTGGCTATGAACAGGTTCGCAACCGATACGCGCGCCGAGATAGACGCCGTAATTTCCGCCTGCGACGAGGCGGGCGCGCCCGCGGTATTCACCGACGTGTTCCTCAAGGGAGGCGAAGGCGGCAGAGCGCTTGCCGAAAAAGTTATCTGGATGTGCGAAAAGCATTCCTCGCTCACCTATGCGTACAGACTGGAAGACGACATCAAGACCAAGATAAACGACATAGTAACCAAGGTATACGGCGGCGACGGCGCGGAATATTCCGAGGAGGCCGAAAGAAAGATTGCCGACATAGAGGGCAAGGGAATAAAGGGACTGCCCGTGATAATCGCAAAGACGCAGTACTCGCTTTCGGACGACGCCAAAAAGCTTGCGCGTCCCAGCGGTTTCAAAATACACGTGCGCGATATAATCTACAAGGGCGGCGCAAACTTCATAGTTGCCATTGCGGGCGACATAAACCTCATGCCGGGCCTCGGCAAAGTGCCCGCGGCGGAAAAGATAGACATAGACGGCGAAGGCAACATAACGGGTCTGAGCTGATTGAGCGCAAAGGCATAAGGCGTCTTAGGACGCGGAAATCTGAAGAGAGCGGTCTGAAAAGGCTTAAGAGAATATAAGGCTTAAGAAAATATAAGGTAAAAGGAATTGGCTTTAATTTTATGTCAGAAAAAGAGAAACTGGAATTACCCGAAGCATCCAACTTTATCGAACAGATAATCAACGAAGAACTTGCCGCAGGCAAATTTGAAAGCGT
This sequence comes from Candidatus Coproplasma excrementavium, assembly GCA_018715195.1. Classification (GTDB taxonomy): domain Bacteria; phylum Bacillota; class Clostridia; order Christensenellales; family Borkfalkiaceae; genus Coproplasma; species Coproplasma excrementavium. Next base: position 18,427 of record DVMA01000094.1, on the reverse strand, counting down.
GGGCAACAAAATAAAAGTTCGTTTCCCGCCCGAACCCAACGGCTATCTTCACATCGGCCACGTAAAGGCGCTTTCCATAAACTTCGGCGTCAAGGAAAAATATCACGGCGAAATCAACCTGAGAATGGACGATACCAACCCCGCCAAGGAAGATTACGAATACGTAAACGCCATAATCAAGTCGCTTGAATGGCTGGGGCTCAAATACGACCGCCTGGTATTCGCCTCCGACTACTATGACAAGCTCTACGAAATTGCAGAAAAATATATAATGGATGGCAACGCGTACGTGTGCGACCTCTCCGCAGAGGAGATAACGGCCACGCGCGGCACGCTTACCGAACCGGGCATACCCTCGCCGTACAGGAACAGAAGCGTGGAGGAAAACTTAAAGCTCTTCCGCGAAATGAAGGCGGGCGTATATCCCGACGGAGCAAAGGTGCTCCGCGCAAAGATAGATATGTCGTCGCCCAACATCAACATGCGCGACCCCGTAATCTACCGCATAGCGCACGTATCCCACTACCGCACGGGCGACAAGTGGTGCATATATCCCATGTACGACTTCGCTCATCCCCTTTCGGACGCGATAGAGGGAATAACCCATTCGCTGTGCTCGCTTGAATTTGAAAATCACCGCCCGCTCTATGACTGGGTAATCGAAAAGGCAGGTTTCCCTGCACCCGTACCCCGCCAGATAGAGTTTGCAAGACTCAACATAACCAACACCTTAATGTCCAAGCGCTACCTTAAAAAGCTGGTGGACGAAGGCGTTGTAAGGGGCTGGGACGACCCCCGCATGCCCACGCTTGCAGGCCTTAAGAACAGAGGCGTACCCGCCGAGGCACTCAAAAAATTTGTAGCCGACGTGGGCGTAGCCAAGGCATATGCCGTGGTCAATGCCGCCCAGCTGGACAGCTGCGTGCGCGATAACCTCAACGAAAATGCAGAGCGCGCAATGGCCGTAAAGGAGCCGCTCAAACTCACCATAACCAACTACGAGGGCGAGGAGCTTTTGGACTTTGAAAAGAACCCGCTCAAACCCGAACAGGGCACGAGAAAGATAAAGTTCACGGGCACCGTGTACATCTCCAAAGAGGACTTCGCGCTGGTACCTCCGCCCAAGTACAAGCGCCTCACGGTAGGCGGCACGGTTCGCCTCAAGGGCGCGTACATCGTGCGCTGCGACGAGGCTGTGCAGGATGAAAACGGCAACGTTACCGAACTTAAATGCACCTACTTCCCCGAAAGCCGCAGCGGTTCAGACCAGCCCTGCGAAGTAAAGGCCAAGGGCGTTATTCAGTGGGTGGACGCAAAGTACGGCTGCGACGCCGAATTCAGGCAGTATGAAAGCCTTTTGAAGGACGAGCAGTATCCCGACCAGGACTATGCCGAAAGGCTCAATTACGACAGCGAGCACATCTTCCTCGGCAAGGCCGAACCCTATCTTGCGGAGGCGGAGGAGGATAAGCCCTTCCAGCTCCTGCGCGAGGGTTATTATAAAAAGTGCACGCAAGATGGAAAGCTTGTTCTTTCCGAGATAGTATCTTTAAAGGACAGTTTCAAAAAATAAGGCGTTTGCTTTTTGCGGCGTCTATACGGAGGGGGAATGAGTTTGCCGCAGCCGCGGCAGTACGGTTCCTTTCCGCATAATATATACAAGAAAAAAATGTAAAGGCCGCGTGCGCGCGGCCGCATAAAGACCCCCGACGCGAGTCGGGCGGGGAGGAGTTTTATGATATATGCAATCATAGCCGCGGCGGTCATACTGGTAATCGCCTTTGTGGTGGGTTTCGTAAAGGGCTTCACCAAAACAAAGACGTGGGCCACCGAATATCTGTTCGCGGTGATTTTATCGGTGCTTATCTATTCGCTTGCCGACCTTTCGGGAATGAAAGGCTGGGTGGCCGCGGTGCTCAAAATAGGCACGGCGGTGGTGTTCATACTCGTATTCGCAATACTTTCTTCGCGCGGCAAGGCACTGCTTAAAAAGGGCATAGTCGCCGCGCAGAAGCGCTCGTATTACGAACAGTACGGCGACCGCGAGGAGAACACTCTGCAGATTCTCGATGCAATCGAAAGCGGCGATAAAAAGGCGTACAGACAGCTCACCAAGCGCAAGTTCAAGGAAAAGCGCGGCGGAGCGGGCGTTGCGGACAGAATCTGCGGCGCGGTAACGCTCATGATAAAGGCTGTGGTTGTATTCGGGCTCATTGCGGTTATACTGCTGGTCGTATATCAGTTCAGCCAGCTCAATACCGTCAAAAACCAGAATTTCGCCGCCGTAAACGACTTCGTAAATTCAATATATTCAAGCGGACTTTGGAAATTTATTTCCAAATTCGTTATGGATGCGTTCGTAATCGGCATACTCTTCTTTGCCATACGTTGCGGCTTCCGTTCGGGCATAGCCAGCGTGGCGTGGGTGCTCGCGGTGCTTGCGCTCATATGCGGCGCAGCGTACATATCATACGGTCTGTTCTTCAACGCTGACCCGTTCATCGCCACCGCGCAGAGCCTTGCCGACGGCGCTTTAAAGGACATCGCGCAGAAGATTGCCGATACGGTGAACAGTTTCGGCATCGCCAAAGAACCCATAACCGCGCTTATGATAGCGCAGGGCGTACTCGGCACGGCAATGTTCCTTGTACTGTTTATTGTTCTGCTCATAGTCGGCATAGTCGTTGCGGGCATAATCGGCAGAGCAAGGGAGGGCAAGACCTTCGGCGTAGTGGACGGCGTGTTCGGCGCGATAGTTGCCTTTGCAATAGCGGGCGCGGTTATGCTGTTTGTCGGCGCAATTCTCTGGACAATGCAGGACCTTCCCTTCATGGAAACGTTCAACAGCTATATGTACTACACCTCGTCCAAGGGCATTGTAAAGCCTGCGGCGATAGCCTCGGTGTTCTATACAAACAACCCGCTCAACGGACTGGAATTCATTGCAAAACTGCCCGTGCGCGGCTGGTTCGCTTAAAAAAATACATAGTAAGGCCCGCCGTATACGGCGGGCCTTTTGCTTGCAAAAAAAGGCCGTCCGCATACGCGGACGGCGAACCGCAATTTTCAGTGCTTCTTTTCTACATAGCTTTCGCAGCAGGTGCACTGTTCGTCGCCGCAACCTACCTGAATCTTGTTGAGCGTGCAGTTCATGCCGCCCTCGTTAAACTTGCAGTTCTTTACTTCGCACTTTACGCCCTTGTTGATGTTTTCCATAAATAACCTCCTTAAAGAGGGCGGCTTTCCGCCCGTTCATAGTTATATGTTGCACCATTTGCGCGGATATTATACGGCGCGGCATCAAAAAGTCTGCAATATTCTGCTCTCTGCGCGCGTGAAAGGCATATATTTAGCGCCGTTTGCCCCGCCCTATGTTGACAAAAACGCAAAAACACCTTATAATTATGTAAAAGAAAAAACGTGCGCAAAAGTTGTCGCACGGCTTAAAGGGGTGCATATATGCGCGTTATACTGTTGAAAGATGTAAAAGGTCAGGGCAAAAAGGGCGACGTGGTTGACGTTTCCGACAGCTATGCCCGCAACTATCTCATAAAGGGCGGCTATGCCGAGGTGGCTACCGCCGTAAAAATTAACGATATAGCTCAGAAAAAGGCGGCGGCCGACTTCCACAAGGCGGAAGAGCTCAAAGCCGCGCGCGAAGTTGCCGCAACGCTGAAGGGCAAAAAGTTTACGGTAAAGGTAAAGGCGGGCGCGGGCGGCAGACTGTTTGGCTCGGTAACCGCGGCAGATATCTCCGCGGCGCTTGCAGAAGGCGGCTATACCGTGGACAAAAAGAAGATTGTTCTCTCCTCGCCTCTGCGCGAAGCGGGTGAGTACGAGGTGGAACTCCGACTGTTTGAGGGCGTAAGCGTCAAGATAGGCGTAAAGGTAGAGGCCATTTCAGGCTGAAATATCAATACATGTAAAGGTTAAGCGGTGCAGAAAATTTCTGTGCCGCTTATTTTTTATTTTGTCGGAAAATAATTAAAAATAAGGTAAAATCAATTAAAAAATTATTTATTTTAATTAAAAAAGCAAAAAAATTAAAAAATAAGTGCCGCTGAAAAAAGTTGACCATCTATATGTTTTTCTAATATGCTATTGACAAATGACCCCAACATATGTATAATCTAATGTATAATGTGATAGCAAGAAAGTCGTGCGGCAAAATAATTAAAAATAATTTTTAATATAATTTTTTTGTCACATAAAAATAAAAAAAGGGGGTGTGCCATTTTTTTGGCACGGTGTCATGAAAAATTCATTACTCTCGGTTTTATCTGACGCCCTTGCGTTTTTAAAGGCAAACCTTTCCACGGTTCTCATAGTTGCAGGCGCGGTAGTCGTAGTTGTTGCGCTCATCGTAATAATCGTCTGCTCCGCCCGTATCCGTAAGGAAAGGGCCCGCCGCCGCGCTCTGCGCGAAAGCGAGGGGCTTGCCGATATCGCAAAGGCTGAACAAGAATTACCCGACGTTCCCGTCGTCGCTGAATCTGAAAAGCAGGTGGCTTCCTCGGCCGAGGATCTTGCCGAACCCGCAACGCAGCCCGCTGAATCTGTGGCTATGGCTGTATCTGCCGAAACCAATGAGCAATCAGCCGAACCCGCAACGCAACCCGTTGAAACTGCGGCAATGTCCTCAGAAACTGATGGACAACCCGTTGAATCGGCAATAGTCGCAGGGCAATCTGCCGCACAGTCGGAGGTAAGCGAGGTTACGGAGCAAGAGCAGCAGCCCGCCGTTAAGGACTCACAACCTGCTGAAGAGGCAGTATCTGGAAAAGCGGAAACTTCAGAAGAACAGTCAGTTCAGACTGCTGAAACTGCGGCGCAGTCTGCCGAACCCGAAAAGGCAGAAGATGTGCCCGCTGAAGAGCAGAAACCCGAAACAACAATGCCCGAATCTGAAAAGGCTGAAAAATCGCAGCAGTCGCAGACGGTAATTGCTGCCGAACAGCCGTCAGAGCAGAAAAATGAGTCTGCGCCCGCGCAGAATTCGGCAAGCCAACTTTCAGAAGAACAGCGTGCCGAGCTTGAAAGACAGGCCGACCAGGGGCACGTAACTTTCATAAAGCCTCACCCTGGAATGTTCATAAGGTACCGCTACAACCGCAGCTTTTCCGCAAAGCTCATTCAGTCGGAAGAAAAGGTAAAGCGTTACTATTCCGAGCTTAAAAATGCGTTGCTCGCATATAAAAAGGTCGTTCCCCGCGTAAGCTGGAGGCACGAATCATTCCGTTACGGCAGACCGTCGGTGGCTAAATTCGTCATCCGCGGCAAGACGCTCTGCCTCTGTCTGGCGCTCAATCCCGCCGACTATGCGGAGAGCAAGTACATAGTGGACGATATGTCCCGCTACGCAAAGTTTGCCAATACTCCGCTGTTGTACCGCATCAAAAACGACAGACGTTGCCGCTACGCAAAGGAGCTTATAGCCAAATTGTTTGACGGCGCTGAACATTCCGACCATACGGAAGAGGACTTCTCCGATATCCCCTATGAGGAAACTCAGCCGCTTGTCGAAAGGGGACTTATCAAGATAGTAAGCTACGAAGAGGTTGCGCTTCCCGCCGAGGCGGAAGGCCAGGCACCCGTCGTTGAAGAAGAATTTGAAGATGACGACGACTTTGAAGGCGAGGACTTCGACGACGATGACGAAGACGAGCTTGAAGAGGTCAGCGCGGCAGATGTCGGTTCGCTTATGGCGGACGACAAGGCAAAACTGCGCGTTCAGCAGGGCGAAGAGCTCTCCGATAAGTCAAAGTCGGGCGTAATCAACATAGACACGCTCGGTCAGTTCTTTGAAGAGGGCGAAAGAGTAACGCTTGACGAAATCAAAAAACGCGTGCCTTTCGTTGCAAAGAGCGTCACCTACATAAAGGTGCTTGCGCGCGGCAAGCTCTCCAAGCCGCTGGTTGTCGTGGCGGACGACTTCTCGCTTGAAGCTGTCAAAATGATAGTTTTAACGGGCGGTCGCGCCATTCGTACAAAGAAAAAATAAAATGTAAATGATAAACAGGGGCGCCCAAAAGCGCAATTCCCATAGGGAGTAAAATTAAAATTAAATTTTAATAGGAATTGCACTTTCAAGCGAGAAAAGAGAGCGAACTATCGGAAACGATAGTTCGCTCTCTTTTCTGTTATCAAATATCTATCGCGAAGTAACAGCTCATCAGAAAAACACAAATACACCACTCTTGCCGGCAGTCAAATCACTATAGGCTTATATGGTATCTTTATATTATGCCGTTTTCAGAAAGCAATTTCAAGATGTATTCATTTGATTCACTACTGATTTTATAGGCGGTATAACTTTGTTCCGCTTCTCCGTCGTACATACCCTCTATATATATTTCTTTTTTTGTTACAATCCAACTGTTTTGAATGGTTGTAAAAAAGCCATCCTTGCTTATCCTATATAAGACAGGTTGAACCGGCAAAATTTCGTCGGAAGGAACATGAACTTCTATATCAGAAAAATCTTCTTTGCCCGTCAGAGACCCTTTCTCTAAATTCGCCTTGATCTGCATATTCAAAACAATCGCCTCTTCCAAAAAGGAATAATTCAGATTCCCGTCCAAGAGAATGCGGCTGTCTTTATTGCTGTCGCCGTACAATCCCGCATAATAATTAAAATTATCTGCGTCCTCATAATAGTTTTTTACCGTGTCAAATTGACTTTTTTTTACAATAAATAGTCGGATTCCACCACAGAGCTTCCTTATTTTGAGCGCAGTACATATCGAACGGCGCATTTTCTACTTTCCACCAAATATGATATTTCGTTTCAAAATCCGGGATATCGTCCTCGCCAAAGACAATGCCTTCCACCCATAAATTCTCATAAAATCCGGTCATATATGTTTCGCCGTCAATGTCAATACTTTCCGGATTACTATATTTAGGCAAAAATGAACATGCGGACGTCATTATGGTAATTGACGCAATCATAACGATTGACGCAAAAATGGGAAATGCTTTTACGGCAAATTTGTATTTTTTGACTTTACCTTGTTTAATCATGCGAGAATTTTCCTTCAATAATTAACTGTATTATAACATTCAGCATAGAAAAAATCAAGAAGAGTGAAAATATATGGTTCACTATTTTAGTAAATTGAATGTATTGTAAGACAATAAACAAAATATTGTGAACAAATGTTTGTATTTTATTGACAAAACGGAATTGATATGGTATAATGCGAGAGTACAGGCGGGGATATGGTCTGTACTCTTTTGCCGTGCTTTGAAATTAGTACGGCGTACTCCCCTTATGGGAGAGTGGCGCATAATAGGATTGCGCCGCGGAGAGTGATACTTTCCGCAATGTTTCAGCGCGAACGCGCTGCACCCGAGCCGTCTGAAAGACGAGCCAAGACAGGGCTTTATAAGCGTACAAATTTTTGAACGCGAATGCCTTTGTTTGGTTATCGTTTTTCGTCGGGCGATGAGGGGCTTTTTTGTGATACGATTTTTCCGAAAAAGCCGTTATATCCCATTGTCCGAAAAAGACGCGCGATGACAGGCTTTTAAGATTCCATAAACTTTTGCCAAGCGGCGCGAAGCGGCATTTGAGCAAAAGTTGCCGGTATCGCAATCGCAAAATTTATTTTGCGATTATAAGAGTACCGTTTTTCAAGCGGAAAGCCGTTGTTATCGAGTGTTTTAAGACGTGCCGCGACGGGTTTTATAAACGTACAATTTTCGATGTCGAAGTATGGAAGTGTGTTAAACGGTCGGCACCACAATAGAATGGCTAACCACCATAGAGCAATGCAAAGTTGCTAAATACGGTTAAGGTCGGTGATATGCGAAAAGCGGTCAGCGGCTTTTTTTCACCGCTTTTTTAAGATGCGCAGTGAAAAGGCACTTTTGCTGGGACAGCGGAAAATGTAATTTGTGAATATATTTTCTGCAGAATGATTGCAATATCATTTGCTAATGTTCTTAATGTCAGTCATTATTTGCAATAAAAGTAAACGCAAAAAAATAATTTTATGCGCATGTTGAGTATCAGACAGCTGTTCATAAGACCATTTTTGCAACAATCAAAAAAAATTTTTTTTGCAAAAAATGCAGCATATTATATACTTGTATTGCGCGCGAAAGGGGTGTGCGGCATACAGGCAGAGACTATTGATTTTTAAAAATCTGCGTGATATAGTAGATACGCAACTTGAAAAATGGCGCGGCCGATAAGAAATGCCGCAGATGGTAGAGGGGGGAGATATGTTATTTGTTGCGATAGTGGAGGATGAAAAAGAGGCTGCCGACGTTCTGACTGAATATCTTGAAAAATACGGCAGGGAGAACGGATTGCAGTTCAACTGTACCCGCTTTGAGGACGCCGAGTCCTTTTTAACGGGGTACGGCTGTCAGTATGACCTGGTGTTCATGGATATAGAAATGCCCTATATAAACGGGCTGAGTGCGGCGCATCGCCTGCGTGAGGCGGATGATTCCGTTGCGCTCGTGTTTGTCACCAATCTTGCCCGCTATGCCATAAACGGATATGAGGTGAACGCGCTTGACTACATTTTAAAGCCGCTTTCATACCAGTCTTTTGCGCTGAAAATGCGCAAGGTGGTCAACTATTGTAGGAGAATGAGCGAAAATTCCATACTGATTACCTTTAAGGGCAACGCAAAGCGCCTGCCGCTCAACGAAATAAATTACGTTGAAATCAGTGCGCACAACATAATTTTTCATACGACGGAAGGGCCTGTGCAGTCGTACGGAACGCTTAAGGACGTAAGCTGCGAGCTTGACGGAAAGGGATTTGCGCTGTGCAACAGATGTTACCTTGTAAATCTGCGGCGCGTAAAGTACATAGACGGATACACGGTAAAAGTTGGCGACGAGGAGTTGCAGATATCCCGTCCGCAGAAGAAGAGCTTTGCCGAGGCGTTTAAAAAATTTATCAGAACGGTAAGGGATGAGTAAAATATCGCGGGGGAATGAGTAAAATATGACTTTTGCAAAATTCTGGGGAGCAATGGGGTACATACTCGCGCTGTTTATAGCGGTAATGATGGTTGCGTGGAAGATGCCCCGCCGCAGTAAATTTTACCTGCGCGTGGCGCTGTGTTTTGCTGTGATATGCGCGTATAAGTATACCTTCGATTGCGTTCTGCCGCTCATAAAAACGCAGGAGCCGTTGACGCTTGTCATACGCACTCTTGACAGCTTTGTGCTGTATGTTTTAAGCGCCGCAAGCGTAGCTCTCTGTTTCAAATGTAACTTCTGGGCCACTCTCTTTTGCTCCACCGCGGGTTACTGTATGCAGCACATGAGTCAGCGCACATATCTTGTGCTCACACACCTTGCAGAGCTCAGCAACGTTTATGTGGGGATGGTTGTGCTTATTGGCATAACGGTTGCATATTATGCTGCGATATACTTCTTTTTTATCAGAAAATCGGAGTATACGGGCACTATGCTGGATAACAAAGTGCAGATATCGGTAAGTTTTTTTGCTGTTCTCATAACAATTTTCCTCAATACGTTTGCAATGCGTGCGGCGGGAGACGACGGCGCTATCTACGTCATGATATTTTCGGCGCTTGCCGCAATACTCATAATCTACATAGAGTTCGGCTGGCTGGCCGCAAGAAACGAGGAGATAAAAAAGGACACCATACGCCGCATACTCCATAACTCTCGCGAGCAGTATACGCTTGAAAAGGAGCTGGTGGAGGTGGTGAACATGAAGGTACACGACTTAAAGCACCGTTTTTCGCGGGAGAGCCTGAAAGAGAGTCTTGCAGACATGAACGAGACTGTTCAGCTGTACGACAGTTTTTACAGTACGGGCAACGCCTCTCTGGACGTTGTGCTCACAAGCAAGGGGATGCTGTGTGAAAAGCACGGCATACAGTTTACCTGCCTTGTGGACGGCGGCAAGCTGAATTTTCTCAGCGAAGAGGAGATTTATTCGCTCTTTGGCAATATGCTGGACAACGCAATAGAGGCTGTCAAAAAGCTGGACGATGCGGAAAAGAAGGTAATTTCCGTGGTGTCCGGCACGGACGCGGCGGGCAGATTTGTCATTCACGAGGAAAATTATTGCCAGGGCAGACCTGAATTTGTGGACGGCTATCCGCGCACGACCAAGGACAGCGAGCGTTACCACGGATTTGGCGTAAAGAGCATAGGCTACATAGTGAAAAAGCACGGCGGCGTGTGCAGAATAAACGCCTCCGACGATGTTTTCGAGATAGACTGCATTTTCCCCGTTTCAGCAGACAACTGAAAAAAATGCCCGATAAAGAGGCCTGCGGTTGCAGGTCTCTTTTTGTGTAATGTCAATTCGTGTTGCGTAAATCAAAGAATAAGCAGTCAGCCGTTGATTTTGTTTTTTTGGAGTGTAAAATCGGAAATGTAATGCGTGAAAGGCACATAAAGTGTTAATAAAACGCAATTTGCTCTAGCAGCAAAACTAACAGGTAAAGGAGATTACGAGAAATGACGAGAAAAACAAGACGGCTTTTAAAGTTGCTTACCGTAGGTACTTGCGCGGTATGTCTTACCGCGTTGGGAGCCTGCCAGCCTGATAAGCCCAATCCTGACCCCGATGGGCCAACTACGGAGTACGTGCAGGAGAGCGAAGTTTCGGCAAGCGGCAACCAGTCAGGTTTTGTTGATAACGGTAAATATCGTACCGACTACGGCACGCTCGAAGAGGAGCGCGCTGCGGCAAAGCAGCTCAACATTGAAGTTGCTTCCGAGGGCGACGTCCTCATGAAGAATGACGACAACACGCTTCCTCTCAAAAAGAATTCCACTCTTACGCTGCTCGGGTATAAGACCAACGACATAATGATGGGCGGCGGCGGTTCTGGCTCTGGCAGACCCGGTCAGTACGGCGTACCCAAGACCACGCTTGAAATGGGCCTTAAACAGGCAGGTTTCGACGTGAACCCCGCAACGCTGAACTATTATTCGGCAAACAAAAAGGAAGTTGGCACTCTGCCTGCATCCGTTCAGAGTACATATAAGGACTTCAACGACGCAGCGATAGTTATGTTCTCGCGCTCGGGTTCCGAAGGCAGCGATGAAAAAACTTACGGCGTGGACGGCGACAAGCACTACCTTGAATTCACTGACGTTGAAAAGCAGCTTATAAAGCACGCAAAGGCAAACTTTGATAAGGTCATACTGCTTGTGAACTCCTCCAACGCAATGGAGCTGAGCGAAGTCAATGCCGAAAAGACGAAGGATAACCTCGGCGTGGACGCCATACTCTGGATAGGCCACGTGGGCAACGATGGTGCCGCAGCCATAGGCAAAATTTTAAACGGCGAAGTAAACCCCTCGGGCAGAACGGCCGATACCTATGCGGTGGACTTCACCAAGGACCCCACGTTCACCAACTTCGGCAGCAATGGCCAGAATGTTGACGCCCAGGGCAACAGGCTTGATACTTACATCTACGAAGAGGGCAAAGATTCCGCGCCCTACACGATGGAAGACAACCTGAAGGGGTACAACTTCTTCTCGGTGGAATACCGCGAGGGCATATACGTAGGTTACAAGTACTACGAAACCAAGGCGGCCATAGAGGGAGGCGACTGGTTCAAGAACAACGTTGTATATCCTTTAGGCTACGGCCTTTCGTATACCACTTTCTCGCAGGAGATAACTGACGACATTGCGCCTACGGGCACGATTTCCAAGGCAAATTCAACCGTTACGGTAAAGGTAAAAGTTACCAACACGGGTTCGGTTGCGGGCAAGGACGTTGTTCAGCTCTACTACACCGCACCCTACACCGATGGCGGAATAGAAAAGGCGGAAGTAAATCTTGCGGCGTTCGCAAAGACGGATATGCTTCAGCCTGGCGAAAGCCAGACGCTCACCCTGCAGTTCGTTGCACAGGACATGGCTTCCTTCGACTGGAACGACGCAAACAGTAATGATTTTGTGGGCTACGAGCTGGAGAAGGGCGAATACACCATATCGCTGCGCAACAACTCGCACGATGTTCTGGATACAATCACCCGCAACATAGAGAGCGACATACAGTGCAAGACTGACTACACCACGGGTGCGGAAATAAAGCCGCTGTTCACGGGCGAGGACGGTCTTGAAGAGTACAAGTCCACAAACGACACGCTCGAAGCCAACATGATGACCAGGGCAGACGGCCTGCAGATACCTGCTCCCGTATCCAAGGAAGAGCGCACGTGGTCTACCGGCGAAATTCAGGAACTTGAATCGCAGAAGACATATTACAGCTATATGGACGAAACCACCGACCCTTACTATGTAAGCAAGGTGCCCGCAGGCTGGACTCAGGCCTCCGCGGAGGACGTTGCAGCAAGAAAGGACGGCAAGACGGCCGTTCAGCTCAAGGACCTGTTCGGCGTATCTTATACCGAACCTTCGCTGAAGGACGGCGTTGTCACGGCTGCCACCGATGAAGGCACCAAGGCCTGGGACGAATATCTCAACCAGCTCAGCTGGGAAGAGCTTGCCACGATAGTATCCTACGGCGGTTTCGGTCAGCCTGAAATAGAGGCTATCGGCAAAAATGCCGCAGGCGCATACGACGCGGCAGCACATCCTTTCTGGAACGGCGGAATGTTCGGCGGTGCGCAGGCTCCCGAAAATCAGATGGGTACCAACTGGTGCACGCCTGCAGTATGGGGCTGCACCTGGAACGTTGACCTGCTTGCAAAAATAGGCAGAATGACGGGCAACGAGGCGCTGTTCTTCAACATTGAGGCGCTGTACGGCTTCTCCATTAACATTCACCGCTCACCTTTCGGCGGACGTAACTTCGAATACCTCTCCGAGGACGGTCTTTTAACCGGCAAACTCATTGCGGCGGCAAACAAGGAAGTTACCAACATGGGCCTTGTAACATATACAAAGCACTTCATGATGAACAACCAGGAAACCAACCGTAACGACCAGGGCGGCGTTATGACGTGGGCAACCGAACAGGCCATCCGCGAAATTTACGGCAAGGGCTACGAAATAGCAATAAAGGAAGGCAACACGTCAGGCTTCATGACGGCGTTCAACAGAATAGGCAAGTCCACCTGCTCCACCAACTGGTCGCTGCTTGAAGGACTCATCCGCAACGAGTGGGGCTTCAGCGGACACAACGTTACCGACTATATGGACTATGCACCCTACAGATATACCAACCTCATGGTGCGCGCGGGCAACGAACTTCCTCTCGGCGGCCCCGATAAGCTCATAGGCAAGGGCAAGGGCGGCGTAAGCTCCTATACGGAAGGCACGTGGGATGCAGAGGCAAATATGGTGCTTGTTGCCGCAGATGAAACCAATGCTCTCGCAGCAGAAGCGGCGCGCGTAGCAGGCGGCGTATATGCCGATTGCTCGCAGTACGAGGATACGGCATCCCCCACACAGTGGTTCAATGTGAGAAAGGCGGCTCAGCGCGTGCTCTACTCAATGGTAAACGGCCTGGGCGGACTCAACGGCAACGACTACAAGTTCGCCATGACTGTTGACCTTGCAGTGAATGCTGCGGCAGATTGCGACCTTGTATCGGAGATAATTACAAAGATAGCTCCTCAGCTCTCTGAAGGCAGCAATATATCTTCTGTGGTAAGCAATACCGATGAGGTCGAAAACCTTCCCGCAGGACTTGCATTTGCCAACAATATGCTCACGGGCACGCCCACGGCGGCAGGCAGCTTTACTTTAAGCTACGTAATCTATGTGGACGGTTGGGCATACATACCCGTAACTGTAACGGTAAACGTTAAATAATGCGGTCAAAAACATAAAAAACAGCAAAGAGCCCTGCCTGTCATAGGGCGGGCAGGGCCTTACAATTTTTAAAAATTTTATCAAGGAGTTTTTAAAATGAAGAAAAAACTTGCATTTGTTGCAATTTTAACGGGACTTTTACTGACGTTTTCCGTCGGCTTTGCTGCCTGCGGAGGCGGCGACAAGACTGGCGACGAGGATAATAAGCCCGGCATAGTAAATCCCGACGACGATGATAAAGACGACGACAAAGAAGAAGACGATAATCAGGAAAAGAAGGTAAATAAGATAGCCATAAAGACTGAACCCACAAAGACAGAGTACTGGACGGGCGAGCAGTTTTCCGTTGAGGGCGGCGTGATAACGGTTACTTACAGGGATAAGAGCACGGAAGATATTTCAATGACCGATGAGCGCGTGGAGGTTGCCGCCGTCAATATGGATAACGCCATTGCCAGCAAGGCTGTCAAGGTCACGTTTGAAAATAAGAGTGCAACTTTCTACATAAAGATAAAGGCCAAGGGCGGCGTGCTCAAATTTGACTACAACTATCAGAACGCGCCTGCGGCTACGGAAGTGCAGACTGAAAAGGATACAGATTTTACTTCAGAGGAGGCTCCCGACGCAGAGAGGGAGGGCTATACCTTTGACAAGTGGTATACGGATGCCGCGTGCACGGTGGAGTACATCTTCAATTCTCCCGTGGACAGCAACACTACGGTATACGCAGGCTGGAAGCAGGACGGCGCCACGTACTTCAGCTTTACTTACAACCTGAACTATTACGGCGTGGCCGTGGACGAATATACGCAGCTTGTAAAGAGCGGTGAAAAGGCAAGGACGCTCGGTCTCACGCCCTCGAGGAACGAATTCGAGTTCGGCGGCTGGTTCACGGACGAGGCATGCACGACCGCCGTCGCTGCAAATGCGGCGATTGCAAAGGATACCACGGTATACGCAAAGTGGACAAAGACAAAGCAGGGCAGTTCGTCCTATACTTTCGAGGCTGAAAACGTAAGCATGGAGGGACAGGAAGGTCCCGGCTTCTCGGGCGCGGCGGGCGGCTCGGGCATGATGGTGACTGCCAAGAATGAGGGCGTGAGCGGTAAGGTTGTATCCTACCTCTACGCGGACGGCATACACGTCGATTTCTGTCTGGCCAGCAGCGAGGACGCAACGGCAACGCTCACATTCTATGTTTGCGCGGAAATAGACGGCGTCAAGCTCAATCCCGATAAATATGAAGTCAAACTCATCAATTCAAAGGGCGAAACAAAGCTCTCCTATGCCGAAACCTCGCTTGTGAGCGGCGGTGCGGTCGTGGGCATAACCATACAGAACGTTCAGCTTACGGAGGGTGCCAACACCATAAGCCTCATAACCCACAAGCTGGGCGACAGCGACAAACCTGCAGGCGGCACGTACGAAACGTATGCGCCCATGGTAGACCGCATCACTCTGGAAACGGAGGCTGTGGTCATATGGGACGGCGCCAAGGGCATGCCCTGGAATAACGGTATCTGACGGCGGAGGTTGCAATGAGTAAAAATAACGGAGTAAAAAACGGCAAAAAGGGCCTTATCATATGGGGTGCGGTGGGCGGCTTTATAATTGTTCTGCTGCTCGTCGTCACCATACTCACCCAGTTTGTCATGGTCGACCTCATCTCTTCCGTCATAGGCAGGGATACAGCCGTGTTCAAGGAGGGCATCGACCCCATTTACGAGCTGGAGTATTCCTCCAAGAAGGAGGTATACGAGGCCGCCAACAAGCTCAATGAAGAGGTGTGCGAAGAGGGGTTTGTGCTCCTTAAAAATAAGTCGGGCGCAAACGGACCCGCGCTCCCGCTCTCAGGCGGAGAAAAGGTCAGCATATTCGGCAAAAACAGCGTAAATATCGCCTACGGCGGCTCGGGTTCTTCGGGCGGCACGCACGCTAATGCAAAAAATCTGTACGACAGCCTGGAGGCGGCAGGTTTTGAAACCAACCCCGAACTCAGGGCGTTCTACCAGAGCTCTTCCCGTTCGGGCAGCGGCCGCGCGGAAAACTCCAGCGACCTCGATACGGGCGACTCCGTGTTCTATAACACGGGCGAAACGCCCCAGTCCATGTACGATGACACAGTAAAGAATTCGTACGCAGAGTATAAGGACGTGGCTCTCGTGGTGTTCACGAGGATAGGCGGCGAAGGCTTTGACCTTCCCCGCAGCATGAAGGGAGTGGAGGGCGCCCGCAACGAGGACGACCACTATCTCCAGCTCGACCAGAATGAAACTGACCTTTTAAAGGCCGTGTGCGAATACGGTTTCGGCAAGGTAATAATTGTGATAAACAGCGGTTCTCCCATGGAGCTCGCCTTCCTCGAGGACGACGGTTATTACGCATATCAGCAGAACATAGACGCCGCCATATGGATGGGCTTCCCCGGCGACAGCGGCTCTATGGCTCTCGGCAGAATTTTAAACGGCGAAGTCAACCCCTCTGGCAGAACGGTGGATACCTATGCCGCCAACTTCAAGGACAGTCCCTCCTGGGCAAACTTCGGCGATAATCTTCAGTACGGCAGCGTCAGCGGCGACCAGTATCTCGGCACCGGCAGCGACAAATACTACTATGTGGACTATGAAGAGGGCATATATGTAGGCTACAAGTACTACGAGACGCGCGGAGCGGAAGACGAGGAATGGTACGATGACGCCGTAGTATATCCCTTCGGTTATGGTCTTTCGTACACCACTTTCGAGTGGGAGATAGAGGACGATTCCGAAATACGCGACTATGACCTCACTTATGACGACATTGGTTCGCAGTTCACGGTAAGCGTAAAGGTCACCAATACGGGCAGTGTGCCCGGCAAAGAGGTGGTTCAGCTCTACGGTCACGCGCCCTATTATGACGGCGAGGTGGAAAAGTCGGAGGTCGTACTTCTCGATTTTGCCAAAACGAGCGAACTTGCAGTCGGCCAGTCGGAGACGGTGGAACTTACTTTCGACCCCTACTATCTCGCATCGTACGACTATAGCGATGCCAACGGAAACGGCGACAGCTGCTACGAACTGGACGCCTCTGAAGATGGTAACGGATACGCGCTGTACATAAGTCACAACGCGCACGAAAGAGAGTTCGACATTCCCTTTACCGTGTCCGAGGACATAGTCATATATGACGACCCCGTCACCGAAAATACCGTTGAAAACAGGTATACGGATGTAGGCGTGTACAGCTCTGACTATCACCTCAAAGAAGAGGAACTTCTCTCCCGCGGGGACTGGGTTATGCCCAATTCACCCACCGAAGAGGAGCGCGACGTGAATAACTGCGAAGGTCTTCTTGATGCGCTCAAAGATACTTCGCACAACAATACCGAGTCGGACGCATATTACGATATGGAAAAACCCGTGTTCGGCGATACCTCCAGTCAGCTCGTGCTGCGCGACCTTATTGCCTTCGAGGACGGCAAGCCCGTTCAGAACGAGGACGGCTCCTATGCCGATTATGACGACGAGCGCTGGGAAGAACTTATAAGCAAGCTCTCCGTGGGCGAACTGAAGGATATGTGCAACCTCGGCGCGTTCAAGTCCAATGCTCTGCCCGAAATTTCCAAGCCGCTCACCAACGATACGGACGGCCCTGCGGGCTTCACCAACTTCATGAGTACGGACGGCACCTACTGGGATACCTGCTATTACTGCTCTGAAGTGGTAATGGGTGCAACCTGGAATACTCAGCTGATAGAAGAGCTCGGCAGAATGGTCGGCAACGAAGGCCTTGTCGGCGCGGACGGCAGGGGCAACAATCTGCCCTATTCGGGTTGGTATGCTCCGGGCGTAAACATTCACCGTTCGCCTTTCGGCGGCCGCAACTTTGAATATTTCTCCGAGGACGGCATATTCACCGGCAAGATGGCCGCGGCAGAAATAAGGGGCGCAAGGTCCAGGGGTGTATACTGCTTTGTAAAGCACTTTGCGCTCAACGACCAGGAAACTCACCGTTCGTCCAACGGCAGCTGCTCGTGGGTTACCGAGCAGGCAATGAGAGAGGTGTACTTAAAGCCTTTTGAAATTGCCGTAAAGGAAGGCGGAGCTACGGCCATAATGTCATCCTTCAACCGCATAGGCGTAAAGTGGACGGGCGGCGACTATCGTCTGCTTACCGAAATTCTCAGGAACGAATGGGGCTTCAAGGGTATGGTTATAACCGACTTCAACACCACCACGTATGCAAATCTCGAGCAGATGGCGTATGCAGGCGGCGATCTGAACCTCGGCAACGATATGACCATAATTCCCGTTCTCAACCCCGACTGGTGTGACGAGAACGACAATGCCGATCTCTACATACTGCGCAATTGCGTAAAGAACATACTTTACACGGTTGCAAACTCCAATGCACTCAACGGCGAAGTTGACCATTACAATCTGGCGCCCTGGAAAATAGCCGTCATAGTAATCGACTGCGTTGCAGTGGCGGCCGTTGCGGTATGGGGATTCTTTGCTGTTCGCAAGTTCTTAAAGTATAAAAAACAACAGTCCGCAAATTGCTCAAAGGATAACGTTTCGGTAGAAATCAAGTAAGAGTATATACCATATTATATATACAGAACATAGTTGCAAAATTATATACCGTTTGTATCTGCAAATTTATTGTCAGGTGTCGGGACAGAATTTCTGTCCCGACACTT
>DVMA01000093.1 GCA_018715195.1 Candidatus Coproplasma excrementavium | reverse complement strand
CGTAACGCAGGCGGAGTACCTTCTCCTCGCGCGGGGTGAGGCTGTTGAGTACGGACAAAAGCGTCTCCTTGAGCATTGTCGTGGATACGCTGTCCGAAGGGGTGACTGTCGTTTCGTCCTCTATGAAGTCGCCGAGGTGGGAATCTTCCTCCTCGCCTATGGGCGTTTCAAGCGAAACAGGGTCCTGCGCAATCTTCTGAATTTCGCGCACGCGCTCTTCGGAAATGTTCATTTCCTTTGCTATCTCCACGGGTGTGGGCTCTCTGCCTAAACGCTGGGTGAGCAGCCTGGATACCCTTGTGAGTTTGTTGATTGTTTCCACCATATGCACGGGTATTCTTATCGTGCGGGCCTGGTCGGCTATGGCGCGGGTTATCGCCTGACGTATCCACCACGTTGCGTATGTGGAGAACTTGAACCCCTTCTGATAGTCAAACTTTTCAACGGCCTTCATAAGACCTAAATTACCTTCCTGAATGAGGTCGAGGAAGAGCATGCCCCTGCCCACATACCTCTTTGCGATGGAAACGACAAGCCTTAAGTTGGCCTCCGAAAGCTTTTTCTTTGCCTCCTCGTCGCCGTCCTGCATCTTGCGGGCAAGCTCTATTTCGTCGTCCGCGGAAAGAAGGGGCACGCGGCCTATATCTTTAAGATACATCTTTACGGGGTCGTCCAGGCCTATATCGGAAAGCGCCTGTTCGTAAAGTTCCTTATCGCGCTCGGCCTCGTCTATTATCTGTATGCCCGCGTCCGCAACCGACTTGTACACAAAGTCCATCTGGTTGGGCGTGGTATCATACTTTTCCATTATGTCGCACAGACTGTTCGTCGTAATGGAACCCTTGGGACCGAATTCTTCGATTATCTTTTTCAAAATGTCGTTAAGTTTCTGATCGGATAAGCTCATCGTATATCTCCGCTTTTTAATTTTTCCTTTTGCTTTACAAGCTGCTGCAACAGTGCGGCCGCCTGACGTTTTTCTTCAACATCGTCCGTGGCGCTGAATTGTTTCTTTACTTCCTCTATCGCCTTTGCTATGCTGTCCTCTTTCAGACGTTTCAGACAGTCAAAATAGTACTTTTGCGGCACTTCGCCTTCAAGGTTGTTGCCGTCGTTCAAATCGAGTATGCGGCACAGCTCTTCATATTCGGGCGTGCCCTCGTCGAAAAAGTCAAAAATTTCGCTCAGCGTTACCTTTTCGCCCATCAGCTGTTTGCTCTTTACGTACCCCGCGACAAGCGTATGCACGTCGCTGGCAAACGGTATGGCCGAAATATCGGTATCCTGCGTGTAGCGCGCGCCGAGCAGTATCGCCGCCGCGACAAAGCGCGAGGCCTTTATATGCACGTCGGCCGGATCCTGAACCTTTCTCGGCTTGTCCTCCTCGGTTTCCTGCTTTTCCGCGGGTACCTGCTGCAAATCGCGGCTCAGCGATTCGTAGCTGATGCCCGTTTCGTCGCGCAGATTCTTGAGCATAAGCTCGCGCTCCGCGCTAGATTCAACAGAACGCACCACCTTGAGCGCGTCGCTTACATAGCGTATCTTTTCTTCGGGTTTTGATATATCGTGCGCCTTGCGCGCCACCGAAAGTTTGTAATCGGTCAGCGGCATTGCGTCCGCAAGACATTGACTGTACGAGTCGGAGCCAAGCTGTTTTATTACGTCGTCGGGGTCCAGACCTTCTGGCAGAGGCACAACTTTTACGTCCAGCCCCTCGCTCTTTAAAATTTCAAGGCCGCGCATATTGGCTTTCTGCCCCGCGCTGTCGCCGTCGTAACTTATAAGCACGGTACCCGCGTACCTCTTTATAAGCCGCGCCTGCTCCTGGGTGAGCGACGTTCCCATGCTGGCCACAACGTTTTTGAATCCGCCCATATACAGCGAAATGGTGTCCATATATCCCTCAACCATTATGACTTCCTTAAGTCCGCCCGCACGGCGGAGCTTCTTCAGACGGTTGATGTTGTACAGCATTTTGCTCTTGTTGAATATAAGCGTTTCCTTGGTGTTTTTATACTTTGCGTAATCGGTGGGCTTAAGTGACCTTCCGCCGAATGCCACCACCTCGTCGAATGCGTTTATTATGGGAAAGATAAGTCTGCCGCCCTGCGAATCAAGCAGTCTGCCCTCCACCTCGCTGACAGCGCCGCTGTCCAGCATATCCTGGCGGGAATAACCCTTTTTAAGAAGAAATTTAGGCAGGTCGTAATAGTTGAGACTGGCGCCCAGTCCGAATGCACGGACAATGTTGGATGGAATTTTACGCGAAAGTATGTAATTTATATGAGCGTCTGCGTTACCCGAATTTAAATTATCCAGATAAAAATGTGCGCAGTCGTTCATTATTTTAAGCAATGTGTCGCGCTTGCGTTTAAGTTCCGCCGTCTTTTCCCCGTCAAAATTGTTTTCGGGCAGGGGCAGATTGGCCTTTTCCGCAAGCATTTTTACGGCGTCGCCGAAGTCAACGTTTTCAAGCTCCTTTACAAGCGTTATCACGTTACCCGAAACGCCGCAACCGAAACAGTGGTAAAACTGACGCGCCTCGTCTATGTGGAAAGAGGCCGTCTTCTCGTGGTGGAAGGGACAGCACGCCCAGTACGTTCCGCCCTTCTTTTCAAGGTGCATATAGGAAGACGCCACATCGACAATATTAAGTTTTTCTGTAAGCAGTCTTAAAAAATCCCTGTCGTAACCGGGCATAAAATATGCACCCTCTCAAAGCGCGGCACGCCGCCAAAAATTATGTTATTTTTAAAAATGACGGCACATATGCCGCAATCATTGATGTTTTTCAGCTGTTTTCGTCTACGAAAGACCAGCCGCGCGGAATGAAAATTCTGTTGAACGTATACACCGCGTATCTGTCCGTCATGGATGATATGTAGTCGCAGACAACCTGCTCTTTGGGATAACTTTTGGCAAGTTTTACAAAGGTTGCAGGCAGCTTTTCCATATGCCCAAGAAAATATTCGTACATGTACGAGAGCATGCGCTCGGCCTTGTCCTCTTCTCCGCGGGCAAATTCCGTAAAATATACCCTGTCGAACATGAACGCGCGCAAAGCCTCGCTGGCCTGCTCCACATCCTGTCCCATAGTCACGCAGTTTTTGCCGTAACTGTTGAGCCATACGGACGTTATCGCCGTATTTATGCGCTCGCGCGAGCTGTTGCCGAGTACGTCCGTAATCTCCGAGGGAATGTCCTCTGGTTTCAACACGCCTGCACGCACCGCATCGTCAAGGTCGTGATTTATGTATGCAATGCGGTCGGCAAAGGAAACGCAGCTGCCTTCCAGAGTGGCGGGATGTCCGCTCTTTTTATGGTTGAGTATGCCGTCGCGCACTTCAAAGGTGAGATTTAGTCCGTTGCCGTCCTTTTCAAGCACGTCCACCACCCTTACCGACTGCTCGTTATGGCGGAAACCGTTTGGCGCGAGTTTGTTGAGTATTCGCTCCCCGCTGTGTCCGAACGGAGTATGACCGAGGTCGTGTCCGAGCGCGATTGCCTCGGCAAGGTCCTCGTTCAAAGCAAGCGCCCGCGCAAGGCTGCGCGCTATCTGCGCCACGTCCAGTGTGTGCGTAAGGCGGGTTATGTAGTGGTCGCCTTCGGGCGAAAAGAACACCTGCGTCTTGTTTTTAAGCCTTCTGAACGCCTTGCAATAGATTATTCTGTCGCGGTCACGCTGAAAATCGGTGCGCATTTCGCAAGGTTTTTCCTCACGCAGGCGCCCCTTGGTATCCTTCGATTTTGTCGCGTACGGTGATAAAAATTGCTCCTCGATTGCAAACGTGCGCTCTTTTAATACGGGCATATTTTCTTTCACGTCTATTTATACGAAAAATTTTATAAAAATCCTTTATTTTTTGCACAAAATTTTAAAATATTCTGAAATTTATTCCTCAGTATATATTTTAACCCCCGCAACGGGTACATAAACCTGTGCGGGGGCGCGTTTTTTACAGAAAAAAGATAAAATTATGACGTATGATATTATTTTATATGATAAGTTGCGCAGCACTGCAATCTGCGACCTATAAACGCTGAATAAAAGCTTACTTTGCAAAACCGCCGCCTACGGAGAGCACTTCGCCCGTAACATAGGGCGCCTCCGCGAGAAAGGCTACCGCCGCCGCAACATCTTCGCCCGTACCTATTCTGCCCGCGGGAATCTGCTCGATGAGGTCTTCAAGCTCGTCCGAGGTGAGGTGCGAATTCATTTCGGTGTCAATTACGCCGGGACTGACACAGTTAACTCTTACATTTGAAGGAGCGAGCTCTTTGGCAAGCGCCTTGGTAAAACCGATTACCGCCGCTTTGGAGGCAGAGTACGCCACCTCGCAACTGGCGCCGACTTCGCCCCAGATGGAGGCAATGTTGATAATAGCGCCGCCGCCCGCACCTATCATTCGGTCGGTCACGGCACGGCTGCACAGGAATACGCCGCGAGTGTTTACGGCAAACACTCTGTCCCACTCGGCGGCAGAAGTATCCTGAATTACATTCACGCGAGAAATGCCCGCATTATTGACAAGCACGTCCAATTTGTCATAGAGGCGGAAAATTTCTGAAAACATATCCTCCACCTGCGCCTCGTCCGAAACATCGGCGCGCATGAGAACGGGACAGTAGCCGAGCATATTGAATTCCGACTGCGTAGCAAGAGCAGAACTTTCATCCGAAGAATAATTTATAACCACTTCGTACCCGCGCTGCAGAAATTCAAACGCGATTGCCTTGCCTATTCCCTTTGTGCCACCTGTAATGAGTGCGGTCTTCATAAAAATTTTACCTTAAATAATATTTTGATTTACTGTTAATGACGGCTGACCCGCCGCGATATTTTGAATAGTTGGACGGCACATATGCCGTAACTATCGGCTTTTAATTTTTCACATCGGCGGAAAAATCTGCTCCGCACTGTGCAAGAATTTTTTTTGCAATTTCCGTCGGCGTAAGGCCTGCGGTATGTATTACACAGTCGGCCGCAGCCAGATACAGCGGCGTACGCATAGGCAGAAGTTCGTTTACCCGCTTTGCAGCTCCGCCTGCAAGCAGCGGACGCTCGGTATCGCCTTCAAGGCGGGATATGAGCGTTTCGGCAGGCGCTTCAAGAAAGAATATCTTTCCGCTGCGCTTTAAAATGCGCACGTTGCGGTCGTAGAGAACACAGCCGCCGCCCGTTGCTATTATAAGGCCGTCGCGACTGCTCAGCCGTTCGACCTCCTCCGCCTCTATCTCGCGGAAACGGCTTTCGCCGAACTTTTCAAAAATATCGGCAATTCTGCCGTGACGTTTTACAATTTCGGCATCGGTGTCCACGCTCTCCCTGCCGGTTATGCGGGAAAGTTCTGCAGCGACCGTCGTCTTGCCGCAACCCATCATGCCGCAAAGCACTATATTCATAATTGCCCCGTATATATGCCGCAACTACTTATTTTGCGGCCAATTATTTAAGCAGAAAACTCTGAGCGGCGAGAATGTAACTGTTCTTGCCGAAACCGACTATCGTGCCTGCGCACACTTCGGAAATTACAGAAGTTTTGCGGAACTCTTCGCGTCGGAAAACATTGGACATATGCACTTCCACCACGGGAATGTTTATGGACGCAATTGCGTCCCTTATGGCATAGCTGTAATGAGTGAACGCACCCGCGTTGAGAATTATGCCGTCACACGAGGCATTGTGGAGAGCGGTGCATATTTCACCCTCGATATTGCTCTGGAAAAATTCGCACTCCGTACCCTTGAGGTGAGCAGCTATTTCGGCGTTGATTTCATCGAGAGTCTGCGTGCCGTACACTCCCTTTTCGCGGCGGCCCGTCATATTGAGATTGACGCCGTTGATAAATAAAAGTTTCATAAACAGACCTCACTTTGTGCTGTATTCCGTGAAAAGCCGTGCCGCAAGCGCGCTGTCAGGCTCCTTTCCCTGGTAGATGCACTCGGCAAAATATGCCTGGTAGAAGAGCATTGCCATGCCGTTGATTATCTGCTTGCCGCAACGTTCGGCAATCTCAAGAAAAGCACTCTTGGGCGGCACATATATCAGATCTACCGCCGTTTTGCACAGCGAAATAACATCCTCTTTAAGCGGAGATATGCCAACAGTTTTGTGCATACCCACGCCAGTTGCATTTATTATTATATCGTATGGACGAACTTCAACTTCGCCGAGCGCAGTTGCTCCGTCCTGCGCGGCTACTTCTGCGGCCGCCGCGGTATTTTTGTCGTAAACAAAGAGCTGTGCTCCCGCCTGGACGAGCTTTTTGGCCGCGCTGCGTCCCGCACCGCCCGCACCGAGCAGAAGTACAGATTTGCCCGCTACCTCCACGCCGTTATTTTCCAGCATGAGCATAAAGCCGAGGCCGTCTGTATTGTATCCCTTTCTGCTTGCGCTGAGTACGGTGTTTACCGCGCCGAACAGCTTTGCATCGCCTTCCAGTCCGTTAAGAAAGGGTATTATGTCCAGTTTGAAAGGAATTGTTACGTTGAAGCCATCGTATTTTTCAAACAACTCTTCCGCTTTTTGCGAAAACTGGTCGGGGTCGATAGAAATTTTATCGTACGATATTTCAACGCCCATTTTATGAGCTATGAATGTGTGCATTTCGGGACTGCACGACTGGGATACATCCTTGCCGGTTACCGCAAGTTTTAATTTTTTCATTGCTTATCCTCCCTGATTTTAAGGGCGCACTGCGCTATCTCCGCCGCGTACTCGTCTACGGGAAGGCGCAATTCTTCACACCTGCCCGCCTCTGCGGGAACTATGAGCGAAACTTCCGCCGCGCAGACATTCTTTTTATCGTAAACAGCCATAAGGCAAGCTTTTTCTGCATCTTCATACGCAGGAATATTTATCACTTTTTTTATCAGCTGAATGAGCGAATCTGCATATTCGGCCGCACATATGCCGCGTTTAACGGCTATAAACAGCTCGTAGTACATTCCGATAAGCACAAATTCGCCGTGAGATTTGCGCTTATAATACAGCTCGAACGCGTGGCCCGTGGTATGTCCCAGATTGAGAGTCTTCCTAAGTCCGCTTTCACGCTCGTCGCGACGCACCACCTCGGCCTTGTGCTGTATGCAATCAAATGTGATATCCTTTAAAAACTCTGGCGAGCGGAGATTGTTTTTATTTTCAATAAGCTTAACGTAAATATCCTTGTTTAAGGCGCCGTACTTTATTATTTCGCCAAGACCGCAACGTATTTCGCGCGCGGGCAGGGTGGACAAAAACATAGGGTCAACCACCACCGTGCCGGGCTGATAGAATGTACCGACTATATTTTTTACTCCGCACAAATCGATTGCCGTTTTGCCGCCTACGGAACTGTCCACCTGCGACAACAGCGTGGTGGGCACCTGGACAAGCTTTACTCCGCGCATATACAGCGAGGCCGCAAGGCCGCATATATCGCCGACAACGCCGCCGCCTACGGCAAATACCGTGGAATTGCGCTTTAAGCCAGCCGAAAGCATTGCCTTTAAAATTCCTAGCAGTACATTATAATTTTTGCTCTTTTCTCCTGCGGGAATGACATATACGGAGCCGCTCTTTGAAAAGATATCGTCAAATATGTTACGGTAAAGTTTATAAACGTTGCTGTCCGTTACGGTAAACGTAAGCCCTTCGCAGAGTGAAGGTATTTCCGACTGAAACGCACCCTCGCCGCAGATTATATGGCTGTCACACGTGGCCGTCTTTATGTGCAGAGTTTTCATAAATAACCTCCGAATCAGCTTTCAAGCGCGGCATATCTTGCTTTTACCTGCTGCATATTGTCGCCGCCGAGCCGCTCGGCAACCACCTGCGCAAGAGTGAAGGCCGCAACGCTTTCAACAATCAATTCACACGCACATATGGCGCAGACATCGCTTCTTTCGCCAGCCGCACGGCAGGGCTCACCGCTGATATAGTCCACCGTTTCAAGCCCGCTCATAAGCGTGGGAATGGGCTTCATTGCGGCACGGATGACTATATCTTCGCCGTTGGACATTCCGCCCTCCGTTCCGCCCGCATTGTTGGTTTTGCGGACTATGTTTCCATCCTGCATATATAATCTGTCGTGAACGCGACTTCCAGGAAGGTCGGCGGCCTCGAATCCGAGACCGAATTCCACACCCTTTATGGCCTGTATGCTCATTACAGCGCCCGCAAGGCGCGCATCAAGTTTTTCAGAATATGTCATACAGCTGCCGAAACCGCTTTTAAGACCGTGTATGCGCACTTCAACTACTCCGCCTGCCGTATCACCCTTTGCCTTGAGCTCGTCTATCAGCTTCATAGCCTCGCTCTGCAACTTTTCGTCCAACATGAAAAGCGGCTGTTTTTTTGCCTCTGAAAGGCTTTCAAACGCATATATTCCCGTATCTTTTACGCCGCACACGCTCTTTACATACCCGCCTACCGATATTCCGAGTTCGGCAAGATACTGCTTTGCTATGGAGCCCGCTGCCACCCTTACGGCCGTCTCTCTGGCGCTGGCGCGTTCGAGTATGTTGCGCGCGTCCCTCTGGTCAAACTTTTTAAGACCCGTAAGGTCTGCGTGCCCGGGGCGCACCTTTGTAAGCGTGCGGAGGGACGTATCGCAGGGGTCGGGACTCATACAGTTTTCCCAGTTCTTATAGTCCGAATTTTCTATCATGAACGCGAGCGGACTGCCGAGCGTAAGACAATTGCGCACTCCGCTTAAAATCTGTATATGGTCGCGCTCAATCTTCTGTCTGCCGCCCCTGCCGTAACCGCTCTGACGGAGGGCAAGTTCAGCGTCAATCGCCGCTCTGTCTATTTTAAGATTGGAGGGCAGACCCTCGATAATTCCGATAAGCGCCCTGCCGTGAGATTCTCCTGCGGTGGTAAGTTTCATATCTGTCCCCCTTTCAATCGGGTTTTATTACAATGGTCAGGCCATATTGCCGCACCAATCAGCTTATCTGCCGCCATATGACTGCAAAAAAGTTTACGCATTGATTAAGGCATATTGCGGCACCAATTAAAATTAAATTCAAAAACTGCCGTATTTAAAACGGCCTTATTCTCCGCGGGAAGCAGCTAAAGCGACATCCCCCGAACGGGAAATTTCCATTGTGATATCGCCGCGGTACATTGTTATGTACATCCTGCTGCAAGCGACAAGGTCTGCCATTACTTGTGCCGATGGACAGCCGTATGTGTTGTCTTCCCCTACCGATATAACTGAAATATCGGGAGAAATTAAAGATAACAGCGGTTGAGAGTGGCACCCTTCACTGCCGTGACCCGCCACTTTATAGATTGCGCAGTCAGAAAAATCTATTTCGTGACCGCGGAAACTTAGTCCCTCGCCCGAAGAAGTTAAAAGCTGGTATTCATCGGCAAGTTTATTAAGGACTGTGTTTGTGGCGTCGCTTGCGTATAAGACTCCCCTGCCCTCATACTCCATCCAGATTACCGCAGAAGCGGCATCGATATTTTCCTGAGAGTTGTCGTCATTGAGAGCTTCATATTCGCCGCCAGGAGCGGTGTGCACATCGGGCGAGAGAAAGGTGAAGAAAAAGTCCCCGCTCTCCTCCCCTGCACCATACTCTGAAATTGCAAGCTGCGCCCCGCAACTCTGCGCGGCGGTCATAAATTCAGCATACGAAGAATTTATGTACCTGTTTTCGCAGTAGGGATAATATATTTTACCCGCACCCTTTACGCCGATTATTTCGGCAAGTCCCCCGCAATGTTCGCGCGAGACAGATGTGCAGATTACATAATCTATAAAATCGGCGTCTATGCGGTTGAGTTCGGTTAAGATTTTCAGCGTGGACGTATATGTTCCGTCGCCGCCATCGATAAGCATTACCTTTCCGCCGGGGAGCGAGGCAATTGCACAGTCGGCATTGCCGACATCGAGTACGCGGAGCTGAAAGCTGTCTTCGGCAGGCTTTTTGCCCGAAACAAACCACGAGGAAATGTACCTTATCGGGAAAAATATGTTTATGATTAAAAGAGCCGTTACCACAAGCGCCGCAGCCGCTACACAGATTACCGCAACGAGCGACTTTTTTGAAAGTTTTGACTTTTTCAATGCAGTATTCCCCGTTGATGAAACCCGAAAATGGTATATAGTTCTATTATACATAAGCGGTGCGCGCTTGTAAAGTTTTTTTTAAAATTTAATGCCACGCCGCGCCCTGCATTATGGCTTTACTGACCTTTTTGAAAAACATAAACGTAAAAATTTTACAGTTATTTCTTTACAACTTTAATTAACGTAAAAAATTTACATTTTATGGCATTATGATGATAAATGCGACATTATATGTAATTTTTTTACATGTATTGCAGCAAACCGTATCGGCATTATCTTCGGACGTAAAACACGCAAAAAGTACCTGCCGCGGGAACTTTCGCTTCCGCGGCAGGTACTTTTTTTGGAGGGGAAATTTTATGTATTTTGCTTACGGCTTAAAGCCGCATCTGTGAGTTTATTCATTTTTCTATTTTATGGTATTCGCAGTGCAGAAGCACTCCGTCCACCGAATAGAAATGCACAATCTTTTCCGTTGCCTCCTCTTCGGGGCAGGGTCTGTTGCCGTTACGGAAATAGGTGATTGTATAACTTCCGCCAAGCAGCGGGTCAAAGTGTGTATACGCGGCCGTAGCCGCAGCGTAATTTGCTGTTTGCATTATCATTCTCCCTTTCGCGGAAAAATCATTCCCGCGCCTTGACTACTTATACTATAAACTGCAATTGTTAAAGTTAAATGAGAGAACAAAGAATTTCATACAAATATCACATAAAAACGTTTACACTTAAAAGTCGCCACATTTTTACATAACACGCCTTGAATTTATTTACGGAACGACTTTTTACTATAAGTACAAATTAAACACAATATAACTTTGTGCTTATTGACTATTTTTTAAGGTTGTGTTATTATATTTTATAATAAATAGTAAGCGATGAGGCAAAAAATGGGAAACCTTATAATCACAGTCAGCCGCGAATTCGGCAGCGGCGGCAGAGAGTTCGGAAGACGCCTTTCCGACGACCTCGGCATTGCATATTATGACAGACAAATAATAACGGAGATAGCAAAGCGTACATCCCTTTCGGAAGAATACGTACACCAGATTGTGGAGCGCAAGCCCTATATGCCATTCCCCATAACGATAGGCAGAAGTTTTTATCCGCTTACCGACCCTGTAATTGAACAGACGCTTTCCGTTTACAACGAACAGCACAACATTATAAGAGAGATGGCTGAAAAATCTGACTGCGTTATAGTCGGCAGATGCGCGGACAGAATTTTGAAGGATATGAACCCGCTGCGCATCTTTGTGTACTCCGACATTCCTTCGCGCATAAAGCGTTGCCGCGAAAAGGCTCCCGAACACGAGCACCTTTCCGACTCCGCCTTAAGACGCCACATTTTAAGAATCGATAAAGAGCGCGCAAAATATTACTCCTTCTACACCGACAGAAAATGGGGCGACAGGGTGAACTATGACATCTGCATAAACACGGCGCATATCACCCCCAAGGAGGCCGCGGCAGAACTTGCAATTATACTGGACAAAAAACGCAAGGGCGAATAACGCATTCTGAATTTCTGTAATTTCAGATGTTCAGAAACTTTGCAAAGCGGCATTATGCCCTTACTTTGCACAAACTGAAACTTGCGGCGCGCGGATAGATTCCGCGCGCCGCTTTTTTTTCTTAAAAATGACCGACGATAATATGTTAAATGTTTTATGCGGCTTTCCGAGACATTATCAGCGACCATTCACATCTTTTTTCAGTATTTGACGCATACTTTCAGGTAGGAAAAAACAGACTATTGCCGCGCATTTTCCGAATAAAAAGACTTTTTTCGGAAAAAGTGCCTTGACCTTGCAATAGTTTGGTGTTATAATGATTTTAAGCCGCATATATGTGGCGTTGCGGAGGAAATATAAATGAAAAAATATGATTATCTTATTGTAGGCGCAGGCCTTTTCGGCTGCGTGTTCGCTCACGAAGCAAAAAAGGCAGGCAAAAAATGCCTTGTTATAGATAAACGCAGTCACATAGGCGGCAATATTTACACTGAAAACAAAGACGGAATTAACATACACGTATACGGCGCGCACATTTTCCATACATCAGACGAAAAGATATGGAAATACGTGAACAGCTTTGTATCCTTCAACAACTTTGTGAACTCACCCATAGCCCGCTATAAAGACGAGCTTTACAACCTCCCCTTCAACATGAACACATTTTCCAAGATGTGGGGCGTTGTTACTCCCGCCGAGGCAAAGGCCAAGATTGCCGAACAGATTGCAGAGCTGAACATTGACGAGCCCAAGAACCTTGAAGAGCAGGGACTTAAACTCGTCGGAAAAGACGTATTTGAAAAACTCATAAAGGGCTATACGGAAAAACAGTGGGGCAAGAGCTGCAAGGACCTGCCTGCATTCATTATAAAAAGGCTTCCCCTCCGCTTTATTTACGACAACAATTACTTCAACGACCGTTACCAGGGCATAGCCGAGGGCGGATACACCAAACTTGCCGAAAAACTGCTTGAAGGCACGGAAGTAAGACTGGAAACGGAATATTTTGAGTTCATAAAACAAAACCCCGACATCGCAGAAAAGACGCTGTACACCGGCATGATAGACGAATACTTCGGCTATAAGTACGGCGAACTTGAATACCGCTCGCTCCGCTTTGAAACAGAGAGACTGGAAGAGGAAAACCACCAGGGCAACGCCGTTGTCAACTACACCGAACGCGAAGTGCCCTATACCCGCATAATAGAACACAAGCACTTTGAAAAGGCGGTAAGCCCCGTGACATACATCACGCGCGAGTACCCCGCAACGTGGCACAAGGGCGACGAACCCTACTACCCCGTAAACGACGAAAAGAACAATGTGCTGTACGCTAAATACAAGCAGCTTGCTGACAGCGAACCAAACGTTATTTTCGGCGGAAGACTCGGCCAGTACAAGTACTACGACATGGATAAGGTAATAGCCGCAGCGCTTGCCTGCGCAGAAGAAAATCTGAAATAATTAAGGCATAGTCCCGTACCTTTGCGCCGCACTTTTTGTGCGGCGCAAATTTAATAATTTAAAAATTTTTGAATAGTTGCGGCATATTCCTGTACGAATTGAACAGCATAGCCATATAACAGTACAAATTGTTATTTTGACGT
Organism: Candidatus Coproplasma excrementavium; assembly: GCA_018715195.1. Lineage (GTDB taxonomy): Bacteria > Bacillota > Clostridia > Christensenellales > Borkfalkiaceae > Coproplasma > Coproplasma excrementavium. Next base: position 21,600 of record DVMA01000093.1, on the reverse strand, counting down.
TGATTTTTGTACGGCAATATGATATAATGAAAAGCGTGAAATTATTTGAAATAAAATTCGGAAACAACCTTGAAGGTGCGGGGGAAATGTTTGTTAAAGGCGGCATATATGACGCCGAAAGCGGACGGCTTGAATTAAGCCGCGGACAGACGGCATCCTTTGAATGTTACTTTAACATATTCCCGCACCGCCAATATAAAAAATACTGCGATATAGGCGTCTTTTTTTTGCAGATTGACGCGCAGGGTCGCTACCGCACGGACATATACGCAAGGCAGGAAAACGGCACAAAACTGATAAAAAGTGTGGATTGCGAGGGCGCAACGCGCACGGACATATCCGCCGACGACGGCGCCTTGTACACCTTTTTTACCGTAACCGCCGAGAGCGATTGCACGTTTTTCAGGGCCGCGTGGCTGTGCGCGGAGGATGCGCGCCGTCATACGAAACTGGGTATGGTGATATGCACCTACCGCAGGGAAGAATTTGTTCGCTCCAACATAATGCGCATATGTGCAGCCGTGGAAAACAAGCCCGACTGGAAGGAAAAACTGCACATTTTCATAGTGGACAATGCGGGAACGCTGAGTCTGGAAGACAGCGATTTATATACCGTCATACCAAACCGCAACACGGGCGGTTCTGGCGGGTTTACGCGCGGAATAATGCAGGTCTGCGCTGACCCCTCCTTTTCCCACTTCCTTCTTACCGACGACGACATTTACTTCGATTTTGAGACATTGGAGCGCACATATGCGCTGATCAGCACGCTTACATGCAAGCACGAAAATGCCACTGTGGGCGGAGCTATGCTATACCTTGACAGGCCGTACATGCAGCACGAATTCGGCGGAAAATTTGACGGACTTATCTTTACCGCCATAAATTCCAAGCTGGATATGAGGCTTGCTGACAATCTTTTAAAGAACGAAAATGCCCCCGCGGCGGGATACAATGCCTGGTGGTACTGCTGCATGCCCGTATCCAGCGTAAAAAATTTCGGTCTGCCGATGCCTTTTTTCATTAAGGGCGACGACGTGGAATACGGCATGCGCGCGATTGAAGAGCTTATCAGAATGAACGGCATTGCAGTCTGGCATCAGGACTTTTCCAAAAAGTTTTCCGCCTCGCTGGAGTACTACAAGCGCAACGAGGCCGTGGTTGCCGCGCTTGCAACGGAGTGTTCCCCCTTTAAAGTGGCCGTGCGGTTTGCATACTTCGCACTGAAAAATCTCACGATGAAAAATTACGACTGCACGGAGCTTGTACTCAAGGGATACGAAGACTTTTTCCGCGGACCGCAGTTCTTTGCTTCGGCCGACCCCTTTGAAATTAACGACGAAATCCGCGCGGTACAGCCCGAATGGATAAGTCGGGAACAGATTGAGGATATGTGCGGGCCGATTGACATCAAAGATTGTCAGAACGTTAAACTTTCGCGCGGGGAGCGAATGATGCGCGCGCTTATGGCAGTTGAAAATTATGCGCCCGCATTTATGTTTTCAAAAAAGCCAGCCGTGACTTCGGCTTTCAGGCCAAAAGCTTCGGAGGCGTTTCTGAAAAAAACGGTGATACACTTTGACGAAAGCACCGACCGCGGGTTTGTATGCCGCCTTGACACGGCGCGCAGAAAAAAGCTGAGACGCCGCACCGTTAAGATGTTTTTCAGACTGCTTACGGGATTTAAAAAAATGAGAAAATTATACCGCGAAGAGCGCGGCATGATGTGCTCGGAAGAAAACTGGAACAGAATTTTCTTTCCGCCGCAGAACTGATATGCTCTGTACTAAACAGACAGAAAGCACAGCAGAAAAACAGACCACGCATTTTACTGCGAAATTTGACTGATTATGAATTATTATGCAAAATTTCCAGTAATTTTTACATAATTTTTATACAAACGGTAGATTTATATTATACACTGTATTATAATAATTATAATGAGAGAAAAGTAAGCTGTAAGCTGAAAAAGTACGCCCGCACGCTCAGGGAGAGCGCAAGGCGGAACGTGATTTACGGAAAAGAGAAATGACAAAATTTTACCTGCAGGTTAAATACATAGCAGATTTCATTGTGGCGCTCATCGGCATAATAGTCGTATCCCCGCTTATGGCGGCAATCGCGCTTGCCATAAAAATTGAGGACGGCGGAAACGTGCTGATAAGACAGAGCCGCACGGGCAAATACGGCAAAAAATTTATCTGCTATAAATTCCGCTCTATGAAGAGCGGCAACGTGCCCTTCAACATTCATAAACCCGTAATAAAGGACAGCAACGAAAACCTTACAAAGGTCGGAAAATTCATAAGAAAGTTCAAGTTTGACGAACTTCCCCAGATTGTGAATGTGCTCAAGGGCGACATGTGCTTTATCGGTCCCCGCCCCCTTCTGCCGGTATACGACTGCGAATACGAGGAATGGGAACTTATAAAATTCGAAATGCGTCCCGGCCTTACTGGGCTTGCTCAGGTGCGCGGCAACGGCCATCTTTCCATCAAAGCAAGAAAGTATTACGATGCCTATTATACCCTGCACGCTTCGCCCATACTCGACACTAAGATTATCCTTAAAACTATGGCCGTGCTCGTCCTCGGCGAACGCCGTTTTTTAACGCACGTTTCTCCCGAGGAATACGCCAGCCTGCAAAGCGAAGTAAAGAAACATAAGATAAGCAGGCAGACTTATATAAACTTCGGGCTGACTCCGCCCGATGAGGTTAAAAAGGAAAATGACTGAATGCAAGACGGAAAAATTAACGTTTTACAAATAGTCGGCAATGCCCGCCTGGGCGGCGTTGCCTCGTGTTTGCTGAATTATTTCAGACGTGCGGACCTTGAAAAATTCCGCTTCGACTTTGTAACTTACGCGCCATCCATTTTCGATGTGAAAGTCAAGGAAGTGGACAAGGATGCGCGCGTTTACTATATTTCGCCCTTCCAGAAAAATTTTCTGAAAGGCATTTTTGATATGGAAAAGATCTGCAAAAACAACGATTATTCCATAGTCCACTCCCATCTTACCACCCTTTCGGCCTTTTCTCTTACAGCGGCCGCACACAGCGGCGTGCCCGTAAGAATATGCCACGTTCACAGCGCGTTCAACAAACATTCCGAACACTACCTTGCAAAGAGCTTTCTGCGCCCGTTCGCCTGCGAGCACGCCACTCACCTTATGGCGTGCAGTCACCACGCGGCCGAAAACATTTTCGGCAAACGCGCGGGCGACGCGTACATACTGCCGGACGCGATTGAGGCGGAAAACTTTTATTCCGACGAGAAGGCGTATGATGAGGCAAGAAACAAACTTGGCCTGAGCGGCAAAGTTGTGCTGTTTGTAGGCAGGTTTGTGTACCAGAAGAACATACCCTTTCTGCTCCGCGCATTTGCAAAGGCGGCGCAGGGGCGCGATATGACGCTGGTTCTTGTAGGCGACGGGGAAGAAAGACACACCATCCTTTCTGTCACCGCAGAACTGGGAATAAACGAAAAAGTAAGACTTGTTCAACCTACCGACCCCGTTGAATATTACAAGGCGGCCGACCTTTTCTGTATGCCCTCCCGCTACGAAGGTCTCGGGATGGCCGCGATAGAGGCACAGGCGGCAGGACTTAAATGCCTGCTCTCCGAAGCGGTGCCGACCGAAACAAACATAACGGGCAAGTCGGTATTCCTCCCTTACGACGAGGACGCCTGGGCGCAGGCGATGATAAGCGAGGGCGGCCATTTTTACGACTGCCGCGAACTTGTACGCGCCGCACGCTACGATGTGGCGAACGAGGCGCACAGCCTTACCGATTTTTACGAAAAGGCGCTTGACGGCAAGATATGATTTCTGTTATATGTGCCGCATACAACTGCGAAAAAAGCATTGAAAGGGCCGCGAAAAGCATTCTTGACGGCACTTTCAAAGATATTGAACTTATACTCATTGACGACGGAAGCACCGACCAAACCGCCGAAGAGATTAAAAAACTTGCCGCTTCCGACGAGCGCGTAAAGCCGCTGTTCAATGAAGAGAACAAAGGCCTTACATTCAGCCTTAACAGAGGACTTGAGGCGGCGCACGGGGAGTATATTGCGCGAATGGACGCAGACGACTTTTCACACGCGGACAGGCTGGAAAAGCAGTTTGATTTTCTGGAAAGCAATAAAAATTATGCCTTCTGCTCAAGCGCGGCAAGGCTGTGCTATGACGGCAGGGTCTACGGCGAAAGACGGTTTATGCCCGCTCCTTCCAAAAGCGACCTTGCAAGATTTTGCCCGTTCATTCACCCCGCTCTCATGATAAGGCGGGAGGCCATTGAAAAAATCGGCGGATATAATGAAAAAAAATACACTTTGCGCTGCGAAGATTACGACCTGTACTTCAGACTTTACAAAGAAAATCTTTTCGGCTATAATATACAGGACGCGCTGATTGACTATGAAGAAGCGCCGTACGATAATTCCAAACACACACCCTCCACGCGGCTGAACGAATTTGCCGTAAGGATGCGCGGATGCGCCGCTATCGGTCGCCCGCTGGGTTTTTTTATCGCTTTTAAATGTCTGATACTTATTTTTGTACCGAAATGGCTATACTTTAAGCTGAAGAACATGCGATCGGAGAATAACATCTATGAGCAAAAAGACAGGCAGTCTTAGCCAGAGAATGTACCTTTTGCGCCTTCTTGTAAAGCGCAACATAAAAAATCAGTACTACCGCTCCTTTATAGGAGTTGTATGGACCGTTCTCAACCCCTTACTCAACATGATTGTAATGGCGTTCGTGTTCTCTGCACTTTTCGGCAGACACACCGACGGCCTTGATTACCCCATATATATACTTTCGGGCAACATTATTTTCGGCATAATGAGAGGTTCCACCTCTTCATCTCTTGGCTGTCTTGTAGGCCAGGCAGACATGCTGCAGAAAACGAGAGTGCCTATCGAGATATTCCCCACGGCAAACGTGTTCTCCGCACTGGTGACTTTCGGCTTTTCGTTCATAGCGCTGTTGCTTGTTGCAGGATTCCGCGCTCTGCCGATACTTGGCGGACCACACTTCATATTCCCCTGGCAGATTGTGCTGGTAATCATAATTCTGCCCGCGGTCACAATTTTTTCGCTCGGAATTTCGTACTTTTTAAGCGCGCTGTTCGTATTCTTCCGCGACATAAAGCACATCTACAGCGTAATACTCACGCTGTGGACATACCTCACCCCGCTGTTCTACTCGGTGGACGCGCTCAACAGTGAGCTCGTTTCCAAGGCGATGGTGTTCAACCCCATGTATCACTACGTTGAAGGTTTCCGCGAACTTTTAAGGGGCGACATACCTAACATTATGTTATCATTTTCAACGACTCAGCCCTCCATTCTTGCCATGTACGGCTTTGCCGCCATATCGCTTGTCATAGGCTGGCTGTTCTTAGAGGCGATGAAGAACAAAATCGCCGCAAACCTGTGAGGTGAGCCATGGAAGACAGCAGAAAGGACGTTGTACTTGAAGTGCGCGACGTGACAATGAAATTCAACAAGTACGAAGTAGGCGTGAACTCGCTTAAAGAACTTGTTGTGCGCGCGTTTAAAAAGAACTTAAAAAAGAGAAAATTTGAATGTCTTAAAGGCGTAAGCTTTGACGTACACCGCGGCGAGGCCGTGGCGCTCATAGGCAGAAACGGCGCAGGCAAATCAACGCTTTTGAAGATAGTTTCCGGCATTTTAAAGCCTACTTCGGGCTACGCCAAAAGATACGGCAGAATTACACCCCTCCTTCGCCTGGGTGCGGGTTTCGACGGAAACGCAACGGGACTGGAAAACATCTACCTGAACGCGGCGATACTCGGCTATACAAAAAAAGAGATAGACGAAAAAGTGCCGCAGATACTTGAATTTTCCGAGCTTGGCGACTTTATTTACTCGCCGATAAAGACGTATTCTTCAGGTATGCTTGCAAGACTGGGCTTTTCCATTGCAGTAAACATGGATTCGGAGATACTGCTGATAGACGAAATTCTTGCCGTAGGCGACATTGCGTTCAATAAAAAATGTCACGAAAAGCTTGCCGAATTGCAGAAGAAAGGTCTTACGTTCCTCATCGTATCCCACGGCGAGGCGGTAAAGAGATACTGCAAGCGAGCAATCTGGATAGACGGCGGCGTAGTTCGCGAGGACGGCGATATTTCGGTAGTGTTCAAGCACTACACCGAGGCTATGACCAAACCCAAGAGCGCGCCCGTTGCAACATCTCCCGCCCCCGCGGCTAAGCCCGCAACGGTTGCTCCCGCAGCTAAACCCTCAACAACTGCTCCCGCAGCTAAACCCTCAACAACTGCTCCCGCGGCTAAACCCGCAACGGCTGCTCCCGCGGCTAAACCCGCAACGGCTGCTCCCGCGGCAAAGCCCACAACAGCTACTCCTGCGGCTAAACCCGCAACGGCTGCTCCTGTGACTAAGCCCGCCGACAACAAATAAGTGTAAAAACTTCATTCGATAAAGTAAAGGCCTCCGCGCAGAACTGCGCGGAGGCCTTTGATATTCAGATAAGATTTAATATTCAGACAACAGACAGTTAAAATTTAATGTCTGCACTGCGTGCCGCCGTCGGCAACAGATTTTTCCGCACCGGTTGCGGCAACTTCGCCGCCAGGCGCTTCCTCCACCGCCTTTTTACGGCGTATAAGCAACGGTCTGAGAAGTACAAGCGGACCGCTTTCGCCCTCGCGCTCCGAAAGGAGCAGGAACACCGAATATATGAGTGCGGGGAACACGTGGAATAAATGGTTGTCCAGCAACGACATTCCGAAAATGCCGAGCAGTATTATTATATAGAACAGGCTCTCCGACGAAGGATGCTTTTTTACTGCAAACACTACCTGGATAAAATGAACGCAGTATGCAAGCAGACCGAATATGCCGCAACTTGCAAGCATCTGAATGAAGATGTTGTGGTACATATCGGGGAAGACCCAGTTTTCTATATCGTATGACCATTCGGGGGCGATAGGCTCATAGAATCCCACGCCGAAGAACGGCGCCCTGAGGAAATTGTTTATGCCGCTCTGCCAGATGAAGGAACGGCCGGAATCGCTGAATCCGCGGTCGAAATACACGGCGAGCAGTTCGCGAATCTTATCCCAGAATACAATGAGAAATATTGCGCCGAACACGACAACCACGCAGTTGAATATGCGCGCAAACCTGCGCACGGGCGACTTTGCTATGCTGAAATATATTGCCGCCGCAAGCAGTATTATGCCGCTTATCAACGCAGAGGTGCGGCTGAGCGTAAGACATACTCCGCCGAAGAATACAAAGGCGAGGATATAGAACACCCACCCGCACCTGCGTGATTTGAGGGCAAGATAGAAGGCGCCGGGAAACAGCATGCCGAGCATGCCGCCTATGTTGTTACTCATGCCCCAGCCCGCAATGAGCACATCCTTATTCACCGAGCCATCGACGATTACGTTATCGAAGAGATATATTTTGCAGAGCTGCAAAAATATTACCCCCGAGGCAAGGACAAGAATATATGCCACATAGTGTGGGGTCTTTTCGTTAACGTACAGGGTATTGAAAAAGTAAATGTAGAACGCGAAAAACGAAAGGGCAATCAGCAGTCCGAAGGGCAGATTCTTTATGGTATAGCCCGAAAAAAGCACACCGTTCAGAAGAAAGGCGGCCGTCATAAGCACTATGCCCAGTCTGAGTTTGCTCTCTTTGAAAAAGTTTTTGTCCTGCGGGAATACTATAAAGCGGAACAAAAGGCAGGCCACAAGCAGTACGCCGAGGACGAGAAAATAAATCTGGACGGCGCGGCTGTAAAAGAACTGCGAACTGAACGGCGGCTGAGGCGTATGAACCCAGCTGACGCCGTACACCGCCAGAAAAACCATTGGCAGCATTGCCTTTGAATCGCGCGCAAATACGCTTACGAACACTACAAGCACGGCCGTTATGGCAAAATAAGCTATTTCAAGGCCGAACAGCGAGGATAAAAAAGCAAGCAGAGCATATGCCGCAGGAAAGTAATAGCTATCCAGAAACCATAAAATCTGTTTTAATACGGGCAGCTGCGTAAGCGCCCTTATCTTCTGACGCATAAACTCTCCTTAATTGCGTTATTTATGCCGTAATTATTGTGCGCTTGCAGACATTTTATACCAGCGTGCACGCGCTTGAACTCATTATACAGTAAATTGCGTGTTTTTGCAACAGATTGAAAAAAATTTATATGCCGAACGACAAACAGGCTTTAAATTGAATTGACCCGCACATATGCCGCAAATACCGATATTTTTAAATTATGATAAAATTCAATTGGACCGCATATATGCCCAAACTACCACAATTTTAAGGCGCCGCGGAAAAATTCCGCGGCGCCGCATTTTTTCTTTTGAAAAAGCCTTACATTATCTGTACAAGGTTGCCGTCCGCATCGAAAAGACAAACGTTGGTCACCTTTTCGCTCCAGTCGGCGTTGTCGGCACGATAGCGCGTTCTTGCCAGCCAGTAGGCGCTTTTACCTTCGGTTGAAAGCTCGGCCACTATCGACTGACCCATATTGAGGTCGGCAGTGGTCTGAACGCTTACGCGCTCCATCTCCGTATATTCATACGCCACCTCATACGAGCGGTACAGCTCTACCCTTACATACACGGTTGAGGGGAACAGAGTGAAATCGTTGCGCGCGGTTGCACGTACCATACCGTCCCCGCCCGAAAGGCCGAGCGAAATGTTGGTAAACAGCCTGGGCGAAACTGATTCCGCCTCGGTCTGGGTTGCAGGCTTAAAGGCGCACAGCGCCACTGCAGACAGCGCAACCAGCATTGTTGCCATTCCCGCAACTGCCACTTTTGAAATTTTACCTAACTGCATATATCCTCCGTGCGGCGGCTATGTATTGCGCAATATGCGCTTGCCGTCCGCATCTGTAATCAGATTATAACAGAATATTGCCGACCTTTCAATGACATAATTCGTCGTATTTTGTAACATAAACGGCTTTTATGGCATTTTTAACAAAATGCAGACATTCGTCTTTGCGGCACGAAAAAATTTAAACTCTTATGACGCTGAAATACTTAAATATTTACCGCGCAAAAATTTTAAACAAATCAGTCTTCTTCCGAAATGGCTGATATATCGTCCGCGCAGACAGATGTACCGTCCTCAAAAACAAGCCTTCTGGTTGTCTGCTCTATCTTTTTAAGCGCACCGCTGAACGTGACGTATGTCCCGCCCTCCTTTCTGTCATCGGGACGGAAACACGTGACGGATATCCGCGGCCGTTCAGATATGCGCGCGGCGAGAGATGCAAGCTTTTCGTCAAGCTCTTCCAGACTGCTTTCACCCTGCTCCACCTTTTTATCGGTCGGGCGGGCGGCCTCGTCTATCGCATCGCCATACCCAGTGAGCGCGGCAAACGGCGCAAATTGCGCGGCTCTGTCCGCGACCGACATATGCGGCCTCTTTTCGGAAACGTGGTGAGGCAGGTCAATTATATCGTCATACTTTCCCATAAATTTTACCTTTCAGCAAGTTGCAACTGCACGGCAAAGCTGTAAAACATTTCTTCAGGCCTTATGGCCGCCTATCTGGCCGTTGCGACTGATGGCGGTTGCGCCCTCTTCAAGGCTGATTCCCTTGAGAACGGCGTTCTTGCCGTATTTTTCGCGTATCTCCAGAACGGCCTTTTGCCTGCTTTTCTCCTTTTCGCACTCCGCACGCTGCTCGCTGCGCTGTTTTTCCTTCTGCGCGTAGTCGGTGAAAAGGTCAAGCTGCTCGCAGGACTGCTCTGTGACCGCGTCCTCTGGTATCACCTTTGCGGCCGTGATGTATATGCGGCGGATGTTGAGTTTTTTGTTTATTACGCGGTCAAACAGCTGCGCGGCCGCATCCCTTATCTGCCTTCCCGAGGAAGTGTACTCCATATTGAACGTGCCGTGCGCGTGCTTGGGTATTTTGCGGCCGTAACGGTCAACAGAATACTCTCCGCTGTAATCTTTATTCTCCACGTCGTAGCCGATTGTAAGCACAAGCTGACAGGTTACCAACCCCTTTGCCACAAGGTCGAGCGCAAGCGAATCTGCCATTTCGCTGAGCACAAGTTTTGCCTTTTCGCAGGAATAGGCCTCCTGCAGAACCTGACCCGAACATATGCTGTTAGATTCAGGCTTGTACGCCTTTACATCGGCAATGGTACACGGTTCCCATCCCCAGGCGTGGTCTATGAGAAGTTCTGCATTCACGCCGAACATATTGTAAAGCAGGTCCTCGTTATAAATCGGCCCCTTGCCGACTGAACAGCGCGCTATGTCGCCCATGGTAAACAGCCCGTGCGCCTCCAGCTTTTCGCTGTATCCCCTGCCTACCCGCCAGAAATCGGTGAGCGGGCGGTGCTCCCACAAGGTGCGTCTGTAAGTCATTTCGTCCAGTTCGGCTATGCGGACGCCATCCTCGTCGGCGGGACAATGTTTTGCCACTACGTCCATAGCCACCTTGCAAAGATACAGATTTGTACCTATGCCCGCGGTAGCCGTAATTCCCGTTTCGCGCAGAACGTGCCTTATCATGCGCATTGCATATTCGCGCGCAGAACACCCCGCCGTCTTAAGATAGTCGGTTACGTCTATGAACACCTCGTCTATCGAATAGACGTGTATGTCCTCGGCGGCGGCATATTGCAGATATATCTTATATATCCGCGTGCTGTATTCCATATAGTGCGCCATCCGCGGCCGGGCAACTATATATGCAAGCTCCAGCGACGGGTCTGCATTGAGATTGGAGGCAAAATGCGACTTCTGCGTGAATTTATGGTAAGGCGCATTCCTTCTGCGGGCACGGTTGACCTCCCTCACCTTTTGCACGACTTCAAAAAGACGGGCGCGGCCAGGTATGCCGTACGCTTTGAGCGAGGGCGACACCGCAAGGCAGATTGTCTTTTCCGTACGGCTCTCGTCAGCCACGACAAGGTTGGTATCCATGGGGTCAAGCCCCCTGTCCACGCACTCAACCGAGGCATAGAACGACTTTAAATCGATTGCAATATATGTGCGCTGTTTCAATCCCATGCCTCCTTTCAAACATTTGTTCTAATACATTTTACCACTCTGCGCGGACTTTGTCAACAGTACGCAGTACGGCGCAACACGCGGCCATAAGCGACGGGCAAAGCGAACATCATATATTGAAATTATTTACTTGGGCACGCTGTTATAATCAGATATACCACTGAAAATAATTGCGCCCGCGCGGAGCTTAAGCCCCGCGCGGGCGCATTATTGTTTACAAATATCAGACGCCGCTTGCGCCGTAGTTCTTAAGAACACGCGCGGAAGGGTCGTTTACATCGCAGTTCTCCCAGTTTTTATTGGGCATCCAGAAATCTTTTATGAGATGTCCCTGGCCGGGATAGTACTTTTCAAAAATTTCGCGATAGAGCAGCGATTCCTTGGTGAAGGGGCGCGCGTGAGTGTACTTTGCCGAAAGCTCTTCAAACTGTTCGTCCGTATATATGCTCTCCGCATACTCCTTTAAGTAGTCGACCATAGAGTGGCCGACCGCATCGGAAAAGGCTGCCTTCTGACGGTACAGAATATCGTGGGGAAGATAATCGCCTTCGAATGACTTTCTGAGAAGATACTTGCCCATGTTGTAGGTGTTAAGTTTCTTCTGCGGGTCGATGGCCATAACGTATTTGACGAATTTAATGTCACCGAACGGCACGCGAGCCTCGAGAGAGTTCTCCGATATGCACCTGTCGGCGCGCAGAACGTCATACATGTACAGCTCGCGTATGCGCTTCTCGCTCTCCTTCTGGAATTCCTCGGCGTTGGGCGCATAGTCGGTGTATTTATAGCCGAAAAGCTCGTCAGAAATTTCACCAGTGAGCAACACCCTTATATCAGTCTGCTCGTGTATGGCCTTGCATATCAGGTACATGCCCATAGAGGCGCGCACCGTGGTAATATCAAAGGTTTCAAGCACCTGTATTACCTTTTCAAGGCTTTGCAAAACTATGTCCTTGTTTATATAAATTTCGGTATGCTCGCTGCCAATGTAGTCGGCAACCTGCTTTGCATACTTCAGATCTATCGCATCCTCGCTCATGCCAACGGCAAACGTACGTATCTTCTTGCCCTGCTTTTTGTAGTACTTTGCCGCTATCGAGCATACAAGCGAGCTGTCCAGTCCGCCCGACAAGAGGAAACCTACGGGAGAGTCCGAATCCAGTCTCTTCAGCACGCCTTCGGTCAGAAGTGCGTTTATGTTCTTGTATATCTCCTCGTGGCTGTCCGTAAGGTACTTATCTACGCGCGCGATATCGTTATAGCATACAAACTTGCCGTCCTTGTAGTAGTGGCCCGGCGGGAAGGGGAAAACTTTATCGGTCAAAGGCATAAGCACCTTGGCCTCGGACGCGAACATTATGTTGCCGCTCTTTGAATACGCGTAAAAAAGCGGACGTATGCCTATGGGGTCGCGCGCGGCCACAAATTTCTGACTCTTTCTGTCGTAAATTATGATAGCAAATTCGGCGTCAAGCATTTTGAACATATCTACGCCGTACTCCTCGTACAGGGGAAGAAGTACCTCACAGTCGGAGTTGGAGCGGAATTCATACCCCTGCTCGATAAGCTGACGGCGGATTAAGCGGAATCCGAATATTTCGCCGTTGCACACAACCTGGTTGCCCTTTAAGGCGAACGGCTGCATGCCGAGGGTAGAAAGTCCCATTATCGCAAGACGGTTGAAACCTATGTATCCCCCCGCAAGCGTCTGAATGCACCTCGCGTCAGGCCCGCGCATATACGAGCGTGAAAATGCCATATCAAGTTCCTGAAGGGAAATATCCCTGCCTTCATAGCCGATTATAGAACACATATAGTAGCCTCCCTTTGATGTATCAGATTATTTGTTGCTTGTTTTTATGCAACTTACAAACGCCGCAGGCGTTCGGTATTTTTTGTTCAGCTGCAAAAAATTTAAAAAAAGGCCCTGTTCGTCCTAAAATATTAGGACGAACAGGGCATAAATTCTGTCCGTGGTGCCACCTAAATTACTGCAAAGCAGTCACTTTGAGAGCCGATTTTCGTACAGCCGGACGGCAACCCTACTGCCCGCCGCACGAGGTTCGGATTGCATGCTCCCGAGGGTTTTTCGCGCAAGTACTTGCCGCGGAACTTCCACCGCCTTCCGCTCGCTGTATGCAGCTCTCCTGCGTTACTCGCTCGTTCATCACATATCTTATTTGTAAGGATACAATATTTTGTCTGTTTTGTCAAGTGTTTGAATTTAATTTTATCTATAAGTAATCACAAATGTGTTATAAAGTTACATTTATATATTTATCTGTCACATTCTTACGCGTTGCAGGCTGTAACAGATATTATTTCACTTACCCATTCTCAGATTTTTTACAGTTTTGCTTTCAATGGTAAGGTCTTCATATATTCTTACGCCGCCCTGGCCCGTGGGGGACTGCGCAAGTAGCCCAACCTTCACCGTTTCGTCTACGGGCAGATGGAAGTAACGCATCATATAAAAATTTTTTCCGTCCAACGAATAGTGGAACGCAAAGGCATTTCCCACTCTGCACATCTGCAACCATATCTTCTCCTGTGTTATGTTGCAACCGTTTGCATCGTCCGACTCACCGTTTGTCACCACGCTGACAACCGCGTGCGTTCCAAAATCGGTATATTCAAAGCAGGCCTTAGCCCAGCAGGAATTGCTTTTGTATACCATTATCGAAGATGAATCGTACACCGATTTAAAGTCGTGCGAAACCTTTGCACGCATTACAAAGTCGCCCTTTATCTCCGTATAGTAAAACGGAGCATTGCAGAGCGATTCCGGAGTTATACCCTCGTCACCCGCCGCCGTGCTGCTATAAAAAAAGTCGCTGTTCGGTGTGGCAAACACCTGAATTTTGTTTCCCTCCTCAATTACCTTACTCTCATTTAACCACTCAAATTTCATAAATATATTCCCCTATTGTTATTTTTTCAGCCATAAAAATATCAGAACAGCACATAGAATTTTGCGCCATTATGCTGAATGCGAACCATACAGCATTAAGCTGTACTTTTGCCGATTGATAATTAAATCACTGTTTATATATTATCATTTTTTATTTAATCTTTCAAGTTCTGCCGAAGAAAAACTAAAAAAAGACATAAAAACAGGGCTTATCCCAAAACGGGATAAGCCCTGTTTAGTTTCATTTATCTGATTACCGCACTCGGGCGTTTCTGCCCGAGTTGCAGTAACTACCGCAAATTAGTTGCGGGGATTCTTGATGTTGGCCTGCGCCACTATCACCGTTCCGAGTGCCGTCGCCAAATTGAGCAAAATACCACCTTTTTCAAGAAAAATACCACTTTTTTATTTCAACAAATTATAACATTGCACTTGCCTTTTTATTCTTGACATTGGAACATTGTAATGATATAATATCTATACAGGAGGGTAAGCTTTATGGCTGAAATGATATTGTATCACGGCTCCGTTTCGATCATCGAGCAGCCTACGTTTGGCAAAGGCAAACGTCACAATGACTATGGGCTGGGATTCTATTGCACGCAATCGCTTGAACTTGCAAAAGAATGGGCGGTAGAAGAGAAACGCGACGGCTATGCGAATAAGTATGCGCTGAATTTACAAGGACTTACAATATTAGACCTTTCACAAAAGGGCTTTACTACCTTGCATTGGATAACGCTGCTTCTGCAAAACAGAGTGTTTACACTCAAGAATGATATTACAAAAGCGGGAAAGAACTATCTTATTGAACACTTTTCCCTCCCGTTAAAGGAATACGACATTATCAAGGGTTACCGTGCAGACGACTCCTATTTCGCCTATGCCGAAAGCTTTTTGAACAATACAATTTCCGTTAAAAGACTTTCGGAAGCACTCAGGTTGGGAAACCTTGGCGAACAGGTTGTTTTAATGTCGCAAAAGTCATTCGGACAGTTAAATTTTTTAGGATATGAAATTGCCGACGCTGCCACATACTATCCCCTGCGAAGGGCACGGAATGAACAGGCGCGTATGGAATTTTTAAGCAACAGACAGGGAACGCCCACGCCCGACGATCTGTACCTGAACGACATTATCCGCGGAGGTATTGAGCCTGATGATCCACGCCTACAATGAACAGTTCCTTGATATTATCCAAAGAAAAGTATCTGTCATGTTTGAGCTTGCGGTTTTGGAAGAACATATCGAAATTGACACCTTTGCAAAAAAATTTATTTCTTCACCTGTATGCCATGCGCTTGAAAATGCAGATCCTGTATATGCATTAGGTAAATCTGCAAACGAACTTCTGGCACTGATATTGGGCAATGAGCCTCTGAATATAGAAACAAGCAGTTATGCCTCGCCCGAATATTGGGTGGGCTGGGTACTTTCCTATGCGCAGTGGCACTTCAATAAACCCTATGCCACGATTATCGCCGCTATACCTTGCAGCAAAATTCTAGATCACTATTTCCCCTATCACGAAATGGATATCACACACAGCATGGACTTGATAGCAAAATACTTAAAGCCCGTGTGCCCGCTAAAACAGATACGTCAAAAACGCGGTATCAGTCAGACGCAGCTTGCAAACCTTTCGAATGTTCCGTTGCGCACGATTAAGGCATATGAACAGGGTACCGTGGATATCGCCAAAGCGCAGGCAGAAACATTGTATGCACTTGCGCAAACACTAAATTGCTCGATAGAGGACTTAATTAAATAATTTACCGCAAATCTCTTCGTCAAAACGCCACAAATCAGTACACCGCCCGTCTGGAGCAATGCACCAAACGGGCGGTGTTGCTATAAAATTATTTCCATCCAATCATAATGTATTGATATAAACATAATATCAAGTTAAATTTTACTTTTATTATCCTACGCATGTTTTACTAAATTATAATATAATCTATATTTAGAGTAGAAATCTTGCATTTCTTGAGTCAAGTCGTTACTATTATTTGTCTGGGCATTTTGAATATCCCTATTTTTAATTATACAATTAATTATTCTGAAAACATTGGATCGTGTTTGCCGATAATAATTCAGGTCATTCTTAAATATTTGCCCGATTGGAGTTTTGGGTACGTTGCCGTTTTCTGTGGATGTATTGATATTATTGCCTTCAATCTCGTCTACCGCCTGCTTAATTTGTAATAAAAGTTCCGCAACTAAACAGTCCATCGAAAAATATTTTGTGTCCATTCCAACCAAATCATGAATTAACACGGCTCGTTTCATTACCTGCTCAAATTCCCTTGCCGTCAATAAACTATTATATCTATAAATCAAATCCTTATCCTTATCATCAATAGAACCATCTTGAAATCGTGTTGCAAATTCTTGAAGATAACTATTTACCGCATCATTATCAGTATTCCCCTCATTCAAATCAATTCTAAAATCTATAAACTTCGACAAATACTTATCTGCGGATCCCTCCCCATATGTGTGGTTTATACTCCTAATAATCTGAGATCTGTTTATTGTTAAAATAGTAATACTCCTATCTACCCTATCAAATATATGATGTAGCCGTTCCAAAGTTTTTATTGCAAATGTCGGAATACATCTATCCAACTCATCAACAATAAATATTACGTACTTGTATTCTGAAAATTTATTTAAAGCATTTACAACTTGCTGAATATCTTTCTCAAGATCGAAATATTGGTTTGATGTATTAGGTTTCAACTTACTCTTTTCTTTTATTTCTTTATATTTATTAATACCCCGTTTCCCAAGCTCTATAATATCAAAATGCAGCAATTGTTTAGAAACATGACTTGCTACAGCCAACAAAGAATGTAAAATTTGCTGCCTTAGCTCACTTAGAAATTCTTTTTTTGCTGCATCCAGCGTATTTTTAACACTAAACTTATTGTTGATGGCATTAATTATTGCCAAAATTATCGCAAGCAAAGGTTCATCATAATAATCTCGTTCCCAAGCATTATAATGTACAATGAAATATTCATTATTTTCTTTATAGCACTCTTCAGATTCATATTTTTTTGTTATATCAACCCCCTCTAAAGATGCTTCTATCTTTTCAATAAGCCATGTCTTGCCTTGCCCCCATGGAGCCTCAATAGAAAATGACGTTGATTCTTTCGATTCAGATCGTAACTTTATAAGTTCTACTATTTTTTCTACGTATTCTTCGCGATGCAATCTATCGCCATAAATTCTATTCATACCAACCTCCTTCATAAAAATTTATAATTGCTCATCTTTTAATATTATTCTTCTTTACTACTCATAATCAAAGCTAATAATTTAACAACACATATTACTTTCAAGTACATCTTCTCTTTAAACCCTCTATGATTCAACATCAGTAAACTTGAGAATAATATCACTCATCAATTTGTTCATAATAATATGAGTAGTCAATGCCTTTCATAAAGATTTCCCTGTCGTCAATCTGCGGCGTTTGAGCATTCTTAATAAGTTCAAAAATATGCGACGGGTCGACGGGACTTTGCCTCATCGCGTCGAGATATTCGCGCTTATCTATCTTACTCCAATCGGTACAGGTATGCAGATTCTTTTTAAGGATAAGGTCAAGCCAGATGCGTGTTGCTCTGCCATTACCTTCCATAAACGGGTGGGCAACATTCATCTCCACATACTTTTTCACGATGTCCTCTATGCTGTCTTCGGGCATTTTTTCAATGAGCGCGAGGTTTTCGCATAAGTACATTGCGGGAGCAAAAGCAAACCCGCCCTTTGCAATGTTCATACTGCGAATTTTACCGGCAAAGTCATAGAGGCCGCCGAAGATATAGGAATGAATCTGCTGCAAACCCTTTGCCGTGCCTACCTCAATATCATTTATAAGTCCGCTTTCAAACAGTTCATAAGCCTTTTGCTTGCTCTTTTCGTCGATTGAAGTCCCCATACCTTTGAGCCATTTATCGAACACAAGCGACTTTTTGCTGGGTATTACGGCAATTACAGTATTTACCCCCTCTTCATCCACAACGTCGGTCAGATACCTCTTGCCGTCTTTTGCAGTTAATTTCAGTTGTCTACAAATTGTAGACAACTGCGGATTACGGCGCTTGATAGCGTTCCAATATGTTCGCGGACGCTTACTTTTCGTCAATGCCTCGACGATGTCGGCGGCACAAAACCACCATTTGGAAGTTTGCTCCTCCCAAACAGCTCGCACTGGTATATCCTCAAAAAATCTTATCGAAGTCTTTAACATCGCTTTATAACCATATATTGCTTTTGAATATTAACATTATACCATATCTCCCTGATTAAATCAAGTCGCATAATAACGCATACAAAAAGGTCAAGCCGAAAACGGCTTGACCTTTTTATTAGGCATAGATATGCACAACAATATTTTTATATTGATATTTCCGCAATATCTCGCCACGCATTTCCCTGTATGAGTGAGCACTCTCGTATTCTATCGTAAAAGAAGTAACCTCTTTAAATCCACTATCAGCCACATGAGGAAACAAATTTAGATACCAATCAAATTCCAATGCACTATTGGCAACTATCTTTCTTACAAATGCGTCGATTATCCCTCTTTTTACAATCGGCTGCGTAAAGTCGAGCTCGATCCGCAACATTCCACCCAATTCCTCTTTTGAAAACTGATGTTCACTATTTCCCTGAGTAGTTAAGTCTTCTTGCTGAAGCTTATCTATTCTTTTCTGGGTGGTTTCTATATTTGCCGTTACTTTTACCTTATAATCAAGATATTCTTCTTTGGTGATCTCGCCCTCCATTCGCATTGTAGTCAGATTATCGAGCTTCATTTTCTCTTTTTGAATTACTCCTGTAAGGCGCTTTATTTCCGCTTTTGCATCCTTTGCTTCCGACGTATCATTCTTTACATAGTTTGAATACACCTCATCTAATAGACTATCAGAATCTAATGTAAGTTTACGAAAAATTTCATACGCCATCAAATCGAACTTCCAACCCGCAATAGTACCCATATCGCAGAATCCGTCCAATTCCTCTATTCCATCATTTATACGCGAGGAACGACTGCCGTTATTCAGAACATTATAGCACTTATATCCATATGTTACGCCATTTTTATTTCTATGCCATTTGTCTTTCCTGAAATGACAGCCGCATTTGCATACCGTCTTCTTCACCCAGACATCATTGCACGGTCTTACGCCCGTAATTATTCTTTTGCCCGCCTTTACTCCTCGTTCAATGCGCCTGTTTTCGCGTATTTCTTTGCAACGATACCAAGTTTCTTCGGGGATAATAGGTTCAAAATCACCCTTCACATACAAATGAGTGCTTTCATCGCGATTGACAATCGATTTTTGGTCGAGGTAGTTATTTCTATAAGATTTAAGATAACACTTATACCCCATATAGGTCGCGTTATGTAAAGCCCTTGATACTTTCGTGCAATCCCACTTAATCGTTCCTGACGCGTCTCTTCTTTTTAATTTTGTCAGCTCGTGCGCAATCTTCGTGAACCCATACCCTTTAAGGTATAAATCATAAATCATTCGCACCGTTTCTGCCTGTTCGGGATTTATGACATAGGTATCGCCGACACGATCATAGCCGAGAATATTTCCATTGCCATATAGTACCCCCTTATCTCGACTTATCTTTTGCCCTGCTCTAACACGCTCGGATGTTTTTCTGCTTTCCTCCTGTGCCAATGTTGCCATAAGAGAAAGCCTTAATTCCCCGTCGCCGTCCATAGTCCAGATATTATCGTTTACAAAATAAACCTCAATGCCTATATTTTTTAGTTCACGAGTAACAACAAGCGTATCTACCGTATTTCTCGCAAAACGGCATACTTCCCTCGTAACAATCAAGTCAAATTTATGCTCACGGGCATCGGCGAGCATCTGCATAAATGCAGGTCTCTTTTTCGCCTGTGTACCTGTAATTCCCTCGTCAATATACTTATGTACAACCTTCCAATTAGGATGATACTTTGTCTGGTCGTCATACCATTGCATTTGATTTTCAAGTGCGCTCAACTGCGCCTCGTGTTCTGACGAAACTCGTCCATAGTAAACAACAAGCCTTTCCCTGTTTCTATCCTCTACCGATACATTGGTAGGTAATACAACTCTGTTATAACTTGAATCCGAAAATAATCTTTCCATAATTTTAACCTCTATTGATATATCTTTCTTTTGCGTCCAACACTCTGGTGAGTGTTTCACCGGGCAAATCATTGTCCTTACATATTGCTTCAAGCAATAAAAGTGCCACATACTTTTTGTCCATTACCACGCTCGTCATCCTCCTACTATATAAATATGGTATAAGGAAAGATGAAGCGCGGCGGCATAAGTCCGATACGCCACATCTTCCCGATGTTCGTTTTCCTTCTTATGCCGTTCGGCACAATATTCAGTTTTAGTCTTTGATAAAAGTAAGAGCGCAAGGGCCATAGTCCTTGCGCTCACGCTTTATTCGTTATTCAGTTGTTTTTGCGGGCCGTACTGATTTTGCAGGGCTTGAAACCCTGCATAAATCAGATCGACCTTTTTAAGGTCATGCTCTTTAAGAAAAGCATCTATCTCATCGGAGAACTCGCGTTCTATGCTAGTTCCCCATACTTTGTATTTTTGCACTCGCTCTTCTCTGTGCCTTTCCTCATATCTTCTGCGGATTATGCGTACAGGCGTATCTTCTTTGCGTTTCATTGACTTTTCCTCTTAATTGCCTGCAATAGCGCAGATAATCGCGCCGACGAAGTTCATAATGCAAGTACCGATTATGACAAGCCCCATAAACGCTATTTTGATCAACAATTTTCCAAAACCTATGACCTTATTCATTTTAAACCTCCTATTCAGTCAACATACACAAGTTCGTTGAGTATCTCTTCCTCGATAAGTTGCTTGACTTCCGTCTTGCGGCGATAATCTTCCATAAAATCGCCTGTCCGTTTGTATCTCTCGTCCTTTGACAGCCTTGCGTACATACTCTCATAGAGTTCATCCGCCTGCCTGTCAATGCCGTGCAGGTATTCGGGCAGATTTTCAATCGCCCAATACTTGCCCACGTTGTGTTCTTCTAAATATTTGAGAGCCAACGTGCCATACTTGCCATAAACGTGTTTTACAGGTTTGACGGCTTGCTGATAGACCTTAATTTCCTCTACGGTAAGCCCCTCTCCCCTGTCCGCTTTGGCTATGATTTCCTTTGCGTTCATACGATGACCTCCTTGCTTCTTTCTTCGTGTTAATACGATTACCACATTTTTCGTGGTTTGTCAATAGGTTTTTGGAAAATTCTTCGTAAAATCTCAAAAATTTTGTTGCGCTCTCTTCTTGCAAACATAACGCGACAGATTGCACCGTTTTGATAAACATATTGCAATCTAAACTTTGCATTTACGTTAAGTTATAAGTGCAGCAATTCCGCGGATAAGGTACGGGCACGCGACAAGTATTGCAAAGATGACGATAAGCCCGACAAAATAGTTATCAACCATCTTCTTCGCCTTTTCTTTGTCCTCATTCTTCTGCGCTATTGCAAAGAACACGCCCATCACAATGCTCCAGATGCCTGCCGTAGCGAGAAGTACCCACCACATATACGGACGGTACTGTTC
>DVMA01000092.1 GCA_018715195.1 Candidatus Coproplasma excrementavium | reverse complement strand
TTTCGGGCTGAACGTGGAAAGCGGCGGTGGTGGGTATGCCCATTTCGTCGGCAAGCTGCTTGCACTTTTTTTCCAGCTTGAAAGGGAATATGAAGTGCACTATATCCACGCCTTCAAAGGCCTTTCTTATTTTGCTTTCTTCAAATTTGCCGAACTTTATCTGGTTTTTTGCGGAAACTTCTGTAAGTATGGGCACATACCTCTCTTTTACGGAGCAGTCGTGCTCGCCGTCGGCGCCTATCGCCACAATTCTTACCTCGTGTCCGCGTTTTTTAAGTCCGTCCGCAAACCTGCGCGCGGTCATAACCGAACCGTTAGTCAGGCAGTCTATAAGGTCTATAACAATTGCTATCGTCATAATTTTTCTCCGTTTTAATTTATCCTTATTTTAGGCGGGCAATATAAATCGTTCATAACGGTAATATAAACTGAATATCAACTTTTATGCATAGTCGCTTTTTTCGCTTCCCCCGTATTGATTTTTTGTGCCTTATCTGTTAAAATAAGCGCAAAGAGACGGGGAGTTTCCCGTAAAGCACATCGGAGAAGGTATGTAATATGGTCAATATACTTGTGGTTGAAGACGACGAAAATATGCGCATTCTGCTTAACGCGCGTCTTAAAAATAAATACAACGTAACGCTTGCGCGCGACGGAAAGGAGGCGCTTGCCTGCTTTGAAAACGGCAATGTAAACCTCATCATAACCGACATAATGATGCCCGTAATGGACGGCTACACGTTGGTCGAGCTTTTAAGGAGCCGTGGCGAGGAAGTGCCCGTGATAATGCTTACCGCCAAGGACGAGATGTCGGATAAGTGCCGCGGATTTTCTGCGGGTACGGACGATTATATGACCAAGCCCGTAAACTTTGAGGAGCTCACCTGGCGCATAGACGCGCTTTTAAGGCGCAGCAAAATTGCAAACGAGGGTAAAATTGTCATAGGCGACGTGGTTGTTGACAAGGAAACATATACGGTAACGCGCGGGGACGAGGTGGTGGAGCTGCCCTCCAAAGAATTCCAGCTGTTATTTTTATTGCTTTCCTACCCGAATAAAATACTCACAAAGGAAAATATTCTCGATACCGTGTGGGGATATTCCTCGGAGAGCGATGAAAATACTGTGCGTACGCACATAAACCGTCTGCGCAACAAGTTTGAAAATTACGGCGAATTTGAAATTGTCACCATGCGCGGCATAGGCTACAAGGCGGTAATAAAAAAATGAAAATATCTGACCGCGTAAAAAATTTTTTCAGCCGCAAGGGCTCGGGGTACAGCGGCGAAAAGAAGATGCCGCGAACAATGCGCGAAAAGCGCAGGGATATAGGCAATGCGGTGAGGACATTCCTGCTGATATTTATCGGCCTTGTGATGCTCTCGGAAACCACTCTTGCAATAGTCAATCTGTTTTTCTGGCAGAACAAGAATGCCGGCTCATTTGTCATACCCATTGCCATAATGCCTACGGTGGCACTTCTCATAACGGCGGTGATAATTTACGTCAACAATGAAACGGATAAACTGGTAAATCGTTTTATTTCCGCATTCGATAAGGTGTCTGAAGGAAAGTTCGGCTATCAGCTGGAAGTGCCTGCAAAGGGGCAGTTTAAAACGTTGTTTGAAAATTTCAACAAGATGAGCAAGGAACTTGCCAGCATACAGACGCTGAAAGACGAGTTCATTCACGACTTTTCCCACGAATTCAAGACGCCGATAGCCTCAATAAACGGCTTTGCAAACCTTCTTCTGGAGGGCGGCGCAAGCGAGGAGGAACAGCGGCAGTACCTTAAAATAATAGCCGACGAATCGGCCAGGCTTTCCACGCTTGCTGAAAGCACGCTTATGCTCAACAGACTGGAAAATCAGCAGTTTGTGGGCGAAATGAAGTCATACCGTCTTGATTTGCAGATAAAGGATTGCATTATTCTGCTGGAAAGCAGTTGGGGCAAAAAGAACATAGCCATAAATTCATCCCTTGCGCGGACTGAGTATACCGGCAACGCTTCACTCATGCAGCAGGTGTGGCTCAACCTTCTCACAAATGCCATAAAGTTCACCCCCGAAAACGGCGAAATAGATGTCGAGCTCGCCGAAAATGACGGCACTCTGCGCGTCAGCGTTACAGATAGCGGCATAGGCATGAGCGAGGAAGTGGCCGCGCACGTATTCGACAAGTACTACAAGGGCGACAGTTCCCGCTCCACGGCGGGCAACGGGCTGGGACTTGCGATAGTAAAGCGCATAGTCACCATGTGCGGCGGGGAAGTATCCGTATCCAGCCGCCAGGGCGAAGGCAGTACTTTTACCGTTGTTCTGCCTTTAAACAATATATAATATAAGCAGCCTCCTCAGCGTGCGGAGGAGGCTTTATAATGTGTTTTTTGTCGTCATGGCTGATGTAAAATGCGGTGTCCGCTGCGGAAAATGTACTTTTTGTATGTTCTCCGCGGCGGACTTTTTTGTGCAAAAAGTCAGATTAAAGTCGTTTTGAAATATTTTTTCTGTTTTTATGCAGAATTAACAATATTATGCCGTAATATTATTTGTAAATGTTCATAATGTGTGATATAATTAAAAAGTGTTTTGATAAAATTTTATCGAAAGTAATCTGCCCGACAGATGCGTGCTGCGCGGCTTAAGTACCTGCAGACAATTTTTTGTATCCGTGCTGTCAGGCAGGTAAGGCCGCTGCGCGACCGTTATGCTGAACGTAAAAAACATCAGGAGTAATTTATGGCACAGTTCACTTTTGAGGGAACCGAAGAGCAGGAAAAGGAGTTAAAGGCCTATATCGCCGCCGAAAAGGGGGAAAGAGGTTGCCTTATGCCCATAATGCACAAGGCCAACCAGATTTACGGTTACCTGCCCGCAGAGGTTCAGACGATGATTGCCGACGAGCTGGATATTCCGCTTGCGGAAGTTTACGGCGTGGCAACTTTTTATTCCCAGTTTTCGTTAAAACCCAAGGGCAAGCATCGCATAAGCGTATGTCTTGGCACGGCCTGCTACGTAAAGGGCGCGGATAAGGTGCTGGACGCGGTGGAAAAGGAGCTCCGCATAACCTGCGGGGAACTTACGCCCGACAGAAAATTTTCGCTTGACAGCTGCCGCTGCGTAGGCGCGTGCGGCCTTGCGCCCGTAATGATAGTAGACGACGAAGTGTACGGCAGACTCACCGAAAAGCAGGTAAAGGCCGTGCTTGACAAGTACATAAAGGAGTAACGCGCGATGACCGTCAAAGAATTGAAAGAAAAATCGGAACAGCTTGCCGACCTTATCAAAGTGAGAAGGCTGGTTCGCGAACAGGCCGAAAAACTTGCGCCCGTAACGGGTTACAGAAAGCAGGTTCTGGTATGCGGCGGCACGGGCTGTACTTCCAGCCATTCTTTAAAAGTAATAGCGCAGCTTGAAGAGAGTTTTGCGCAGCTCGGCATTGACGACGTGCTCATCGTAAAGACGGGTTGTTTCGGTCTGTGTGCCCTCGGCCCCATAATGATAGTCTATCCCGAAGGCGCGTTCTATCCCCATATGACGCCCGAACACGCCAAAACGGTTGCCGAAAAGCACCTTGTAAAGGGCGGCGAAATTGTAAAGGAACTTCTGTACGAAGGAACCGTGCACAAGGACGGCTCCATAATTCCGTTTGCCGAGATACCTTTCTATAAGCACCAGATGCGCATAGCGCTGAGAAACTGCGGCGTGATAGCTGCCGAAAGCATTGACGAGGCGATTGCCGCGGGCGACTATATGGCGCTTGCCAAGGTGCTGGAGCATATGTCTCCCGACGACGTAATCGAAGAAATCAAGGCATCGGGTCTGCGCGGCCGCGGCGGCGCGGGCTTCCCCACGGGCATAAAGTGGGCCACTTCAAAGGCGGCTCCCGGCGACGAAAAGTACGTTGTATGCAACGCCGACGAGGGCGACCCCGGCGCATTCATGGACCGCTCCGTGCTGGAAGGCGACCCTCACTGTGTGCTGGAGGCAATGACGATAGCGGGCTATTGCGTTGGCGCGCACCAGGGCTTCATATATGTCCGTGCGGAATATCCCATAGCGGTGGAGAGGTTGGAAATTGCCATAAAGCAGGCGCGCGAACACGGCCTTCTTGGCAAGAACATTTTAGGAAGCGGTTTTGACTTCGATATAGAAATACGTCTCGGCGCAGGCGCGTTTGTCTGCGGCGAGGAGACGGCGCTCATGCGCAGCATAGAAGGTTTCCGCGGCGAACCCCGTCCGCGCCCGCCATTTTCGGCCACCTGCGGCGTGTTCAGCAAACCTACCGTACTGAACAACGTTGAAACGTGGGCAAACATCGCGCCCATACTTCTCAACGGCGCAAAGTGGTTTGCCTCCATTGGCACGGAAAAGAGCAAGGGCACAAAGGTGTTCGCGCTCGGCGGCAAAATACATAACGTAGGCCTTGTGGAAGTGCCAATGGGCACAACGCTCCGCACTATTATCTACGACATAGGCGGCGGCATACCCGGCGGAAAGGCGTTCAAGGCGGCACAGACGGGCGGCCCTTCGGGCGGCTGCATACCCGCAAAATTCATTGATACGGGAATGGACTTCGACAGCCTCAAAGCCATAGGCTCTATGATGGGTTCGGGCGGCCTTATAGTAATGGACGAGGACACCTGCATGGTGGACATCGCCAAGTTCTATCTTGAATTCACCGCGGACGAAAGCTGCGGCAAATGCAATCCCTGCCGAATAGGCACCAAGCGCCTTCTTGAAATTCTTACAAGAATTACCGAGGGCAAGGGCAAACCCGAGGACATTCAGCGCATACGCGACCTTGCGGAATATATGCAGTGCTCCTCGCTGTGCGCGCTCGGTCAGTCCGCGCCAAACCCCATACTTTCAACAATGAACCACTTCCTCGACGAGTACGAGGCGCACATATACGAAAAGAGATGCCCCGCGGGCGTCTGCAAGTCACTGCTCAACTACTACATACTCACCGATAAGTGCCGCGGCTGTACGCTGTGCGCGCGCAACTGCCCCGTTCAGGCAATCAGCGGCTCGGTAAAATCGCCGCACATCATAGACACGACAAAGTGCATAAAGTGCGGGCAGTGCCTTGCTCACTGCAAGTTCGGCGCAATCATAAAGAAGTAAAGGAGGGCGGCATACATTATGGTTAATTTAAAAATAAACGGAATTCCCGTCTGCGTACCCGAAGGTTCTACCATTCTGCAGGCGGCAAAACTTGCCAATATTAGAATACCCACCCTCTGCTATTTAAAGGATGTTCAGTGCGTAGGTTCCTGCCGAATGTGCCTTGTGGAGGCCACGGGCGCGCGCGGACTGGTTGCGGCGTGCGTATATCCCGTATCCGAGGGTATGGAAGTGCGCACCAACACCCCCAAGGTGAGAAAATCGAGAAAAATGACGGTGGAGCTCATTCTCTCCACGCATAAAAAGAAGTGCCTTTCCTGCGTGCGCTCTATGAACTGCGAACTTCAGAAACTGGCGCTCGAATACAACGCGCAGGAGGACGAGTACGGCACCGACCACGACGTTCAGCCGATAGACGACCTTTCGCCCTCGGTTGTAAGGGACAATTCAAAGTGCATACTCTGCACGCGCTGCGTGGCTGCGTGCGAACACCAGACGGTAGGAGCAATAGGCCCCAAAAATCGCGGCTATGCAAAGGTCATAGGCTCGCCCTACGATGTGTCGCTTGCCTTCACGCCCTGCGTAAACTGCGGACAGTGCATAGTGGCCTGCCCCGTAGGCGCGCTCTACGAAAAGTCTGCCGTGGCCGATGTCTGGGGCGCGATAGTCGACGATAAAAAGAAGGTGGTTTTCTATACCGCGCCTTCCGTCCGCGCAACGCTTGGAGAGGCGTTCGGCCTGCCCGTAGGCACCAATGTGGAGGGCAAAATGGTCACCGCCATAAAGCAGCTCGGCGACGTAAAGTGTTTCAATATGGACATAACCGCCGACCTCACCATTATGGAGGAGGCCACGGAGCTCATATCCAGGCTTAAAAACGGCGGCACTACGCCTATGTTCACAAGCTGCTGCCCCGCGTGGGTCAAATTCCTCGAACATTACTATCCAGACTTCATTCCCAATCTCTCTTCCTGCAAGTCACCGCAGGAGATGTTCAGCGCCGTGCTCAAAACGTACTACTGCATGAAGGAGGGCATAAAGCCCGAAGATTTGTACGTCGTTTCGGTAATACCCTGCACGGCCAAAAAGTTTGAAATCACCCGCGACGAGCTCGGCCACTATACCGATGCAGCGCTCACCACGCGCGAGCTTGCCAAAATGATAAAGGAGGCGGGCCTCGACTTTGCCAACCTTCCCGAAAGCGATTTTGACGACCCCTTCGGCCAGGCCTCCGGCGGCGGCGCAATATTCGGCGCGACGGGCGGCGTAATGGAGGCGGCTCTGCGCCTTGCGGCGCGTACCCTCGGCGACGAGGACGAACCCATCGTATTCGATGAAGTCCGCGGCGTAAAGGGCATAAAGGAAGCTACATACACTCTCGGCGGGGTTACGGTAAACGTGGCCGTGGCCAGCGGACTGGGCAATGCCCGCAAAGTTATGGAAGACATAAAAAGCGGCAGAAAAAATTACACCTTTGTGGAAATTATGGCCTGCCCCGGCGGCTGCATAAACGGCGGCGGTCAGCCGTACATTCACGACGAAGTGCGCAACAATATGGACCTCAAAACATTGCGCGCGTCCGCGCTGTACGATGCCGACAGTTACAACAAGTACCGCATATCGGACGAACCTCCCGCCGTGAAGAAGCTTTACCAGGAATTCTTCGGCAAACCCAACAGCCACAAGGCGCACGAACTTCTGCACACAACCTACGTGGCAAGGCCCAAGTACTGAGCGTAAAAAAATTACGGCAAAACCATAAACTATCTTTAATAAAAGAGCATAACAAAAGTCCCGCAAAATTTTTGCGGGACTTAAGTTTTTTTCGTGCAGTAATTGCTGCAGCTTAAAATTTTCAGTTGTTGCCTTCGGCAGGCTCTGCGCTTATTTTGCGGCGGTGGGGGAAGCGGCGCTTTTTCAGGCTGTCTTCGCCGCTTACTCTTCGGCGTATTACTCTGGGGAAGACAATCGCGAATATGGTGGAAGAAAGTATCGCCGCGCAGATGTCTGCAAACGGTTCGGCGTAGAACGCCGCGCTCACGCCCCATATCAGCGGCATTACTATTATGCTGCCCAAGAAGAATACAATCTTTCTTATCAGCGAAAGCGTTATCGCGTACTTCGGCTGACCGAGCGCCGTAAAGCAGTCGACAAACGCGTACTGGAACGCCATAGGTATTGCGCCTATCATAAATACCCTTATGCCCCAGATGGCTTTTTCGGTTATGTCAGAGTTGTCGGTGAAAAGGCTTACAAACGGCGCGGCGCAGAATATTGAAATTATCGTCATTGTGATTGTGAATATGACGCACGCCGTGGCCACGCAAAGTTCGGCGCGCTTTATAAGCCGTTCGTTCTTTGCGCCGTATGCATAGCTCAGTACCGGTTGCGAACCCTCGCTTATGCCCAGCATAGGCATTGACGTCAGCGAAAAGAATGCCTGAACTATGGTTGCAACGGTTATCCAGGTGTCGCCCTCAACGCCGCCCATTTTCTGCAATACAGCGTTCTGTATTATGATGATAAGCCCGTCGGAGGCCATTATGATAAACGGCGAAAGGCCGTATTTTACCATCTTTCCTATGAGTTTAAAGTCGGGTGCGGAGAGTGTAAGTCTTATCTTTGTGCCTTTCAGTCTTAAAAAGGTCACCACAAAGCTGAATGTAAGGAACTGCGAAATTACGGTTGCTATTGCCGCGCCTGCAACGTTGAGTCTGAACACGAATATGAACAGCGGGTCAAAGGCAATGTTTGCCGCCGCGCCTATAATCGTGGATACCATTGCCATGCCCGAATATCCCTGCGCGGTGATGTACTGGTTGAGTCCCGTGCCCGGTACGGAAACAATCGCGCCCGCGGCGTAAATTAAAAGATATTGTTTTGCGTATTCGTATGTGTGGTCGCTCGCGCCGAAGGCGTAAAGAAGGGGACGGTGCAGGGACAAAAAGAGCACGGCCACAAACAGCGCCACGCCCGCAAGCGAAATTGCGGCGTTTGCAAGTATCTTTCTTGCATTGTCCTCGCGACCTTCGCCAAGCGCCATTGCAAACAGCGGCGCTCCGCCCGTGCCTATTAAAAATGCAAAGGATGATATTATTGTGGTAATCGGTGCGCACACGCCCACCGCTGCGAGCGCCGTATCGCCTATTGTCTCTATGTTGCCTACAAACATACGGTCGACAATGGAGTACAGTACGTTTATGAACTGCGCTATTACGGCAGGTATTATAAGTTTTAGCACTGTGGAAAGCACGTTGGAACTGCCAAGGTTAATAGCTTTCATCAATCGACCTCTGAAATGTCCTTGCAAAGCCGCAAAAACGTATGTAATTTGTCCGTCTGCGGCGGGTAATAAACACAAGTTGGTGCGCATATATGGCATATTTATTGCAATATATGCGGCATTGTACAGTATGTGCATCCTCTATGTATATTATAGAGATATTTACTCATATATATTATCATTGCGCGTCATTAAAGTCAATGCAATAGGTCACATTGTGCATAAATTTATAAATATACATTGCATTTATAAAAATACATTGTTTTAAGCAATAAAAAGCCTGCGGCAAAAATTGCCGCAGGCTTAAAATTTTGCATTGTTTGCGGCATATTGCCGCATCTTTTTATTTCGCGCATATATGGGGGTCAATTTGCATTACCCCGCACATATGCCTCATTTAAAAGTTCTTTTCCTCCGCGGGCAGAGCCTTCAGGTAGCTGTCCATTGCAAGGGCAACCTTCTTGGCCTGGTCAACGGCCTCTACAACCGTTCTCGCGCCCTTTACGACGTCGCCCGAGGCAAAGAGTCCAGGAATGGAGGTCATGCCGTTTTCGTCAGTCTTTGCAAGTCCGCGGCTGGTAAGTTCCAGTCCGAAAGTAGTGGTAAGCAGCAGGGTGGAGGGCTTCTGCGATACGGCTATTATTACCGAATCTGCGGGCATGAATTCTGCCGTATCGGACATGGAAATGACCTTGTGGTTTTCGTCGCATACGGTATCCTTGAAGTAAACGCCGCTGTCCGTTATCTCTACGGGCGCCTTGTTGAAAATTACCTGCGCGCCCTCTATCTTGGCGTATTCAAGCTCGTCTATGTTTGCGGTGGAGCGGTCGCTGCGTACGATAATTTTAACGTCGCGGACGCCGTGCCTGAGTGCCGTGCGTGCCACGTCCATTGCCACGTTGCCCGCGCCGATTACAATCACGCTTTTGCCCAGGTCGTAAACTTCGGGTGCGTCCAGATAGTGCACGCCGTAGTGCACGTTGCCCAGCGTTTCGCCCTTTATGTTCAGCGTATTCGGCCAGGAAACGCCCGTACCTATGGAAATGGCTTTGAACCCGTCGCGGAACAGCTCTTCAACGCCGAACACCTTGCCTATCGTCATATTCGGCCTTATCTTTATGTTCAGCCCGCGCATAAGCTTGTCGTACCTGTCTATAAAGCTCTTGGGAAGTCTGAATTCGGGTATGCCGAATCTCAGCACGCCGCCTATTCTCGATTTGGATTCAAATACCGTCACGTCATAGCCTAGCTGTGCCATCTTTATTGCCGTCGTAATGCCTGCGGGGCCCGAGCCTATAACCGCAACTTTTATGTGGTTTGCCGGCGCGCATTCAATGTTGACAACGTCAAGGTACCTTTCTGAAATGAAGTTTTCTATTGTGCTTATTTCAACGGGGTCGCCCTTTATTCCGCGCACGCAGTGACCCTGGCACTGCCTGCCGTGGTCGCATACTATCGAGCAGATTACTGAAAGAGGATTGTTGTCGAACAGCATTTTGCCCGCGTCGTCAATGTTGCCTTCCAGAAAGGCGTGTATCATCTGCGGAATGGGTGTGTTTATGGGACAACCCGTTCTGCATAAAGGTTTTTTGCAGTTAAGACATTTTTTTGCTTCGGCAATAACGTTATGTGCCATTTTATATTTTCTCCCTTTTGCGGCCGCGCCGCGTTGATTTTACTTTATTGTTTCCCTCTGTTTTTTTGCCTGCAAAGGCAGTTGACTGCGGCGCTTAAAGCTGCAGTCACATATACGTGTAAACGGCAACAATGTAAAGTTGTTGTCATTATCGCCGCGTTCAGATTTTTTGCTTACGGACTGCGTCAGCGGTAATCCCCCGTAAGTAAACAGGTTTTTAACCGCCCGCCGTTCTGTCCGTTCATACGCATAAATGTAAATTTTTTACGTTTAATTGCACGGTTGGCGGACAAACACGCGCTATCAGCCGTTATCTGTAATATTTTTACAGCGCTGCCTTTATCTTTTCTATCATTTCGGCGTATTCTTCGTCCGAAAGGTATACTTTCTGCGGGTTCATTGCAAAAACAGTGCCCCACTCCGTCTGGTCCTTGTACTTGGGGCAGAGGTGGAAGTGCAGGTGGCAACCGCCGTCGCCGTATGCGCCGTAATTTATCTTGTCGGGTGCAAACACCTTGTGCAGTGCCTTTGCCGCCCTGGCAACATCGGCAAAGAATCTGTTGCGCTCGTCGTCGGTCAGGTCAACAAGCTCGCTCACGTGGTCCTTGTAAGCCACAATGCATCTGCCGCGGTGGCTCTGCTCTTTGAAGAGTATCAGCGTGCTTACATCCAGGTCGCAGATGTAAATGCCGAACTTTGCAAGCAGCTCTCCGCGCATGCAGTAGCCGCAGTTTTTGTCCTTTTTGTGTTCCATATATAAAATTTCTCCTTATAATTTTTATGGCATGCGGAAATGATTTTCCGCTTATCTTCTTATTTCAAAGTCCTGGTTCATAAGTTTAATAATCGAATCAACGTCGTCTGTTATGTTGAAGTCACCGTGAATGGTGTGCTTCATAACCGAACTTGCCACCGCAAAGTTTACAATGTCCTGAGGGGGCATGCCCGCCATCATGGCGTAAAACAGTCCGCTTGCAAAGGCATCGCCGCCGCCTACGCGGTCAAGTATGGTAAAGCGGAATGTCTTGCTTTCGTAAGTCTTGCCGTCGTACCACAAAAAGGCTTTAAGCGAATTTTCGCTGCCCGAATGTACAAAGCGCACCGTGCGGCCTATCGCCTTGAAGTGCCATTTTTCGTGCAGAGCTCTGAAAATGGCGTCCTGTTCGTCAAAGGTGGGGGCCATGTTCATTCCGTCTTTAAGGTCCTTTCCGTCGGGACCGGGAAGGTTTATCGGCTCTATGCCTATAAGCACGTCAATGTACGGCATATACTGCGTAAGGCAGTCGCGCGCCTCCTGGAACGACCACAGCGCGCTTCTGAAATTGCAGTCAAAGCTTACCGTCATCCCCAGTTTTTTTGCCGTTTTCAGCGCATTTAAAGTGAGGTCGCGGCACCCCTTTGAGAGCGCGGGGGTAATTCCGCTTGTATGCAGCCAGGTGTAGCCCGAAAGCTTTTTCTCCATATCCAACGTTGAGTAGTCGTAGGTGGCGAACGCAGAATTTTCCCTGTCGTATGTGACTTTGGAGGCGCGTGCGCCGAATCCTTCTTCAAGGTAATACATACCCATACGCCCCTTGTCGGAGTAAATGCAGGGCGAACAGTGCACGTCGTTTGCGCGTATGTAGCGTATTGCGGCCTTGCCTATCGAACTTTCGGGCACAACGGTAAAATATGAGGAGTCTATGCCCAGGTTTGCAAGCGCAACGGCAACGTTGGCTTCGGCTCCGCCGTACGAAACAATAAATGAATTGGTCATTCTTATTTTTTCGTAATTGGGGGGCGCAAGGCGCAATAGTAGCTCGCCCAGCGCAATAAAACGTTCTTGGCTCATGCAGGTCATCCTCCCGTAAAATTCCGTCCGTGCAGACGGAGCAAACTTTATTGTCGGAAATATTATAACATCAAATTTTAATTTTGTACATAGTCGGGGCGCATTTTTTTGATTTTTTTGCAATAATTTTTACCAATGTTTGCAAATCACTCTCGGCAGTAGGCGTATAATCTTTTAACTTGCGGGAATACTTGTAGTATGGGAAAAAGATTTACGGCAAGCTGTGCCGATGAAGAAAATCTGGTCAGCGCAAACGAATATACAGGTTCGTCGGGCGGAAAGCCCGTCACCGACGAAGAAGTAAAAAGACTGAGAAAGCAATACGGTACCGA
>DVMA01000091.1 GCA_018715195.1 Candidatus Coproplasma excrementavium | reverse complement strand
TCAAAATATTTATCTTTCTGCGGGCATGAATGAATTTGCCGTAAATTCAAAATCGGATTATACGGTAAAAATTGTATCTGTTGCAGATAGTAATTTTGTATTTTCCGTTGACGGTAAAATGTATCAATTATACGGTACAGACGAAGACAACAATGATTATACTTCGGCATTTGGCTTACAGATAATTGACGACGGATTTACCGTTGTCATTTCCGATAGCGGTATTGAACGTGTATTGCAGAATAAGTTCGGCGGTGAAATCAAACTTGAAAGCAAGCCGTTGGAAAACTTGCCGTATTTTGCGATATTGGTTATGTCGGGTAAAGATACGTTGTATCTTCCGTTTACGTTTGCGGGACAAGCCGATGTGAACAACTTCGGCGATCTTATTCTTGACCCGCCGCATGTGATTTTTTAAGTGAGGTGCAAAATGCGAAAATTTTTGAAAGTACACTTTCAACATATAATCGGTATGTTGCTCCTTTTTGTGCTGTGCATAACAATGTGGGGCGGACAAGTTTCCGCCCCCTATGTTTATGCCGACACGGGCAAAGAATTGAAGTACGACGACACCAACGCTCTTAACGACTTGCAAAGTTCCGCCATAGACGGCGAGCCGTTCGACATAACCGACTATCCGAAAAACGCGCAGGGCACGGCGCAGATGATCACCTTTGTGGAGTACTGCTATTCGCAGTATGAAAACGGCTTCGGCAATTATGCGCTGTACGTCTATGTGTATAACCCCGCGCTTGTGGAGTTTGCCACCGTTTCCACGCAGAATAAAATACAGATTTCCACGGACTTTTATTACGATAACGAACAGGGCAAAGTCGGCGACGTCAAGGACTACCAAAAATTCAGCCTTAAATTCTGCAACGCAAGCGGCGGCGAGTATGCAAACCTCTTCTTGAAGTTCCGCATTGTGGACGAAGAAAATATCATACTCAACGCCCAGCGTGAGCACGAACAAAAGACGGGCAACAGGTATTACCACATATCGGGCATTGAGTTGTTCGAGATAGGCGGAAGCACGACAAATGCGCATGAATATCTTGTAAACAAATATTATCAGTTCAGCGGCTACGCCGAGGGTTACGGCGACAGCGAAAATTTTCCTTTCACCTGTTTAAGCACGGGACAAGCCGAAGCCGTGGAACTTGACGTAAGGCATACCTTTTACCGCTCCGAAACTTCGAGCAAGGGCGCAGGCTATCAAAATCAGCTTGACAGCGTGTATTTTGCCGTGCCGAAACGCTTGTTCGATACTTACGGCGAACTGCAACGCATTAAAGCAGAATGGTACGAATACAAGACCAAAGATATAATCGTAACGAGCAACGACAAGTTTGCTTCTGCGGCAAAGCCTTGGCTTGGTAAGCAGACTAATACTCAATTAAGCTCTTTGGGCGTTCCTGAAATCAATAAAGATATTGGATATTCTCTTATTCAAGATTTTTATTCAGGCGGTATGGGTGTTGGTATTCAAGGTGCAACATGGGGTTGGAATATTTATGGTACTTATCTTTCCCCTCGCGCAAATGCTTTATATTATCTTTTTCAGGTAGATAATATCGAGGAATACGACCCATACGCCGATTTAGTCAGCATTGGCGGCGTTGAGAGCAATCAACTGTACGAGTACATAAAAAGTTACGACAAAAGCTATGACGGCGGCACACTCCCCATTAAGGACGGCACTATCAGCGCTGATTTGTTCGCCGACGACATAGACGATTACCGCAAGGTTGACAGTGAATATGGCAAGATACAGCAAGGTTACAGCTATTACGATTTCGACGCCGATTTAGACCTGCAACACCTTTCGAGTTGGCAGGAAACTGCCCCCGACTTTTGGGACAATATACGAAATTGGGGACTTTGGGACACTATCTTCGGCGATATTCCCGAAGAAGAGAGCCGCACGGTCGCTCCCATTGAGATAATCGAAGAGGACGATTTGAAAGGCACTTCGGCAGAGGTGAGCGAACGGCTCTTGATAAATTCGGGCGACGTACAGGCTCTGCGCGATTATTACGATGAAGCAATTACCGTTGATGTGTCCGTTCCCGACGACGAAGAAAAAGTTGTCGTGCTGTTCCATTTTGCAACAACTGACTACTATTCTGCTCCCGTTGAGATTTGGGAACTTGGCACAGGCTTTTTAGGCGGAGATACCAAAATAAGCGGGCAAGCCTACCGCGCTTGGGAGAGCGTATTTTTGGACTTCGACGTTATTCAGCTTACGTTCAACAACGACGGCGAATATCACGTTATCCCCGCCGTATCTTCGCCCATTGATATTGTCAATGCAATCACCCCGCCCGTCGATATGGATAGTGATATCCCTTGGTGGGCGTATGTGATTGTAGTTTTTGCAGAAATAGTCGTGCTTCTTCTGCTTCGGCTCATACTCTGTACGGCGTGCGGCTTGCCGCAGTGGGTAATGCTCATATTCCTTGCGGTAACGATTGTGCTTGACGTGTTCTTTATAAGCACGTTTGCGGGCTGGTGCTATTCGCTCATTGCAGGCGGATAAATTGAAAGTGCACTTTCAAAAGGTGGTTTATGATAACGATAATATTTGCCCCGCCGCGAACGGGCAAGACGTGTTTTTTGACACACATTGCGAATATGGCGGCGTTTGACAAGGCACGCAATACCGCTATGCGGCGGGAAATATTATTGAAAATGCAAAACGGCTTTGACGGGTTGCAGACAATTCCGAAGCATTGTGTATCTGCGAACTACGATATTGTAATGCACAAATTCGGTTATCGCCCGCGACTTTCCCGCCGTATAAACCCCTATCGCCTCGGTTATGCAAATGACTTTGTACAGACACATTTCAATCTGCCGTATGAGTGCATTTGCATTACCGAAGCGCAAAAATATCTTAACAGCCGAATGTCGCGTTATTTCCCCGATTGGCAAAGCCGTTGGTACGAGCAACACGGGCATTTAGACTTGGACGTGTTCCTCGATACTCAACGCCCTATGCTCATCGACGTGAATGTGCGTGAACTTGCACAGTTCATTGAAATTATGGGCTTGAAGCTCAAATATGACGGCTTCGGGCGTGTGCGCGGTCTGACTTGGACTATACGCCGCATTGATAACAGCAGTCTTTTTGACCGTTATATGCAGAGCGGCAAAAAGGACAAGGACTGCTACACGGAAGAGGTCGTCAAGGCAGATTACAATGTGTTTGCTTGCTACGACAGCCAAAACTGCAAGCCGAAGTTTTATGACGGTCATCTGCATAGCGATTACGATTATATGCAAGCCGAACCGAACGACGGTACGATAGACGGCTATGTAAGGTATTTGCAGACTATGGACGACGAACTGCCCGACGGCTTTTATACGCGAGGTAAAGCGGTATGATAAACTACAACAAAAATAAGTTGATAAATACCTGCCTTGAAACGTATTACGATACCTTTTCGCGCACGCTCGATACTGCCGACTTTGTACCCGAAAAGTACAACAAGAAGATTTTGGCGTACATATTCAAGAATATGAAACGGCAGTTCCGCAGGCTTGACCGCGAGGACAGGCGGTATCAACGGGCGATGCGTAAAAAGGAGCGTTTGAAGGCAAAGCAAAAAGCCAAAGACGGGCAGTAGCCTTTCTTTAACATTCATTCCCGAACGGGTGTTAGCTCCCGCAGGGGTGATAAAAAGCCTGCCGGGGCGGTAAAGCTCCGACAGGCGTTAAAATTAGAATAATGAGGTGGTTATATGTTTAAACACGGTAAGACCAATTATGTTTATTATTCAGTTAATGAAAAGATTAAGCATTATAATAATATTCTTAAAACGGGTAAAACTTCTGACGGTAAAGTTTTGACGGCAAGTAGAAGAGAGTATGCCGAAAGTAGGTTGGAATATTTAAATAGTCTTAAAAATCGTTCATTTAACGACCCTGATTTAATTATGACAAATGATAATCATTTTGGTAACGCTATTTCTAAACCTCGCGTTTGTGCCGTTATTGATACCGATAAAAAGGGTCGTGTGCTTGTTGCACCCGTTGAAAAGCGGACTACAAAGACTATTATTCTTGATAATGATTATGAACGGCAAATCAGTAATAAGCGTACGTGGATTGACCGTTCCGAAATTTATGAAGTAGACAGATATATTACTAATGTTGCCCATTTGTCTAATAATGATATGGCAAAAATTAAATATATTTTAAGAAAAAAATAACAGCGGCTTTTTGCCGCTGTGTCCACTGTTTTTCATATAGACCGTTTTGCAGTTACTATCACTTATTATACAGTGCTTCGGTGTACCTCAATGTTCTTTGAAGCGTTCACCACTGTTAGATATTATATGTATTTGCGGCTATAAAGTCAACAATTTTTCGACTATTTGCAAAATTGATTTTGCAATTCAAAATTGAAAATACACTTTCAAAAAGGGGGCTACATATGACACAATATCAATACCTTCACCTTTTAAGCACGCTTGCGCGTGCTGTACAGACACAGCGGCGTTATATAGAGCTTGTGCGCTCTGTTCCGCTCGATAACGGCGACACGGCGCATAGTGTAAAAGTTCGCGGCTACCGTTACCGTGTTACTCTTCGCGGTGATGAGGTCGTAGAAGTTGCACGGGAGATTATGGCGGTATGAAACGTTCGGTAGACGAAAAACTGAAATATAACAGCGAACAGAAAACGCCGTTTGCGTATGGCTACCGCTTCGGCGTTAAGGCATACCGCGAGTACCCAAAGGCAAGCAAAAAGCGCAAGCGCGAGATGATGAGCGACATAGACGACAACAAGCGGCTTGCGCAGTCGGGTAAATCTACCCGCAACAGCGTGCAGTATGCAAAGGGCTTTATGTGCGCTATGCGCGACTGTGCGGCAGAACGCAAGGCACGGCAGGGCAAATAATTTATCTTCTTAACAGCCTTTCCCCGCAGGGGTGTTATTCCGCATAGCGGTGTTTATTAAATTTGATTTTGAGGTGGTAAAATGGGTGTTGCAAATCTTATTCAATCGGACGACTTGAAGGGTTGTCCGTTTCCCTTTTTGGACGATACGCCGAAGCGGTACAAAGTATATAATGACGGTCGTCATCTCATAGCAACGCCTTGCCGCCACGTGCAAGCCCCTGCTGTAAAGCCTGCCCGTAAATCTAACCGCCGCAGACGGTCAAAGGAATATACGGACGAGCAAAAGGAAATGGTCTATAACCGTATTATGCGCGACAAGCGCAGGGACTACGAGCGTGGCAAGCGTACCGCCGCTATGCGCATTGATATATCGTCAGATAAGGGCTTTGGCGGTACTCGCTCTGCCCTCGATATTCTCTTTGACGATTTATTTATGCAGGCATATAACAGGGGCTTGCGCGACAGGAAGATAGAAAAGCATATGACCGATTATATTCACGACGGCTTGTGTTCTCTGTTTACAGAAGAAGAGATTGCCGAAGTGAATATCACCGAGCGCATAAAGCGCAAGCTGAATAACCTGCACCACCGTAAAAAGCGTTTTCGCCGCAAAGCTTACCTCAATAAGTGGAATTTCTTTGTAACTTTTACTTATGACGATAAAAAGCACGATGAGGAAACATTCAGGCGCAAGCTGCGCCGTTGCCTTTCAAATCTCCACACCCGCCGCGGCTGGCGGTATATGGGGGTGTTTGAGCGTGCGCCCGAAACGGGTCGCCTGCACTTCCACGGTCTTTTATACGTCCCCGACGGCGAAATGCTCGGCAAGCTCGAAGAAAAGACCGATTACAGCACGGCGCAGGGCAAAATGCAGACGAGGAACGAAAACAGCTTTTTTGAACGGCAGTATGGTCGCAACGATTTTGAGGAAATAACGCCGTCGCAGTTGGAGTACGGCGACAGCGTGGACTATATTTTGAAATACATAGGCAAGACAAATGAACGAATTGTTTACAGCCGTGGCATACCCACGGAACTTTGCGTTACGTTGACCGCAAAGGACATTTTAACGGAATTGACGAACGACTTTGTGCTGAAATACGTTATCTTTGATGACGTTGTAGATTGGGAGCGCGATATTTTGCGATACCGATTTAGCAAGCAAATGTCAATTACCGACTTGCTCTGCAACCCGTCGTTGGTCGCGTAATTGCGTAAAAACTCAATCGTTCATTGCTTTGCGCCTATGGCTTACATACGGCGCTTTTCGGCTTTCTCAAAAAGTGTTCTTTTGCCGCATTTATGCGGCAATGTTCACTTTGCAAGACGATAAAACGGGGGCGCGAGACCTGTCCGCGCCCCCGTTGGCACGCAAAACCGCACGCAAACGGCAGGTAAGCAGGTCAAAGCACAACGCGCCACCTTGTTACGGCGGCGAAGCCGCCGCTCGTCTATAACAAGGTGGCGCGTTGTGCTCTCTGTGCCGATTTTAACGCTTTTCAGCGGCGATTTTCGGCGACAATTTTATAATCGGACACTATGGAAACAACGGAAACTATGGAACAAAGGACGGATCAAACGGAATGAAAAACAAAGGAACAAAGAACGTAGATTGGGATATGCGTTTGCAGTTGGAAGCCCTGTACAATGCAGGGATAAGCAAGCGCAAAATAGCCGCGCAGTTGGGCGTATGCCTTGCAACCATTTACAACGAGTTGAAGCGCGGCGAATATACATATAAGCGTTACAGTTATACCGACTATTGGGGCGAGCGGCATTATAAGTTCGTCAAGGGGTACAGTCCGAATATCGCCGAGGACAAATATCAACTGAATAAAACGGCGCACGGTGCGCCGCTTAAAGTCGGCAACGATTACGAGTTTGTCCGCTATGTCGAAAAGCGCGTGTGCGTTGATAAAATCTCCCCTGCCGCCGTTGCGGGTGAAATTAAGCGCGATAATCTCTGTAAAACGGTTGTGAGTAAAACTACAATGTACCGCTATATTGCGCAGGGGCTGTTTATGAATATCCGCTCCGAGCATTTGCCCGTGGGACAGCGTAAAAAGCATTACAAGAAAACGCAGGCAAAACGCCCGCCGAAGGGTACGAGCATTGAACGCCGCCCCGCCGACATTCTCCTGCGCCGCGATTTCGGGCATTGGGAAATGGATTGCGTTGTCGGGCGGCAGTACACCCGCAACGTGCTTTTGGTGCTGACCGAGCGGGTAACGCGCTACGAAATTATCATGAAAATGCCGAACCGCAAAACGGCAACGGTCGTGCAGTATCTTGACAAACTCGAACGGCGTTACGGTAAAAAGTTCCGAACGCTGTTCAAAAGCATTACTGTTGACAACGGCTCGGAGTTTTCGGACTTCGTGGGGCTGGAACGCTCGGTTTACGGCGGCGGGCGGACAACGGTTTATTACTGTCATCCGTACACCTCATGTGAGCGCGGCTCTAACGAGCGTATCAACCGCGATATTCGTCGACTGCTCCCGAAAGGCACGGACTTTTCAAAGGTCAGTGACAAACGTGTGCAGGAAGTCGCGCGGTGGGTAAACGCCTATCCCCGTGAAATATTCGGCTTTGGCACTTCTGCCGAACTGTTCACAAAACAGTTATCTGCTCTTTGATTGATTTTTTGAAAGTGTACTTTCAAAAATGTTTACAGCCGCTAAATGCGGCTTTTTGTCGTACAATAAAACGGGTGCAATCTTTTAAGGTTGTACCCGTTTTTGTTGATAAGTCTTTCCCGAAAGACTTATTCAATGCCGATTATAACGCAAGCTAAAAATTTTTTTTGAATTTCTAAAAAAATTCTATAAAATTACTTGACTTTTGGGTCGCCCCTCCCCCGCCATTGCAAAAGAAGCGAAATAATTTTTTTACCCTATCTTTTTGCACAAAAAAAATCGCAATGTAAAATCAGACTTCATCGCGCACTGTGTCGGCTGGTTCTTATTTTATATTGCAAAAATATTTTGCATAAAGTTCGGCATAATACATATATGCCGCTAAAGCGGCAATCTGTGCAAAAACACTTCAAAAACTGAAAAAATGTTGTGTAAATTTTGCAATATTCTGCCACATTGCATTTTTTACACGCGCGGCGGACGTTTTTATTGACATTTGTCCGCAAATAATATAAAGTTAAACTAAAGAAGTTTGCAATAGGGCGCTTTATACGCGTGATGAGGAAAGATGATATACACAGTTACGTTCAATCCGTCGCTGGATTATTACGTAAAAGTAAATAACCTTAAAAGCGGAATAGTCAACCGAACGGCCAGCGAATACATAACCGTGGGCGGCAAGGGACTGAACGTTTCGCTTGCGCTTAAAGAACTGGGCGACCCCTCCTTTGCATACGGCTTTGTTGCTGGTTTTACCGGCAAGGCGATAGATGAAAGAGTAACTTCCGCGGGCCTTGAGCACGACTTTATAGAAGTCGGCGGAAGGAGCAGAATAAACGTAAAGATAAAGTCGATAACGGAAACGGACATAAACGGCGCGGGTGCGGAAGTCGGCGAAGAGGACATTGAAAAGCTGACCGACAAATTGCGTGGCAGATTGCAAAGCGGCGACTGGCTTATAATCTGCGGCAGCGTGCCTGCACCTCTCGACGACAAGACGTATGAAAATCTGCTCAAAAAAATACGTCCCGCAAAGGACGTGAACGTTGTTGTGGACGCCTGCGGCGGACTGCTTACCAACACGCTCCGCTACAAGCCGTTTTTGATAAAGCCTAACATTTTTGAACTGAGCGAAATATTCGGGCTGAAAACGCTGCCCAACATAAAGGAGATTGCAAGCTGTGCCCGTTCGCTGCAAAAGCAGGGCGCGCGCAACGTTATAGTTTCCATGGGTGCGGACGGTGCCGTTATGGTAACGGAGACAGACCAGGCAATGTACGTACGCGCGGCGCGCGGTCAGCTGGTGAATTCCGTTGGTGCGGGCGACAGCATGATTGCGGGGTTCGTACACGAGTACCTCCGTTCGGGCAACTATTTTTCCGCGCTCAACTTTGCAACGGCCGCAGGCAGCGCATGCGCGTTCACGCAGCACCTTGCCACCCGCGAACAGATTGAATACATTGAGTCGCTGATGCTATGATAAGCCTCTACTTTTGCAAAACAGAAGAGCGCGAAAAGTTTATACGCAAGGCGCTTGAAAAAGAGGTCGGCAAAGAACTAAGCATATCCCGCACGGCGGCAGGCAAACCCTACTGCACGGGCGGCGAAGTTCAGTTCAGCGTTTCGCACAGCCAGAGTCTTTGCGCCG
This sequence comes from Candidatus Coproplasma excrementavium, assembly GCA_018715195.1. GTDB lineage: Bacteria > Bacillota > Clostridia > Christensenellales > Borkfalkiaceae > Coproplasma > Coproplasma excrementavium. The sequence goes on along the minus strand of DVMA01000091.1, from coordinate 28,863 downwards.
TGGCGATATCGGACAGGCCCGTAGGCGTGGACTGCGAAATTTTAAAAGAAAATTTTTACCGCGCGGTGACGGCATCCTTTTCTGAAAAAGAGAGAAGCGAGATTGTCTGTCCGCGCGATTTTTATATGCACTGGACCGCACGCGAGGCATTCTGCAAAATGCTTGGCCGCGGAATATGGGAACTTGTGCGCCGCCTTGAATTTTCTGACGGCAGAATCTTTTTGGACGGAGTTTTGCAAAGCCAGAAAATAACATTTGTGTTTTTGCACGGCGCAGTCACTGCCGTATGCTCCGATGAAAACCAAATTGCAATTAAAACTTTGCAATAGTACAATTTTTTACAAATAAAACTTTGAATGATTTTGTTATGCGCCGCAGAGGGCAAAAACTTTTGCCCTCAGCGGCGCATTTATTTCAGCCACTCCCGTTCAGCAATTTTTTGCATATAAACAAAGTGCCGCGCTTAAAAATTTGCCTTGCGCGCCGCGCTTTGATATAATAAAGATATGATTTGTTTTGTAATAGCTATGGAAAGCGAGGCTGCTCCCGTACTGAAAAACATGCAGCTTTCGTCAACTGAAAATAAATGCGGCAAAAAGTTATACCGCGGCACGCTCTGCGGCGAGGACACCGCCGTTATAGTATGCGGCGTGGGCAAGGTGAATGCGGCTTGCGGCGCGCAATTTATGTGCGATAATTTTGCACCTAAGGCAATAATAAACATCGGCGTTGCGGGCGGACTGAACGCCACAATGCGCGCGGGCGAAATTTACAGCATTTCAAGCGCGTGCCAGTACGATTTTGACCTTGTTCAGCTGAACGGCACCCCGATAGGCACGCTCAATGAATTTACCGAGCGTCTGCTCCCCCTGAGCGTTACGGGCGGCTACGCGGAAAAGATTCTTGCCACGGGCGACAGATTCAACGACGACAAAAAGGACTTTGAGCTGCTTACAGAGGACATTCACGCCGACATACGCGACATGGAGGGCGGAGCAATTGCGCAGGTGTGCATACACGCAGGCGTAAAGTTCTACTCATTCAAAGCCATATCCGACATTGCGGGCAGCGGCAGCACCACGGAGCAGTTTTTGGCCAACACCGCTCTTTGCGCTAAAAATCTTGAGCGGGAAATACCGCACATTTTTGGCGCAGTAAAGGCCGACATTGCAAAATAATATTGTCAGATTACACCTTGTTTACGCCATTTCCGACAAGTTTTATAGATAATTATGACACAAGCAACAACCAGGAGAATATATATGGAAAGAATACCCTCCTTTTCAAAAAATCACGACACCTTGCAGCCCGGACTTCACAGATGCGGTGAAAGTCACGGCGTAACCACGTGGGACTTAAGGTTCAAAAAGCCCAACGAGGGCGACTATATAGAGCAGAAAGCGCTGCACACCATAGAGCACATCTGCGCGACGATACTGCGCAACGGCAACCGCAAGGACGGAATAATTTACTTCGGCCCGATGGGTTGCCGCACGGGATTTTATCTGCTGACTTACGGCATACCCGATGGCGAAATAAAGCCTATGCTTGAGGACTGCTTCAGACAGGCGCTCACCTTTACTGAAATCCCCGGAAGCAAGCGCGAAGAATGCGGCAACTATCTTGAACACGACCTGGACGGCGCAAAGGCCGAGTGCAAAAAGTACCTGGCCGTGCTGGAGAGCATATGATAGCGCTTGGCGGCGGCTGGGACGAGGCGCTTGCGCCTCTGTTTGCTGACGAAAGGTACAAAAAGATACGCGAATTTCTGAAATACGAGTACAGCCACTACATCGTCTATCCCGACATGTACGATTTGTACAACTGTTTCCGCTACACGCCGCTGGCCGAACTCAAGGCGGTAATTTTGGGTCAGGACCCCTACCACGAACCCGGGCAGGCGCACGGACTTTGTTTTTCGGTTAAGGAGGGCGTAGACCTTCCGCCGTCGCTTAAAAATATTTATAAGGAAATAAAGAGCGACCTCAACATAACCGAACCGAACTGCGGCGACCTTACCAAGTGGGCAAAAGAGGGCGTACTGCTGCTGAACACCACGCTGACCGTACGCGAACACCGTGCCAACTCGCACGCAAACTGCGGCTGGGCGTGGTTTACCGACAGCGTGATAAAGCTCATTTCTGACAGGACGCATAACACGGTATTCATTTTATGGGGCGGCAACGCGCGTTCAAAGCGCTCGCTGATAGACGGCGGCAGGCACCTCATTCTTGAGAGCGCACACCCCTCACCCCTATCGGCCTACAACGGCTTTTTCGGCAGCAAATGCTTTTCAAAATGCAACGACTACCTGACCGCGCACGGCAAGACGCCGATAGACTGGGATCTGAACAAGTAAGACTTTGCAGCGCGGTTGCGCGAAGTTATAAATTTAAAATTTTCAGGTGAAAAAATATGAAATATGTAGTGGTACTCGGCGACGGAATGGCCGACTGGAAGATTGAAAGTCTTGGCAACAAGACCTGCCTGGAATACGCAAAGACGCCCAATATTGACAAAATTGCTCCCCTTTCCGAGGTAGGAAAGTTTCGCACCGTGCCCGCGGGTTTCAACCCGGGCAGCGATGTGGCGAATATGTCCGTAATGGGGTTCAACCCCAAAAAGTACTACACGGGCCGTTCCCCTCTGGAGGCGGTTGCGATGGGCATAAAGCTCAAAGATACCGATGTCACCATGCGCGCAAACCTTGTAACTCTTGCGGGCGATGGCGCATACGAGGATATGACGATGGCCGACTACTCCTCCGGCGAGATAACCACGGCAGAGGCGGCAGAACTTATCGCCTACCTCAAAGAGCACCTCGACGGAGACGGGCTCACGCTGTATCCCGGCATATCCTACCGCCATTGCCTGGTCGTTGACCACGGCAGCACGGGACATAAGCTGACGCCCCCGCACGACATTTCGGACAAAAAGATTACCGACTACCTGCCCGCAGGCGAGGGCGCGGAAAAGTTTCTCGCGCTTATGAAAAAGAGCTACGAGCTGCTTAAAAATCACCCCGTAAACTTAAGGCGCATTAAGGAGGGCAAGAACCCCGCGAACAGTCTTTGGCTGTGGGGAGAGGGCACCAAACCCATGCTTGACGACTTTGCGCGCAAGACCAGTCTGAAAGGCGGCGTAATTTCCGCTGTGGACCTGGTAAAGGGCATATCCTTGCTTGCGGGAATGAAGTTTATTTCCGTAGAGGGCGCGACGGGCAATTACGACACCAACTTCAAAGGAAAAGCGGAGGCCGCGGCCGACGCGCTCATAAACGGCGGACTTGACTACGTATACATACACATGGAGGCTCCCGACGAGTGCGGACATCACGGCGACGTTGCGCACAAGGTATATTCCATTGAAAAGATAGACGGCGACGTTGTAGGCACGCTTATAGAGCGTCTGAACAAGTCGGACGAAGATTACTGCATGCTGATATGCCCCGACCACCCCACTCCGTGCGCAATAAAGACGCACGTTTCCGATCCCGTGCCCTACCTGCTGTATACCAACAAGCGCGACCTTTCCAACGGTGCAAAGAGATACACCGAGGACGAAGCGGAAAAGACAGGACTTTTCATAGAGGACGGTTTCACGCTGATAGACAGAATGTTGTCGGTAAAATAACGCGGCCTACCGTCACCACAGCCCCTGCAAATCGGACGGCACATATGCCGCAAATAATACAGTTTCAAAGGGTATGCCTCTTATGCCGCCAGACGGCTGGCTGGTAGAGAAAAAAAACTGATTGGACGGCACATATGCCGCAAATAACATAAATTTAAACCCCGCGGCGAATGCCGCGGGGCTTTTATAATCACTGTGCAATTTTTAACCGTCGTTGCGCTCGGTGTCCGACTTCCAGAGCACGGCAACCGCGCCGGGGCCGACGTGAGAACCGATTACGGGACCCATTATGGATATGTCGGGCTTGAAACCGAGTTTAAGCTCTATCATGGTGGCAAGTTCCTCCGCCTCTGCGGGGGCGTCGGTATGTACAACCCAGATGAGCTCGTGCTCCTTTACGGGCGGATATTTTTCCATCTTTTCGAGCGCATAGGCGAACGCGCGCTTCATTCCGCGCACCTTGTCAATGACGTTCAGCTTTCCGTCCCTGGTGAAAGAGAGTATGGGCTTTATGCCGAGCATTGTACCTGCAATGGCCGCCACGGAGGAAACTCTTCCGCCGCGCTTTAAATAATTGAGGTCGTTTACGGCAATCATATACTGAATTTTAAGGCGCATGTCCTTGACGTAGGCAACCGTCTCCTCGGCAGATTTGCCCTCGTCGCGCATTCTCAGCGCGGCACGCACAAGCGCACCCTGACCTATTGTTGCGGAGAGCGAGTCAACCGCATACACATTGAATTCGGGATACTTCTTCTTAACGTCTGCGGCAGCCTTTTCCGCAACGGTGACGGTAGGCGAAAGACCGCTGGATATGGTGAAATGAACTACGTCCTTTGCTCCTTCTTCGGCAAGGCGGGTGAAATGTGCAAGATGACTTTCGTAGTTGAGCATTGAAGTGCGCGAAAGGCAACCGCCGCGCAGTTTCTCGTAAAATTCAACGTACTGCGAATAGTCGGTAAAATTATCCAGCCCGTCGGTCATATTGCCGTTTTTGTCTTCAACCGTATATGTAAGGCTTACGAACTTTATGTCGTGCTGTCTGATGAACGAGGCATAGAGGTCGCAAGTGGAGTCGGTTGAAAGTGTAAATTTGCGTTCCATGAAAACTCCCCAGATAAAAACTTTTTATAAACTGCCGCACGCGGCGGTAAGCTGCGGGCCGCGTCGCCCCGCCGTGCAGATATACTGTTTTGATTATACACCATTTTGCGGACAAATGCAACAGCTGAGCATTTTATTTTTTCGCCACATTTTACCTTACATTTTTTAATATTTATGCAGATATGCGCCGCGCACGGACGCAATACGCGCCCTATTCTGTTTTTCGTACGCACGCATTATTTCCGCAATCAGCAAAGAAGCAAAGCAAGTAAAAATATGAGGTAGCAGTGAAGAATTTTTGCAAATTTTAGCGGTCTTCATACCGCATGCCGATTGACATTTCGGCGCTTCGCGGTTATAATTGACATAACCTGAAAAATTAAATCATAATGGCGGCGGAAAAATGTTCCATAGCGTTTTTGCGTGTATCCCTCGGGGTATAAATATTATGGAACGAATATGTTTTTTCACCGCGTTCCGACCAGTTTTTCACACATAAAATTTTAATGCCGCGACAGCAATTCTGCGGCTGAAAATACTTAGGCGAAGGGGAAAAACCTGACGCCTCATTCACACACTCGGGCGGGAAAGTCCGCTCACGGCGGAAGCACTATATGGACAGCGTAAAAATGAAGTTAAACGAAAATTTCATAAAGTATCCCATAGCGCACAGGGGACTCCATTCGGAGGAGGTATGCGAAAACTCGCTTGAAGCCTTCCGCCTGGCAGTTGAAAAGGGGTACGCCATTGAAATAGACGTACATCTTACGCTTGACGGCAACCTTGCGGTCATACACGACAGCTTTTTGTCGCGCGTGACGGGCAAGAGCGGCATAGTAGAACAGCTCACCACGCAGAAGCTCAAGGACTACCGACTGCGGGACGGACAGCGGATTCCAATGCTTTCGGACGTGCTTGAACTGGTTGACGGCCGCGTACCCATTCTCATAGAGCTCAAATTCCGCCGCAAATTCAACGAACGACAGGCCGACGTGCTTTTAATGCAGCTTAAAAACTATCCCAGAAAGGACCTTGTGGCGATGCAGTCCTTCCACCCCAAGGCCGTCAGATACTTAAAAGAGCGCACGCGGGAATATTCGGTGGGGTATCTGTGTTCGTTCAGGCTTGTGCGCAACCACAGGTTCGTAAACTATGTGCTGCTCTCTCTGAGGCTGTTCAGGTACATGCACGCCGACTTCATCTCCTACGACATAAACTATCTGCCCAACAAGTACGTGGCCGCAAAGAAAAAGCGCGGCGTTCAGGTGCTTGCGTGGACGGTAAACAGCGACGAAAAGGAAAAGCGCGCAAGGCGTACCGCGGACAACATAATCTTTGAGCACATACTGCCCCCTCTGCCCGCCCCGACAGACGGCGCGCAGGCATAATACAAAATATGTTGCACAGGCGTGCATTACATAAACAGCCGCCCGCTTGACAAGCGGGCGGCTGTTTTTACAAGATAAGCGCCGCGCGGAAAGTTTTTCCGCGCGGCGCACTTTAATTTTATCAATAGTTGGTGGGCTTGAGCTGGAAATATGCCTTGGGGTGAGCGCACACGGGGCACACTTCGGGAGCTTCCTTGCCGATTATTATGGCGCCGCAGTTGGTGCACTGCCACATAGCCACGTCGTCGCTTATGAACACCTTGCCGCCCTCAACGTTGGCGAGCAGCTTTTTGTAGCGCTCCTCGTGTTCCTTCTCCACTTCAGCCACGCGTTCAAACATTACGGCGATGGACTCGAACCCTTCCTCCCTTGCAACGCGCGCAAATTCGGGATACATGTCCGTCCATTCATAATTTTCGCCCTCTGCCGCGGCAACGAGGTTAGCCCTGGTATCGCCTATGCCTTGCAACAGCTTGAACCACATTTTTGCGTGTTCTTTTTCGTTGTTGGCCGTCTCTTCGAAAATGGCGGCTATCTGGTTATACCCCTCTTTTTTTGCAACGGATGCAAAATAGGTGTATTTGTTGCGCGCCTGGCTCTCGCCCGAGAACGCGGCGTGCAGGTTCTGTTCAGTTTTCGTTCCTTTAAGTTCTTTCATAAAAAAGACCTCCGTTTTTATTTTTACGGGGCGGAGTTACCCGCTCCCCGATAGCCGTTAATTAAGGCATATATGCCGTTCAATCAGTTATAAAGCTTAAGCGCTTGCGCCGTCTGAAACAGTGTTTTCCGTCTCTTTGTCGCCGCCGTTTAAAGTACGGCCCGCCTCGGCGCATTGCCTGCACCTTCCCACAAAGTCAAGTTCGGCGGAGTAAATTTCAAATCCTTCCAGCTCGCTTGCGCCGAGTATGTTTTCAAGTCCGGGAAAAGATACATCCTCTATTCTGCCGCAGATTGCGCAGCGCATGTGCGCGTGCGGGGTCATAGTGGCGTCGTAACGCTCGTCCGTGCCGGGCAGGTGAAGTCTGCGTATTTCTCCGTTTTCGGCATACTGCGAAAGCACGCGGAACACGGTAGCCTTGCTGATATGCGGGTTTACGGCGTGCACGTCCTCATAAAGTTCCGTGGCCGTAGGGTGGTCGGCGCACTCCAGTGCACCCATGATTATCCTCTTCTGTGCGGTATTCCTCTGTTTTTTCATGTTTCTCATCACAAATGCGCTTTTGCGGAAGCTCCGCGCCATGTGCATATCTGTAAATTTAATAATATTGATTATTATTACTTTAACATAATTATGCAGATTTGTCAATACTTTGAGCGCAGATTGGGCACACGGGCTTAAGCGCAACCGAAAGTTGACAAAAATTTTTAATGCAGGCAACGAAAAGGTGGTTGAAATTGTGGCAAAGCTAATTTATAATTTACTTACAACCGCACAGATTCAGGGTAAAAATGCGGTCTGAGTTTAAGGAGCGGACAATGAGTTTTGCACAGAACATTCAGTATTTAAGAAAACTGCGAGGGATAACGCAGGAAGAACTTTCCGACCTTGTAGGCGTATCGCGGCAGTCGGTGAGCAAGTGGGAAACGGGCGACGCCTTCCCCGAAACGGAAAAGATAATGCAGCTCTGCGACATTTTCAACGTATCGATGGACGTGCTCATGCGCGGCAACGCACAAAAATATTTTACGGAAAACGAGAACGGTTGCGACATTGGAAAATGGCAGAACGCGCCGCCCGAGAACAAAGACGGCGAACCCCATTCAGACTATGCGGAAACGCGCGAAAGTAACAATCCCCTTGAAATGACCAGGGAAGAGGCTGAAAGAGTAAAAAACTTTTCAACCCTGCCCAAAAGGACAAAACGGCACATAAAAAGGCAGATTATAAGTTCGGCGGCGACGGGCATAATTTTTGCGGTTGCGGCGATAGTATACATCTGCCTGGGCGCCATACTCAATCTGTGGCACCCTGCGTGGGTGGTCTTTATATTCGCGCTCGCAGTCGCCATTTTTACCGACGGAATTGTCAGAAAAAGAGACTGCGCGGCGGTCGGAATAATGCGCGGACTGCGCGATTCGGTGATAGTGTTTGCAGCGGCGACTTACCTGCTTACAGGTTTTTTATGCGACCTGTGGCACCCCGCGTGGGTGATATTCATTGCCGCGGTAATACTTTCAATAATTTTCGACATAATAAAAGAGGCAATAAAAAACAGCAGAAAAAAGTAAGTTCGGGGGAGCGCGGCTCCCCCGTTTTTTTATATATCGGCAAGCCTTGCGCCACCTGCCCGCAATGCTTGCCTTATGCTTAAAAATATGCTAAAATCAGACGAAAATATATAAACTGCGGGTACAGACCCGAAAGGAAATTTATGTTCAATATAGTACTTGTGGAGCCCGAAATTCCGCAGAATACGGGCAACATAGCGCGCACCTGCGCGGCAACCGGGTGCAATCTGCACCTCATAAAGCCGCTTGGCTTTGACATTTCGGACAAATATTTAAAGCGCGCGGGGCTGGACTACTGGCACCTTGTGAATGTATACGTCTACGAAAATTTTGACGAACTGTGCGCAAAATACCCCGATGCACGCTTTCATTTTTACACGACCAAGGCGCGCGTGCGCCATACAGACGCCGAGTACCGCGAGGGCGACTTCCTTGTATTCGGAAAGGAGACGCGCGGTCTTGACGAAGAACTGTTGCTGCAGCACCCCGAAGAGTGCGTGAGAATACCTATGATAAACGAGGCGCGCAGCCTGAATCTTTCCAACGCCGCGGCGATTGCCGTATACGAGGCGCTCCGCCAGACGGGTTTTGAAGGACTTGAAACGCGCGGCAACCTGCACCGTCACAGCTGGGACGAGGCAAAAAAGTAATTGCCCCGCACATATGTCGCAAATACCGCGCTTTTTTTTCTTTAATCATACCGCCAAAAGATATTCTGCCCAAAGCCAATTAAGGCGCATATATGCCGCAAACAACGGCTTTCCCCTTATTTGACAGCCGCCAAGCAGAAAAAAATTTATTCGGTCGCCGCGCAAAAGCTCATTTAAAAAAATTATTTTAATTATTTTCGGCATATACCGCGTCCGCAGGTACTCTTTTTACAAATTATATAGGCGGCGCAAAAATTTGCTCTTTACTTTTGCGCAATTTTGGTATATACTGAAAGCAGAAGATTTTTTACGCAAAGAAAAAAAATCTTCTGCACGGAAATTTTTTTCTGCGCGTACCCCCATTACCCCTTACGGCTCTGCCGAGGCAGACCGCATACAGACGGGGCCGACGCCCCTCTGCCGCGACGGCGGCACAAAATTGCGAGGCATACTTATGGAAATCAGCGAACTTATAGCCGCAAGCGGCAACGAGGGCAAAATCAGGGAAATTCAGAAAATTTTCAAGGGCGCGCGCATCATTCCCATGCACGAAGCGGGCTTTAACGAGGAAATCGAAGAGACGGGTTCCTCCTTCCGCGAAAACGCGCTCATAAAGGCAAAGGCGGTCAGCCGCGCGCTGGGCAAACCCGCGCTTGCAGACGATTCGGGGCTATGCGTGGACTTTCTTGGCGGCGCGCCGGGAATTTACTCTGCCCGTTTTTCGGGCGAGGGCGAAAAGGCCAACCGCGAGCTGTTGCTGCGCAGAATGAAGGACGCTCACGACCGCAGCGCGCACTTTGAATGTGCCGTATGCCTGTACTTCCCCGACGGAAGAATGCTTTTCGGCGTGGGCAGAACGGACGGACATATCCTTGAACAAGAGTGCGGAAAGCACGGTTTCGGGTACGACAGTCTGTTCTATTCCGACGACCTTTCAAAGAGTTTCGGCGAGGCCACGGAGCGGGAAAAGAACAAAGTTTCGCACAGGGCAAGGGCGCTGAAAGACCTGATGGAAAAGATTGCGCTTTTAAAACAGTCGTAAAGCAGGCGGTAAGCGGCAACCGTACATAAGAAAAATGAAATCATTGATAATTGTATCGGACAGCCACCGCAACCGTGCCGCTCTTGACAGACTTGACCCGGTTTTCGCTGACTGCGACATAATAGTACACCTTGGGGACCTCTCTTCCGACGGCGGATACGTGCGCGGAAAGTACCCCGACAAGACAATTGTGATAAACGGCAACTGCGACTTTGACAAGCTTGGCGAGGACGAGCGCGTTGAAGAAGTTGAAGGCGTTAAAATTTTTATGTGTCACGGACATATGTACTCCGTAAAGCAGACGCTGACCCGCCTTGCCGAAGAGGCGAAGATGCGCGGATGCAGCATTGCGCTGTACGGACACACGCACGAGGCGCGCGTTGACGAGGTGGACGGCGTAAAGCTTATAAACCCCGGCAATCTTTCGCGTTACAGCGAAAACAGCTACTGCTATCTTGCCGTGCACGAGGGCAAGGCCGTGGAAAAGATAGTGCCCGTAAGGCCGTTCTGACGCAACAGACGGCACATATCCCCGCTCTTACGGCTTTTTCGGACGGCAAAAGTCTGCGCTTTTTTGCAGACCGTCTTGCTTTTCCCTGCGGTCTGAGCGTGGTACTGCCAAAGATAATTTTTGCGGACGCGGAGCAAAATTTCCGCTGTGCCGACTTTACATAAACCCATAAAAGAGGCATTTATGAGATTCAAACACACAATACAAGTACTCATAGACAATTTCAGGGTGACGTACAAACTGCTGCTGTACATTCTTGTGGTAATGGCCATTACCACGGGCATATGCATGGCGATAATCATCCCGTTCCTGGATAAACTTTCGGGCGTGGAGGCGTACGAAGCGCTGATAGGTTCGTTCGACACTATGTTCAAAGAGATGCTGAACGGCAATCTTATGAACCTTGCCACCCACTTTTCTGACATAAAGGAAAACTTTACGGGACTTGTGCAGTACCTTGGCGAACACCCCACCGAACTTGCGCTGAGCGCCGCGGGACTCTGCGTTTCAATGCTGCTGAGCGACTTTTTCATAGGCCTGGGCACATATGCGGCGGGCTCTGTGATAAACGACAAGATGGCCATGCACGCAAACTCACCCTTCCTTGCTACGCTTATAAAGAATCTCGGCAAGGCTGCGCTGTATTCGGTTATATACGTGCCCATTTCCTTTGTATATACGGCAGTATGCCTGGTTGTATTGTATCTGTTGCTGTTTGTGGCATTCAACGGACTGTTCCTGCTGATACAGATTTTCCTGTTCGTACTGTTCATGATGCTGCTAGTCGGCGTGAAGATGATGTTCATATCCGACTGGCTGCCCGCACTCATATGCGGAAAGAAAAAGATGGGTCAGGCAATGGCTTACTCCTTTACGCTTGAAAGCGGAAGAGCCGCCTCCACTTTCTCTTTCTACGCCTCCTCCATCGTGCTCATACTCGCGGTGAATATGCTCGGGTTCATAGGTACTTTCGGCGCCGCGCTGATAATAACCGTTCCGCTCAGCTTTTTATATCTGCTGTGCTACCAGTTTGCAAACTACTGCGACAACAACAAACTCAAGTATTTCACCGACAAGCGCACCATAGTAAAGCCCGAACACGAAAAGGAAACTTCGCGTGCGGAATTCCTGCGCGGCGAGTAACCGTCAACCGATTTTCTGCGCGGCAGACAGCGCGCCTTTGAACTTTCCTTTCAGGCGGCAGAGAGCGCCTTTGAACTTCCAAAGAAAAATCTGCACTGAAAAAATGCGGAGAATATATCCTTTACTTAGCATATATACCGCCCGCAAACATCATTCAATAAAAAAGCAAATCTTGTGCGGCGCGCCGAAATAAATCGGCGCGCCGCTTTTTTACATCACTTGACGCGCATCTTGCACTCACAGACAAGGGCTTTAAACTGACAATTCAACAGCCGCGTTTGCTAAAAAATATAAAAATATGTAATTTAACGACATATTGATTGAAAAAAATTTCATTTTTTGCCGATAAATTTCATATATGCTCTTTACAAAGATTGAAATTTTTTATATAATTATATACAAGGAACATAAAATCGCGCGTACATACTTACGGGCGGATTTGTGTTGTAAACCAACCATATATCATGATGGCGCGGCGAGCGCCGTTTTTGGAGGAATCATGAGTTATACCGATACATACAATCAATGGCTTTCGGACGCGAGACTGTGCGCCGAAGGCAGAGCCGAACTGGAAGGCATTAAGGGCAACAATGAGGAAATAGAGTACAGATTCGGCGCCGAACTTCAGTTCGGCACGGCAGGCCTTCGCGGCATCATAGGCTACGGCACGAATATGATGAACATATACACCGTAAAGCGCGCAACGCAGGGTCTTGCACAGTTTATAAAGACGCTCGGCGAGGGCGCAATGAAGCGCGGCGTGGTAATTTCCTACGATACCCGCCTCAAGTCTGACGAATTTGCAAACGCTGCGGCAGAAGTGCTTGCGGCCAACAACATAAAGGCGTACGTGTTCCCCGAAGTGCACCCCGTACCCATGCTTTCGTTTGCGGTACGCTGCCTTAAGACGATTGCGGGCATAATGGTGACCGCGTCGCACAACCCCAAGCAGTACAACGGCTACAAGGTATACGGCGAGGACGGCGCCCAGATGAACCCCGACGACACCGCAACCGTCGTTTCATTCATAGAAAAACAGACCGACTATCTCGGCGCGCCCGTACCCACCGAAGAGCAGCTGGCAAAATATAAGAAGGTTGTTCCCTCCTCTGTGGACAGAAAATATTACAGAGCGCTCAAAAAGCTCACACTCTCCAAAGAGGCAGTCAAAAAATGCGGCAAGAACCTCAAACTGGTGTACACACCCGTTCACGGTTCGGGCTACATTCCCGTTACCACCATACTCAAAAAGATTGGCATAAACGCCACCGTGGTAAAGGAACAGACGACGAGAGACCCCGAATTCTCCACCGTTGAAGTACCCAACCCCGAATTCAAGGAGACGCTTTCCAAGGGCATAGCGCTTGCCGAAAAGATAGGCGCGACCGTGGTATTCGGCACCGACCCCGACAGCGACCGCCTCGGCGTAGCCGTAAAGAACAAGAGCGGCGAATTTGTTGCGCTTTCGGGCAACCAGGTGGGCATACTTCTGCTTGACTACATTCTCACAAGGCTCAAGGAAGAGGGCAAACTGCCCGCAAACGCGGCCGTAGTAAAATCCTTCGTTACGACGGGAATGGCGCGCGCCATATGCAACAAGTTCGGCGTTACGCTGTTTGAAGTGCCCGTAGGCTTCAAGTTCATAGGCGACAAGATAAAGCAGTGGGAAAAGGACGGCAAGTACACCTTTGTATTCGGCTTTGAAGAGAGCTGCGGCTATCTTCGCGGCACGCACGCAAGGGATAAGGACGCCGTCGTTGCCTCCATGCTTTGCGCCGAGATGGTTTGCTACTACGACTACAAGGGCAAGACCGTTTCCGAAAGACTGGAAGAAATTTACAAGGAATACGGATACGTGCTCGACAAGAACGTATCCATACAGTACCACGGTCTCAACGCAATGAGAGATATGAACGCCGTGGTTGACGCGCTCAAGACCAAGCAGGTAACCAAGTTCGACATTTACAGAGTGGCATATATACGCGACTACTCCAAGGATATAAAGACGGAGGTTGCCACGGGTGAGACCTCGCCCATAGGCTCCCCCACCACCAACTGTGTATATTATGAGCTGGAAAACGGCAGCTTTATATGCGTTCGTCCTTCGGGCACCGAACCCAAGCTTAAAATTTATTATTCCGTAAAGGCCAACACCAAGGCCGACGCAGAAGAGGCGCTCGGCAAGATGCAGGCCGCCGTGGATAAACTGCTCAAGTCTGTCGAATAAGCGGCAGGGCAGGCGGTAATCAAAGGCCGATCATACGCTCATTCCTAAACCTCATATTTTCAATTTACCCGCCCGCGCCTTAAGGCGCGGGCGGGTAAATTTGCATTTGCGGTTATACAAAATAATTATAACCGATAATAATTTTTATGTGAATATTGTAATTTAAGAAGATATATGTTATCATATAGTCAGAAACAGCACCTGCCCATTTGTTTGACAAGGCAAGATTTTTAATGCTGGGAGATAAAAAATATGAAAAAATTTATGATAGCGATGCTTGCAACGCTGTGCGCGGCAGTACTTTCCGTAGCTGTATTTGCAGGTTGCGGCGGCAAGAAGGAAGGCGGCACCCCCTCGGGAGGCGACAATCCGCCCGTAACAACGCCTGACGAAGACGACGAAACCACCCCCGGCGGCGAGGAAGACAAAGAACCCGAAACGCCCACTTATACCGAGGTGCTTTCCGACGGCGGACTTACATTCAGAACGACAAACGACACCACAATTGTGCAGAATTCCTGCAACAACAACGGCGTCTGGGACGATGACAAGAGTGAGTTTGTGTACACCTACTGGGACCTGATGGTTGGCTTTAACTGGAACTATACGACCAGCCTCAGAAAAAATTCAGTGGTTTCCTCTGACCAGAACGTGATACCTGACAGCGCAATAAAAACAACCCCGGACGAGTACGGCAACGGCAATATGTTCAGCGCAATAAAAGTCACGATAGACACCACTAAGGTAAAGCCCGGCTCTGCGTGGCTGACGATGAATTTTGCCAGCGGAAACACGTCAAATGAAGGTACGCTGTGCGTTCAGATTACAGTCATCGACAAACTCGTGCTTGAAACTATGGAGAACGGCGTAACGATAGACTTCGGCAAATATGCCGAAGAGGACGACGACATCCTCGTAAGATTTTATGACAGCGACTACATAAGGAACAGCTACATCGGCGATGAGCCTGCCACTTCTTATGTACAGGTTGCAGGCAAAGTAGGCGCGGACGGCAAGGCTACGTTCAACTTTACTTACGTAAAGGGTCATGAGTACACCATAAGCATCTGCAAAGGCACCGAATGGTTCACATCTCTCGCTCCTGGAGAGCCCGACAGGGAAAGGGTTCTTATGCTCAAGGATTCAGACGTGATAGCAGGCGGCAGCACGATAACGGGCTTCAACCAGTATAAAAATGGAAAGCTTTCCTTCGTAACGGAAGGCGCTACCATTGAACTTGAAGTCGAAGGCACTTTCGATGAGCTCAACTGAGTAAAGGCAGCTCAGTTTCAGTGATTTAAAAAACTTAAGCGCCGCGGCGATTGCAATCGCCGCGGCGCTCTTTTTAACTTTATTCAACACAAAACATTTAGCAGGCAGAGTTTACTCAGCCCGATTGCTCTCTTTCTTTCCGCTCCTTTATGCGTCGGTGTTCCAGCTGATACAGCTCCTCGGTGGCGAATGAAATCTTCATTATGCAGTCGCGGATGTGTACGGGGTGCAGCCAGAAACTATCGTCCGATTTTGAAATATCCAGACAGTCGCCGAAAAACTGATGCCGCTTTCTGTCGCGGTAGTCAAATTCGATATGTACGCTCTCGAGCTGCGCGGGTGCAAGGTGCATTTCAAACTGTTCGCCGTAGTAGTTGCACTTAAAGTGCGTGCCCGTGCTGTCCTGGCGGAAGGTGCCCACTCCCTGGTCAAAGTACTTGTTCTTTGGCAGGGTATGTACGGTGACCTCGTCCTCTATGCAGTAAGTGCCCGCCTCCACCTCGCGGCGGACGTTTTCGCGTTCCCAGCGGAACCAGTCGGGAATGTGTGCAAACCGCGTGTTACCGTTTTTGCACTCCAGTCTGCCGTAGCGCGTCATCTCCCACTTGCGGCCGCAGTTTCTGCATTCCAGGGTGTCGCCCGAAGAGTACATTTCAAACTCCTTTCCACACTCGCAGCACTGGTACAGTATATGGTGCAGTCCGCGGGCGCGCTCGGGGAAGTCTATCGCAATTTTATTTTCGTACTGGTAGGCAAAGTCGTCGTACACAAACACATCTGCTATGCGGCGGTTGATTTCCTCTGCAGGCAGAGACATAACCTCCTGCTTATTTGCAACGCAGATAAGTTTTGCGCGGCAGGGTGCATAACGTTTGTAAAATTTATCCTTATTCCACTGCGGACAGCAGATAAAGTTGCCTTCTGCAATGAGCACGACGACGGGCACTTTTAAAAGTTTTGCCATTTTGCCGACAGAGGGCGGTATATAACTTGCCGTGCCGTCGAATGTGTAGCGCGCCTCGGGATATATGCACACGGGGTTGTCGTAGTGGTCCACGCAGTACTTCATGTTGCGTATCAGATGCAAATCCTGAATGAACTTGCGCTTGCATATGCCGCCCGCAAAGCGCATAAGGCCTATGCCGTTATCGTGCATGGCGTCTATGGCGACCACGTAGTTCATATTCAGCGGGCGTATGGCGGCATACAGAATGCGGAAGTCCATTTCGCTGGCGTGGTTGGCAAGCAGAAAGTAAGGCGGCTCCACGCCCTCCATATTCACGTACTCGCAACTGAATTTGCGCTTTTTCATTTCGGGATAGGCGGCAAACAGCTTTAAAATGCCCATAAAAAGCCCGTTAGGTTTTTTGGGCTTTAACGTAAAATCAAAAGTCACAGGTTTTCTCATCATATTCTCTCCCGCGCGCAGAGCGCGCCGTTTCCCTTTTTTTCAATTGTACCACACAAACGCCGCAAGGTCAACCCCGACCTGTAATTCACAGCAAAGAGCGGCGCGCCATAACGGCGCGCCGCTCTGAATTTATTTAGTTATACACCGCCCTCGGGCCACGTACGGTTGGCGGCAAACCAGTCGGTATATTTAAGCTTTGTGGTATCGGCCGAACACCACAGCTTGAGCGAACCCTTCTGCTCACCTTCGGCCTTGTCGTAATAGAACACCACATCGCCGTTCATGGAGGCGTAACCGTCCTCATTGTCGCTGACGATTGTAGTGCAGTAAATATTTTCCGTATACATTGCCGCGCGGTTGATAAACGCCTGCGAAGGGAACTGGTTGGCATTGTTGTCCGTGTACTCGTCAGAGCCGCAGCAACAGCATACGACTATATTTTTGGGCTTTATGACGCTTAAGAGCACATCGTTTGAGGATGTGGGACTGCCGTGGTGACCTGCCTTGAACAGCTCCACTTCGGGCAACTGGTTGTACTGAACGAGGTACTCCTCGCCCTCCTCTTCCAGATCGCCCGTGAACAGATAGTTCTTTTCGCCGTCATCTGTCTGCTGTGTGAGCAAAAAGCATACGGAATAGTTGTTTTCGTCCGAGCTTTTATTTTCGTAATAGTAATTATACAGAATATTGAGCGACACCGTCTGCTCTTCGTCCAGGTAGTAAGTGCGCTGAGCGCCGTCCGTACCGTTCCAGCATTGCAGGCCCGTATACACCGCCGAACCCTGCGAGCGCGCGTATTCCACGCCTGCAAGGAACTTGCCGTATACCGTAGTACTGCCCGAGGACTTGTTGCTTCTGTCGAACTTTATTATCGTGCCTATGTCGTAGCTGTAGAGTATGCCGTTGTATTCGCCGCCCGACTTATTGCCTACAAGCCCCGCAATGTGGTCCTGGTCGGCGTGGGTGGCTATGACATATTCCAGCTTGCCGTCCGTGCAGTACTCGTCCACGTACTCCTTTATGGCGGGCGCGCTGTTCTGACGGGAACCCGCGTCAATTAGCACTTCGGTATCGCCCACCTTTATCAGCGTGCAGTCGCCCGTGTACTTATTGCCCAGCTCTATGAAGTGTATGGAAAGTTCGGCCTCGGCAATGTCCTCCTTGTTGCCGTATATGACGTCGTCCTCGCCCTTTACGTAGCCGCATACCGTGCATATTCCGTCCCCGCCGTAGGTGTGGGCGGATTCGTTGACGCGCTCGCCACAAACATCGCATAAATTCCAATGCCCCGCGGCATTATTTTCCCACACATCTACTTTGTATTCGTGACCCTTTGCGGGACGGGCAAGCTCGCTCTCTGTGGCGGGAGTTTCGCCGTCCTCGTCAATGAACTTCTCCTCGCAGCGCGAACATATGTAATACCCCCAACTGCCGCCGTCCGTGCAGGTGGGTTCTACGGGCTGAACGTACTCCAGATCGTGTCCCGTAGCCTTTTCCACAACGGTTACAAGCTGAGTTGTGCCCGCCTCATCGGCAAAATTTTCCCCGCACTTTGTGCAATGATAGTATTCTATGTTGCCGTCCTGGGTGCAGGTTGCCTCCTTTGCGGCGACAAACTGCATATCGTGAGTATGTACCAAAAATGAATCAAGCAGGTCGCAGGCGCTGAGCAGACTTACGGAAACGGCCGCCGCGGCGCATATCGCAACCTTTAAAAATTTATTCATAGAACCTCCTGCGCCGCGCAACTCTTTGCCAAAGTTGTCCGCCGCAACCATATTATACCATAAAAAAAGCGCGGCGCACAGCACTTTTTTAAAAGCAAACTGCACGCGCGCCGCAAATTGACCCCCATATATGCCGCAAATAACGCATTACGAGTACATTTTTGCCGCAATTTTTAAATTTTTCCGCAAAATAATTTTATGCAGTATGCACATACGCGGAATATCTTTTCATTCCTTTATCATGCGCACGTAATTGAGCGGCACAAAGCCGAGTTTTTCATACAGCGCACGTGCGCGCACGTTTTCGGGCTCCACCTCCAGCAGATAGCGCGGTGCGGGAAAATTTTTGAATATATAGGCAAAAAACTGACTGCCAAACCCTTGCGAACGGTACTGACTGCGGATGTACAGCTCGTCAAAGAGCACGCAAACTCCGCCCGCCTCCTGCGAATAGTAAAAACAGATTATGCCGTAGCCTGCAACATTGCCGTCCTCTTCAAAGATAAAGCATTTGCACAGGTCGCCCTTTAAAAACTGAGCAAAAGCGCTCTCACGATAGCTTGCGGGGATATCGTGCAATACTGCGGGCGAGGAGTAAAAGTCCGCCGACATTTCAAGGTAGACGGCCCTGTCGGCCGCCGTAATTTCTCTTATTTTCATAGTCATTTTTTTAAATTGCCGCGGAGCAGTTGCTCTGCGGCAATTTCCTTTTATTTTAATTTAATTCGGCCATATGTGCGTGTCAATCTGCTTATAAAAGCTGCGGACGCAACAGACGGCATTTTTTGTTTTGAGCCAGGTATTTGCCACATATATGCAGGTCAATCAGCAAAATCGCACCACAATATGCGAAATAATGCACATTATGCGCGGCAATACCCACAGCGCACGTCAGGGGACGGCAATGCACGGCACGCGCAAGAATACACGACCCTGCAATTAAGTCGAAACAACTGACGCCGCGTACAAAGCTTATCAGAGCTTTGCCAGCTGACCTTCTATCCTCTCCTTCATTTCGAGGTACTTTTCCAGCTTGGCGCGCTCCTCGTCCACCAGTTTTTTGGGCGCCTTGGCAATAAAGCCGCTGTTGTGCAGCTTGCCGTCGGCACGGCGGATTTCGGAAATGACCTTTTCCAGCTCGCCTTCCAGCCTTGCGCGCTCCTTATCGGCGTCCACAAGGTCGCCCATGGGCACGAGCACGGTTGCGCAGCTTACCACCTTGGCGGCGGCATTTTCGCCCGCCTCCTCGGCAGAGTTTATGAACTTTATTTCAGACGCGCCCGCAAGGCGTTTTATGCTGTCCTCGTTGGCGGTGATTATAGTCTTTGCGTTTGTTACAAGGTAGAGCGTAACCTTTTTGGAGGGAGCGCAACCGGTCTCAGTTTTGAGCGCGCGCACGGACTTTATTATATCCATAACGCCTTCGAACGCGGCCGCCTCCTTGCGGTAGGTGCGGCGGGAATTGTAGCGGGGATAGGGCGCAAGCATAATTCTGCCGTTTGCCGTAGGCATTTCGCTGTAAATCTTTTCAGTTACGAAGGGCACGAAGGGGTGCAGAAGACGGAGTGCGCTGTCCAGCACGTATACAAGCACGGCAAGCGCGCCGTCCTTTTTGCTCTCGTCATCCGACCAGAGCGCGGACTTGGTGAGCTCTATATACCAGTCGCAGAAGTCGTCCCACATGAAGTCGTGAGCGGTCTGGCAGGCAATGCCCAGTTCGAACTTGTCGAGCGCGAGCGTTACGTCCCTTATGGCCGACTGCAACCTGGAGATTATCCACTTGTCGGCGTGGGTGAGTTTTACATCCTTTATGTCCTTTATTTTGCGGCCTTCGCAGTTGGTGAGCACGTACCTGCTTGCGTTCCAGATTTTGTTTATGAACGCCGCGGCGGACTGCACCTTTGCATCGGAGTAGCGGATATCGTTGCCCGTAGCCACGCCCTGAATGAGCGAGAAGCGGAGCGCATCCGCGCCGTATTTATCTATGATAACCAGCGGGTCGATGCCGTTGCCGAGCGACTTGGACATCTTTCTGCCCTGTTCGTCGCGCACGATTCCGTGCATGAGCACGTAGCGGAAAGGCACCTTGCGCATATGTTCTATGCCCGAGAAAATCATTCTGGCAACCCAGAAGAAGATTATGTCGTAGCCCGTGACGAGCACGTCCGTGGGATAGAAGTATTCGAGGTCGGAGGTATCCTCGGGGAAGCCGAGCGTGGAGAACGGCCACAGCGCGGAGGAGAACCAGGTATCCAGCACGTCCTCGTCCTGGTGAATGTGCTTGGAGTGGCACTTGGGGCATTCTGTGGGGTCGTCCTTGGAGCAGATGACCTCTCCGCAGTCTTCGCAGTACCAGATGGGAATGCGGTGACCCCACCACAGCTGACGGGATATGCACCAGTCCTTGACGTTCTCCATCCAGTTGTAGTAAATTTTGGCGAACCTTTCGGGAATGAAGGTGGTCTTTTTGTCCATTACCGCATTTATTGCGGGGCGTGCGAGCGGCTCCATCTTTACGAACCACTGCTTGGATACCATGGGTTCGATTGAGGTATGGCAGCGGTAGCAATGGCCTACGCTGTGGGTGTGAGGCTCAATCTTGACAAGGTTGCCCAGCGTTTTAAGCTCCTCTACCACCTTTTTGCGGCACTCGTAGCGGTCCATGCCGTTGTACTTGCCCGCGAGCTCGTTCATGGTGCCGTCCTCGTTCATTACGCATACAACGGGGAGGTTGTGGCGCAGACCGACTTCGAAGTCGTTGGGGTCGTGCGCGGGGGTGATTTTAACGCAGCCCGTGCCGTACTCCATATCCGCGTGCTCATCGGCAACTACGGGTATGGGCTTGTTGATTATGGGCAGAATGACGTTCTTGCCGATATATTTTTTATATCTCTCGTCGGCGGGGTTTACGGCCACGGCGGTATCGCCGAACATCGTTTCGGGACGGGTGGTCGCAACAACCAGGCCCTCCGTATCCGAACCTTCGAGGTAGTACTTTATGTGCCAGAAGAAGGAATCTTCATCGGTGTACTCCACCTCCGCGTCCGAAAGGGCGGTGCGGCACTCGGGACACCAGTTGATAATTCTGTTGCCGTGATAGATAAGTCCCTTGTTGTAGAGGTTTACGAACACCTCCCTTACCGCGCGGGAGCATTTTTTATCCATGGTGAAGGCAAGGCGGGACCAGTCGCAGGAAGAGCCGAGCTTTTTGAGCTGGGTGACTATTCTGCCGCCGTACTTTTCCTTCCAGTCCCAGGCGAGCTTTAAAAATTCCTCGCGGGATAAATCTTCCTTGTTTATGCCCTGTTTTTTGAGCTGCTCGACGATTTTTACCTCGGTTGCGATGGAGGCGTGGTCGGTGCCGGGCAGCCAGAGCGCGCAGTAGCCCTGCATGCGCTTGAACCTTATCAGCGTATCCTGGTAAGTTTCGTCCAGCGCGTGACCCATATGAAGCTGACCCGTAATATTGGGAGGGGGCATCATTATGGTAAAGGGCACCTTGTTATCGTCTCTCTCGGCGCGGAAACACCCCTCCTCTTCCCATTGCTTGTAAATTTCGTCCTCAAATGATTTGGGGTTGTACGATTTTTCCATAAAGTAACCTCTTAAAACAAACAAAACAGCCTGAACAAAAGGCCGCCGCAAGTTGTTATTATTTACGTAGTTATACAGTCTAGATTATAAAACAAAAGTCACCCCGTTGTCAAACAATAACCGAAGGGGAAAGCGGCAATATAAAAAAAGAAAGGCGGCCGTGCGGCGGGGTAACAACGCGGGCGGCGGCGGCATAAACTGTAACATATAAAAATTTCCGACAGTAAAGGAGCTATAAAAGCTGTATGAAAAAACTCATTCTGAGCATAGCCGCGGCCGTCTGCGCGGCCGCATTACCCCTTTCGCTTGCTGGGTGCAAGGATGGCGGCGACCTTGTCAGAATAAACGAGGTAACGCACTCCGTATTCTACGCACCCATGTACCTTGCCGAGGCGCTCGGCTACTATGAAGACGAAGGCTTTGAGGTGGAATTCACCAACGGCGGCGGCGCAGACAACACGATGGCCGCCGTACTTTCGGGCTCTGCCGACGTAGGTTTCTGCGGACCCGAGGCCGCGCTGTACGTGGAGATAGGCGGCTCGTCCGACAGTCCCAAAGTATTCGGCCAGCTGACAAAACGCGACGGCAGTTTCCTTGTCGCGAGGGAGGATATTGAAGACTTTGACTGGAGCATGCTTGACGGCAAGCAGATTCTGGCGGGCCGCAAGGGCGGCGTACCCGCAATGACCTTTGAATACGTGATAGACGAACTGGGCGTGAACGCTTCGCTCAACTACGACGTGGACTTCAACTATATGACGGCGGCGTTCGAGAGCGGCATAGCCGACTTCTGCACGATGTTCGAGCCGACGGCCAGCGATTACGAGGCCGAGGGCAAGGGATACATAGTGGCCTCCGTGGGACAGCAGTCGGGCGAGATACCCTACACCTGTTTTACGGCAAAGCAGAGCTATATTGACAAAAACCCCGAAAAGATAGAGGGTCTGCTGCGCGCCGTGACGAGGGCGATAAAGTACGTGACGGAGACGGACGCGGCGACCATTGCCAAGTACCTTGCGCCCTACTTTGACGGCACGCCCGAAAGCAGCATTGCGAACTCCGTGCAGGCCTACAAGGACATCGACGCGTGGGTAGACAATATGGCCATGAAGGAGAGCGCGTTCGACAGATTGCAGGACGTAATAGAAAACTCGGGCGAGCTGGAGCGGCGCGTGGACTTTGACGACCTGATTCTGACCGACCTGGCCGACAAGGTTTATAAAGAAGTGTATGAGTCTTAAATTCAGCGGCGTAAGTTACGCCTACCACACCCCCGCGGGGGAGACCAAGGCGGTAGAAAATTTAAGTTTCTGCATAGAAGAGGGTCAGTTTGTGTCCGTTATAGGCCCTTCGGGCTGCGGCAAGAGCACCATACTTTCGCTTGCGGCGGGACTTATCGCCCCGGGCGGCGGAAAGGTTGAGCGCGGCGGCGGACAGTTCGGGTATATGTTGCAGACGGACGCCCTCTTCCCCTGGCGCACGGTGGAACAGAACATTTTTCTGCCGCTGGAGGTCAAGAAAAAGAACACCAAAGAGATGCGCGAAAACGCCGTTGCTCTTGCGGTGAAGTACGGACTGGGCGACTTCCTGAAAAAGACGCCGAGCCAGCTTTCGGGCGGAATGAGGCAGAGAGTGGCGCTCATACGCACGCTTGCGGCGCAGCCGCAGACTCTGCTGTTAGACGAACCGTTTTCCGCGCTGGACTATCAGACCCGCCTTGCCGTATGCGACGACGTGCACGACATAATAAAGAGCGAAAAAAAGACGGCGCTGCTGGTCACGCACGACATATCGGAGGCGATTGCGCTGTCCGACAAGGTGATAGTGCTCTCCTCCCGTCCCGCCACCGTGGTTGCCGAACACGAAGTAACGTTCGGCGAAGGCAGTCCCAAAAAGCGCAGGGAAAACCCGCAGTTTGCCGCTCTGTTCGAAACGCTGAGAAAGGAACTGGGCATCTGAATTATCAATTCGTGCGGCAATATGCCGCAACCAACGTAAAAAATATTACTTAAAAAATTAAGCGGCTGCGGCCGCAAAGCACCATTATGAAGCACAAAAACAAGACATATTCGGCGCAGCACGCGCTGTACCTTAAGGGCATAAAACGAAAGAAAATTGCCGTGCACCTTGTGCGCGCCGCCATACTTGTGGCGCTGATAGGGCTGTGGGAACTGTTCGCCGATACGGGCGTGTTCGACCCGTTCATAACCAGCTCGCCCTCGCGCGTGGCGCGCACCATTGCCGATTTAGCCGCGGCGGGCACGCTGTTTTACCACATAGGCATAACGCTTATGGAGACGATAACAGGCTTTGTAATAGCCGTTGCGGCAGGCTACCTGATTGCCGTACTGCTGTGGATGAACGACAGCGTGCGCAGAGTGTTTGAACCGTACGTGGTGGTGCTTAACGCACTGCCCAAAATTGCGCTCGGCCCGCTGATTATCATCTGGATGGGCACGGGATATACGGCGATTATCTTCATGACCGTGCTCGTCAGCATAATAGTATGCATTATGAATATGCTGGCAGGGTTCATTTCGGTCGACAAAACAAGACAGACGCTTATGCGCTCGATGGGCGCGGGGCGCGTGGCAATGCTTACCAAGCTTGTAATTCCCGCCTCCCTCCCCGCCTTCATGAATACGCTAAAAGTGGCCGTGGGGCTGGCCTGGATAGGTTCTATCATGGGCGAATACATAGTCTCGCGCGCGGGACTGGGGTATCTGATTGTATACGGCGGGCAGGTGTTCCGCCTGGACCTTGTAATGGCCGCCACGTTCATTCTGTGCCTGCTGGCGGGCGGAATGTACGCCGCCGTCGCCCTGGCCGAACGCATTATAGTAAAGCGCCGCGGCGAGTAAAGCTTTTTTCCAAGTTAGCGGCAAGAACGCAATTTTCAGATTCAACAAATCTCAAAATACTGTAAATATATAAGGGGCTGTGCGGCTTTAAGCCGCACAGCCCCCTGCTTTTTTTCAATTGACGCGTATATATGCCGCAACTAACGGCATTTTAAACCGCGTCTGCCGTTCTGCGGGCAAACCTTGCGCGCTCATTTTTGTTGAGTCCGCGCATGCCGTCCAGCTTGGAAAACAGACGCTCTATCTCCTTCTCGGCTCGCTCGGCGCACTCCGCCCCGCCGAAAAAATCTCCTCCCCTCACCAGGTTTTCGCCGCCGAGGGTTACAATCTCTTCGCCCGCGTGCCTGTCCCTTATGCGCTGTTTCTGTCTGTCAACATATCTGAAAAACGTCATATCTGTTCACCTCTCTGTATCTTACACTGCACATTATAAATATTATACTTGACACATATTGTCATATATGATAAAATAATTTCAGAAATTTAAATTTTTGTCCGCGTCTGAAAAAGCGGGCGGAAAGCCGTGCCTTGTTCTGACGGAATATGTATACTGCGGGCGGACATGTTTTATGACCTGTGAGGTGAAATTTTGAAATATCAGATTATGGTGAAGATGCTGCTTATGCTGCTTGCGCGCAGAAAGGTGACGGCGGGCGACATTGCCTCCCGCTACGACATATCCGTGCGCACGGTGTACCGCTACATAGAGGAGCTGGCCGTTGCGGGCGTGCCCGTGGACGTGGTGCGCGGACGTTACGGCGGCATAACCATTGCCGACACGTACAGGCTGCCCTCGGGATACTTTACAAAGAACGAGTACACGGCGGTAATAAACGCACTGACGGCAATGGAGTCGCAGGTATCGGACGACGCCACCGAAACCGCGCTTGAAAAACTGAGGCAGCAGATTAAAACGGAAAACGACGACCGTTCGGTGAGCGGCAGCATAATAGTTGACGGCGGCACGTGGGGCGACACCAAAAATTTTTCGGACAAGATGCGCGTATGCGAGCGCGCCGTTGAAGAGAGCCTCTGCCTGGACATAGACTACATCTCCCGCTCGGGCGAGCACAGCCGCAGAATAATTGACCCACACGTTCTCATATTCAAGCAGAACGTGTGGTATGTATACGCCTTCTGCCACACCAAGCAGGACTGGCGCACATTCAAGATAGGCAGAATAAAGAGCGCGCGTTTTACGGGCAAGACGTTTGAAAAGAAAAAGATAACGCGCGAAGACATACCGCTCAACTTCCGCTACCGCTCGGACGAGCTGGTGGAACTCAAGCTGGAAATCGACAGAGAAAAGCTGCCCGATGTGGAGGAATGGCTGGGCATAGACAACATTGAGCCGCGCGGCAACAAATTCATCGCCGAAATTTCCGCGCCCGATGACGACGGACTCATAAGCAAGATACTCGGTTTCGGCGGCGGGGTAAGGGTACTCTCCCCCGCTCCTCTGCGCGAAAAGGTGATTGAAGCTGCCAGAAAGATTATTGACACCGTATGAATTTTTATACTGCAGGAGGGGCGCCGCAAAGGCGCCCCTCCTGCAGTATCCTCTTTTTGAAGCATTTAAAAAGCATATCACGCTGTTGACATAATCATATTTCTCATGTTATACTCTATATGTATACAAAAATATACACGGAGGAATATATGGACTGGTTCCTTGAACTGGCCACCGCGGAAAAAATTTACTTTATAATCGCAATGGTTGCCAGCATTTTTCTCGTAATACAGATAATTATAATGCTGTTTTCGCTCGGCGGCGGCGACATAGACATGGACGGCGGCCTCAGCGGGCCCGACACCATAGACGATACCGACGGCGGACTTTCATTTTTCACCATAAAAGGACTTACGGCGTTTTTTGCGCTTGGCGGATGGTGCGGTTTTGCCGCGCAGACCGCGCTTGGCAGCAACATATGGGCGCCCATTCTGATTGCCATAGCCACGGGCACGGTTGCGCTGCTCGGCGTAGGATTTGCAATGCGCGGAATTGCAAAGTTGCAGTGTTCGGGCAACATAGTAAAAAAGAACCTCATCGGCACAGTTGCCACCGTGTACGTAAGCATACCGGAAAAGCGTTCGGGCAGGGGTAAAATCACGCTCACCGCCCAGGGCAGTTTTATGGAAATCGACGCAATGACGGACGAAGGCGAGCGCATACCCGTGGACAGTACCGTCGAGATTGTGGACTACAGCGATGATTTTGCGGTCGTAAAAAAAGTATGACCACTTAAATTAAATATAGCAGGAGAAAATGATATGACAGAAGCTATTATAGCAATTGTAGTTGTAGTGGTGCTTTTACTGTTCATGATCGTGCTTACCGTTGCGGTGCGCTATAAGACCTGCCCGCCCGATAAGATTATGATTATTTACGGTAAACTGAAGTCCTCTTCGGACGGAACTTACCATTCGGCAAAGTGTCTGCACGGCGGTGCGGCATTCGTATGGCCGTTCCTCCAGAAGTACACCTTTATGGACCTCACTCCCCTTTCCATTTCGGTAGACCTTAAAAATGCTCTGTCCAAACAGAACATCCGCATAGACGTTCCCTCCATCTTTACCGTGGGCATATCCACGGATGCGGGCGTTATGCAGAACGCCGCCGAAAGGTTGGGAATGCTGAAAATGTCCGAAATAAGCGACCTTGCGCGCGACATAATTTTCGGTCAGCTCAGGCTTGTGATAGCCACCATGAACATAGAGGAAATAAACTCCGACAGAGATAAGTTCCTCGAGGCCATTTCAAGAAACGTTGAAGGCGAGCTTAAAAAAGTCGGTCTGCGACTCATAAACGTAAACGTAACGGACATCACCGACGAATCGGGCTACATAACCGCGCTCGGCAAAGAGGCTGCGGCAAAGGCCATAAACGATGCGCGCGTATCCGTTGCCGAAGAGGATAAAAAGGGTGCGATAGGCCAGGCCAACGCCAAAATGGAAGAGCGTATCCGCGTAGCCGAGGCAGAATCGACCGCAATAGACGGCGAAAACAAGGCCAAGGCTGAAATAGCGCGTTCGCAGGCAGTGCTGCGCGAAAAGGAGGCCGAAGCGCTCAAACTTGCCGTTGCCGCAGAAAAAGTTCAGGCGGCAAAGGCGTTGGAAGAGAGTTACAGCGCCGAGCAGTCGGCGGAAGTTGCTCGTGCCGCAAGGGAAAAAGCTACCAAGGAAGCCGACATAATCGTCGCCGCAGACATTGAGAAGAGAAAGCTTGAAATAGAGGCCGAGGCGGTAGCCGAACAGACCAGAAGAAAGGCAAAGGGCGAGGCCGACGCAATATTCTGCAAGATGGACGCGGAGGCGCGCGGCGTACGCGAAAAGCTTACCAAGCAGGCCGAAGGTATGGACGCGCTTGTAAAGAGCGCGGGAACTGCGCCCGACGCGGTGCGCCTGCTCATAGCCGACAAACTGGAAACCATCGTAGCCGAACAGGTCAAGGCAATTTCCGGCGTGAAGATAGACAAGGTTACCGTTTGGGACGGCGGCCAGGGCACAGACGGAAAGACTTCCACCGCAAACTTTTTATCGGGACTTTTGAAGTCGCTCCCTCCGCTCGAAGAAATTTACAATATGGCGGGGCTCTCCCTTCCCAAAATAGTTTCCCCTGTTAAGGAAGAGGAAAAAGCGAAAAAAGACGCTGCTGAAGCAAAACCTGCCGAGCAAGCTGCGCCCGAAAAACCCGACGTCAAAGACAAAAAATAATCTGTAAAGTAAAAACTGCGCACGGCTTAAAGCCGTGCGCAGTTTTCTGTAATACAGTAATATTCGTAATACTGCACATATTGTCTGTAAAGCGAGCTGATTATAAACAAACGTCCGCTTACACGTTTACAAATGAAGAATGCGCCAAAAACCTTTACGGTTTTTGGCGCATTCTGCTTTGGCGGAGAGAGAGGGATTCGAACCCCCGGAAGCTTTCACTTCAACGGTTTTCAAGTTTTATTTTTTGTTTGTTTTCTTTCGTTTGTTATTGCTGTTTAACAGGCCGAATTATCGAAAAATCAGCGTTTTGACCGCTCTTTTATCCGATAATCCGGGCTTTTTGCTATGTTTTGGCAT
>DVMA01000090.1 GCA_018715195.1 Candidatus Coproplasma excrementavium | reverse complement strand
AGCCGCCTTCGCCGCGCACCGTAGAGGAAAGGCTGTCCGCCTCCTCGAAATCGGCCGTGATGTACGGCGTTATTACAAGCTGGGCAATGCGGTCTCCGCCGCTCACCGTTCTCGCCTGGGAGGAGTGATTGTGCAGAGCCACCATTATTTCGCCGCGATAGTCGCAGTCCACTACGCCTACCTTGTTGGCGGGAGCAAGCCCCTGCTTTGTGGCAAGGCCGCTGCGCGCATAGATAAGTCCCGCATATCCCACGGGCAATTCAATGGCTATGCCCGTGTGTATGACTTCCGTGCAGCCGGGCTGTATGATGACGGGCTGAGCGGTGCAGGCATACAGGTCCGCACCGGCGGCAAATTCGCTGCCGTATGCAGGAATCACGGCGTTTTCGCTCAGCTTTTTGATTGCGATTTTCATAGGTTATTCCCCTTGTAAAATTTTAATTGCCCGCCACATATGGCGGAATTAACGGCTTTTTAAACGACAGTTTTTTCGTCCCAGAGCACAACTTCGTCCTTTTCCAGCGAGGGCTTTACAAGTATGACGCGCTGGTTGGAAGAGCCGCGGAACAAAAGGTCGGGATTCTTCAAATCCTCCACGAACCTGCCGTCCACAAGCACGTCCAGACACTTTAAAATGCGCATAGTCACGTCTATATCGCCCTTTTTGCCAGCGAGAAGGTCGGCTTCGAAGTTGTATCCCGTCCACGCCCACACGGACTTATCGGGAAACTGCTTTTTTAGCCTTTCCATGAAATCTACGAGCGCGAGCTGATTTTCGGGTTCGAACGGGTCGCCGCCGAGCAGGGAAAAGCCCTTTATGTAGTCGGGTTCAAGACCCTTGAAAATCTTTTGAATGACCTCTTCGGTGAAGGGTTCGCCGTACTTGAAGTCCCACGTTTCCTGGTTGAAGCAGCCCTTGCAGTGATTGCGGCAGCCGCTGACGTACAGCGACACGCGCACGCCGGGACCGTTGGCTATATCATAGTATTTTATGGTTGCGTAATTCATAAAAAATATTCTCCGCGCCTGACGGCTTATACAAAAGTGCGCCGCGCATGCGGTTTTCCCCGTGCGCGGCACGCATAAATTTCATTTATTCTACCGATGGCCGAAAGCCATATTGCTCCGCGGCCGTCCGCATCGGCTCTGTTATCAGAGGTGCAGAACCCTCGCCTTGATTTCCTTGGTCTTGCCTACGTTCCAGAAGTTTTCACCCAGGTAGCCGCAGGTACGGCGCGTAACGTTCATCTTGCGCTGGTCCTTGTTATGGCATACGGGGCACTCCCATTCGTAGTTGTCGTTTATCATTATCTCGCCGTCGTAACCGCATACCTGGCAGTAGTCGGACTTGGTATTGAATTCGGCATACTGAATGTTGTCGTAAATGAATCTTACAACGTCCTCCATTGCCGTGAGGTTGTGGCGCATGTTGGGTATCTCGACATAGGAGATTGCGCCGCCCGAAGATATCTGCTGGAACTGGCTTTCGAACTTGAACTTGGAGAAGGCATCGATATGCTCGCGCACGTCAACGTGGTAGCTGTTGGTGTAGTAACCCTTGTCGGTTACGTCCTTTATGGTGCCGAAACGCTCCTTGTCTATGCGAGCGAAACGGTAGCAGAGCGACTCTGCGGGGGTACCGTAAAGACCGAAGCCTATGCCCGTCTCCTTCTTCCACTTCTCGCAGTGGTCACGCATGCACTTCATTACTCTGAGCGCAAATTCAAGGCCTTCGGGAGTGGTGTGCGAAACGCCCTTCATAAGTTTGGTCACTTCGTACAGGCCGATATAGCCGAGCGAAATGGTGGAATAACCATTGAGCAGGTACTTATCAATCTTTTCACCCTTGCCGAGGCGGGCTATTGCGCCGTACTGCCAGTGGATGGGAGATACATCGGAGGATACGCCCATGAGCGCGTTGTGGCGGACCATGAGTGCCTCGTAGCAGAGCTGAAGCCTCTCCTCCATCAGTTTCCAGAACTTATCTTCATCGCCGCGGGCGAGAATGCCTATCTGGGGCAGGTTGAGCGATACAACGCCCTGGTTGAAACGGCCTTCGAACTTGTAGTTGCCGTTTTCATCCTTCCAGGGAGAGAGGAAAGAACGGCAGCCCATGGGAGAGAATACGTTGCCTTCGTAGTTTTCGCGCATCTTCTTTGCGGAGATGTAGTCGGGGTAGAGGCGCTTTGATGAGCACTTTACCGCAAGCTTTGTAAGGTAGTCGTACTTGCCGCCCTTGAGGCAGTTGTTTTCGTCGAGCACGTATATGAGCTTGGGGAACGCGGGGGTTACGTATACGCCCACTTCGTTCTTTATGCCCTGATAACGCTGGCGGAGTATCTCCTCTATTATCATCGCGTTCTCTTCGATGTAGGGATCATCGGGCTTGAGATAGAGGAAGAGCGTAACGAAAGGCGACTGACCGTTGGTGGTCATCAGAGTGTTTATCTGATACTGTATGGTCTGAACGCCTGCCTTGAGCTCGTCTTTAAGGCGCATGGATACGAACTTATCCTTCTCCTCCTGGGAGATGCTGTCGCCGAACTGCTCGTCGCACTGCTTCATGTACTTTTCCTTGGTGCGGCGAAGGTACTTGCCGAGGTGGGCAACGTTGACAGACTGGCCGCCGTACTGGGAGGATGCGACGGAGGCTATTATCTGGGTGACAACGGTGCACGCTACCTGGAAGGACTTGGGGCTCTCTATCATCTTGCCGTTCATTACCGTGCCGTTATCAAGCATATCCTGTATGTTTATAAGGCAGCAGTTGAATATGGGCTGAAGGAAATAGTCGGCGTCGTGGAAGTGGATGGCGCCTTCATCGTGAGCCTTGGAGATGTATTCGGGAAGCAGAATTCTGCGGGTAAGGTCCTTGGAAACTTCGCCCGCGATGAGGTCACGCTGGGTGGATGCCGTGCGTGCGTTCTTGTTGGAGTTCTCCTCCATTACTTCCTTATTGGAGTTGCGGATGAGGGAAAGTATGCTTTCATCCGTGGTGTTGGCCTTTCTTACAAGCGCCCTTTCATAGCGGTAGAGAATGTAGGACTTCATGAGCTGGTACTTCTGCAGCTCCATCAGCTTTTCCTCGACCATATCCTGAATATCTTCTACGAGAAGGCGGGCACGGTGACGGGAAGAGATATCGTCCACAATGGCCGTAATCTGGTCTTCGGTGATTCTGTCCTCGAAGTCAACAGATTCGTTGGCCTTTCTTATGGCTACGGCTATCTTGTTACCGTCGAAATCGCAGGTAGTGCCGTCCCTTTTTATAACTTTCATAAATTCCTCCTTAAAGCGCCGCCTGCAAAAGTATGAGTGGCGCAGTCAGTTGCGTATTGCCATTTTTCGGAAGCTGAACAAATCCCCCTTCCTTCCGAACGAACGCCTATATTATACCGCACATATTGTATAAAGTCAATAGAGTCAGCACAATATCTTGTATAACTATTTATTATAAATAATTGTGTGACAATTTATGCGCGGCCGACAGGCGTAATCTGAAAGTGGTGAAAAAAGTGATTGAAGCCGCATGAAAAGCTGTTTTTTTCAGCGTACGCAGCGAGGAGCGGGGCCCTTCCGTCTGAAGCTGTACGGCGGCGACGTGCAGACAGAGCGCACGACGCTTTTTTGCGCGTTCCGCGGTGGAAAACAATGCGCGGCAACTGCCTTCAGAAGCTGAAAGCCGACAATTTTTACCCGAAGATAAAAATGCGGCAAACGGAAAACATCACTTTCATTTTTCAGCGCGTAGTTAAAAGTATATAACACATATAGTGTTTTGTCAAGTACGGCGGCACAATATATGGTGTGTTTTTTTCTAACACGGAGCTATCTTAAAAACACGCCGACTTGCGCCGCTATCGGCGGAAAACGCGCGGTTGAGCTTTTGGGTGTTGATAACTTTTAACACATTGTTGATAACCTGCCGACATCTGCCGCCCGCACACCAAATTTTATGAAAAAATAAAATATGCGGCACAACCAGCGCCGCACAACATACATTTTTTTGCCGCAACGGAACGCAGACGTGCCCGCGCAAACTGAAAACGACATTTTAAAACTGACAGCAAGGCCGCGCGCCTTTCCATAATAATAAAATGTGCCGCAACGATAATAAAATGCGGCACACAATCACATAAAATTTATGAGGGCGGAAATATCCAGTTTCCACTCGGGAACGCGGTTGCGGCGGCGATGGTCCTCGTTGGCCTTGCCGAGCGCGGCGCGCATCTCCGCATAACTGCAGCCGTTGACCTGCATGAAGTGGTCCTCGGCGGCGCGGGCGTCGCCTTTTAGCTGCGTTCTGCCTATGTGTATGGTTGCGTGGCAGGCGGGACAGACGGCAACTATGTCCGCAAGCCTTTGAACGGCGTTCTTTTCGTCGTACTCCCACCGCTCGTGCGCTTCCAGCCGACCGGACGGCGCGCCGCATATCATGCATTTCCCGCCCGCGCGGGCATATGCCTTTTTGCGCACGGCGTTCCACTGGGCGGGCGTGAGCAGCGAGCGAAGATTGGAGTACCAGCAGCTGTCAGGCACAAGTTCGAAATTGAGTTTATAATGTGAAGATTTATCCATAATTAAAAATTGGTGCGGCAATATGCGGCAAACAACGCGCAAATCTGGCATTTAAGCGCAGATTTTGTACGCCCTGGCGCACTTCCGCAAAAAATACAATTGAGACGGGAATATGCCGCAATTACTGCATGCGCGAGCGGCGTATTGCCTGCTGCCAGCCGCAAAGCAGCTGAGCCCTCTTCTTTTCGTGCATTTCGGCATTGAAGCGGCGTTCCACGACCTTATTGCCGAATAATTCCTCCGCCTTCCAGTACCCGCAGGAGAGTCCCGCAAGATATGCCGCGCCCAGAGAGGTCACTTCCGTCACGGCAGGCCTTATCACCGTGCAGGCGGAAATATCGGCCTGGAACTGCATAAGAAAATCGTTGGCGCTTGCGCCGCCGTCCACGGCAAGGCCCGAAATTGTAGTATCCGAGGCCTCCTCCATTGCGCGGAGAACGTCGTTCACGCGGAAGGCAATGCCTTCGAGCACGGCGCGGACAATGTGCTCCCTGCGCGCGCCGCGGGTAATTCCGCTTAAGATGCCGCAGGCAGAGCCGTCCCACCAGGGCGCGCCCAGTCCGTTGAATGCAGGCACAAAGTACATTCCCGCGGTGTCGCTGACGCGCCTTGCAAGCTCCTCCGTCTCTGCGGCGGAAGTTATTATGCCCAGTCCGTCGCGCAGCCACTGAACGGCCGCGCCGCCTATGAATACCGAACCTTCCAGCGCGTACTGCGGTCTTCCGTCCACGCACGCGCACAGCGTGGTGAGAAGTCCGTCCTTTACGGCGGGAGCCTCGCTGCCCGCGTTCATAAGCATAAAACAGCCCGTGCCGTAGGTATTTTTGGCCTGACCCTTTTCAAGGCAGAGGTGGCCGAACAGCGCGGCCTGCTGGTCGCCCGCAACGCCGCGTATGGCAATTTCTCCGCCGAACCAGTGCGCGTCCGTACAGCCGAAGTCGGCGCCGCCCGCACGCACTTCGGGCAGCATTGCGCGGGGTATGCAAAAGAGCGACAACAGCTCCTCATCCCACTGCAGAGTGTGTATGTTGAAGAGCATTGTGCGCGCGGCATTGGTGTAGTCGGTGGCAAAAACTCTGCCCTCAGTGAACTTCCATATAAGGTAGGTATCCACCGTGCCGAACAGCAGTTCGCCGCGCTCTGCGCGCCGCCTTGCGCCGGGAATGTTGGAAAGTATCCACTCCAGTTTGGTTGCCGAAAAATACGGGTCGGGAATGAGCCCCGTCTTGCGGCGGATAAATTCGGTATACCCGTCCGCGGCCAGCTGTTTGCAACGCTTTTCCGTGCGGCGGCACTGCCACACTATCGCATTGCAGATTGGTCTGCCCGTGGCCTTTTCCCAGACGATTGTCGTTTCGCGCTGGTTGGTTATGCCCATTGCGGCTATGTCCGCACACGTTGCGCCCGCCTTTGAGAGCACGTTGGATATTACGCGCAGCGAGGAAAAGAAAATTTCCTCGGGGTCGTGTTCCACCATTCCGGGAGCGGGATATATCTGCGGAATCTCTCTGCCGCAGGAATGGACGGGTCTGCCGTCCTCGGAAAACAACACGGCGCGCGTGCTGGTAGTGCCCTGGTCGAGGGCGAGTATATACTTCATATTGCACCGCCTGCGGCGCATACGGCCGCAAAATTTTTTTCAGTCCGACTGCGCGGACATACTGCATGTAAAAGGCCGCAACACGCGGCCGCATAACACAAAATATCTGTATACAATTATATTACCGCGCGGCGCATATGTCAACGGGCAATTTTGTGTAAAAATTTATATTCAATTTATAATGAAGTTATAATAGAGTTATAAAGGGCGCGTATATTGATACTTGTAAAACATAAAGGAGATTTTACTATGGAAAATACGGCGGTACTTGAAGGCGCGTCAGTAAAGGAAAAGAGCGCGCCGCTCACTATTTTCGGCATAAAGTCGTGCTACTTTTTCGTGGCGATGATGGTGTTCGCCTTCCTCGGGTTCTGGGTGGAGAACATAGCGCGAATGATAACGAAAAACGTATTTGACAGCAGACATCAGCTTCTGCCCTTTCTGTTCGCCTACGGACTGGCCCTGCTTGCCATATACATTGTGCTGGGCACGCCCGACGAAATGAGGTTTTTTAACATACGCATATTCAGAAAGAAGGGCATAAAGAGCAGAGTGTTTTCCCACCTTTCATACTTCCTTGTAATCTGCGCGTTCATAATGCTCGGCGAAATAGGCGTTGGAATGATTTACGAAAAGGTTGCGGGCGTGATACTGTGGGACTACACCTCTATACCAACCCACATAACGCGCTACACCAGCCTTATAACCACTGCGCTTTTCGGAGGCGGTGTGTATGCAATAATGGCGTTTGCATTCAGACCGATGATAAAACTCATTTCAAAAATGGGCACCACCGCCGCAACCGTGCTGGACTGCACGCTTGGCGTGGCCATCATTATCGATTTTCTGATTATGATATT
Organism: Candidatus Coproplasma excrementavium; assembly: GCA_018715195.1. Lineage (GTDB taxonomy): Bacteria > Bacillota > Clostridia > Christensenellales > Borkfalkiaceae > Coproplasma > Coproplasma excrementavium. Next base: position 33,623 of record DVMA01000090.1, on the reverse strand, counting down.
GTACACCTTCATAACGGGCAGCGCACCAGAATACTGGTCTGTTGCCTGGTAAAAACAGCACACTCTCCCTATAAACTTTTTATAAATGACCTTAGGGGCAAAAAATGCGGACGGCATCTGCCGTCCGCATTTTTTTAACAATCTTTACCCGCGCAGAGGCCTCGCCGCTCTGAAATCTGATTGACCCGCATATATGCCGCGAATAACGCAGTTTTATGCGGAGTATTTCTGCAAGGCTGAAAATCAATTGCCACGCACATATGCCGCAATCAGTATGACATAGTACGTATGAATTCCAGCACCTCTTCGGGGTTTTTATCGGGGGAAACTCCCGCCTTTGCCCATACTATTTTGCCCTCTCCGTCTATCACGTACGTGGTGCGTATGGTGCCTACGGTCACCTTGCCGTACAGCTTTTTTTCGCCGATTGCGCCGTATGAAAGGTGCACCGATTTATCGGGGTCGGAAAGAAGGGTAAAGGGCAGAGAAAACTTTTCGGCAAATTTCGCGTGGGACGCAGCGGAATCCTTGCTTACGCCCACCACCTCCGCACCGAGCGCCCTGAACTGGCCGTAGAGCGCGCCGAACGCGCACGCCTGGCGCGTACAGCCGGGGGTGTTGTCCTTGGGATAGAAATAAAGTACAAGCGGTTTGCCCGCATAGTCACTGAGGGAATGAATGTTTCCGGCGCCGTCCGAAAGGGAAAAATCGGGCGCCTTTTCGCCGATAGTCAGCATATATGCCGCCTCCTTTTTTATATTTACCCTTAAAGTATAACCCGCGCGCGGCAGTTTTGTCAATACAAAAAAATTTACATCCTTTGTGGCTGTGCAGTAAGCGTTGTTGCAGTAAGCGGGCCTTTCCGCCGTAGAAGATATGCGTTATAAAAAAAGCTGCGCCCCGCGGCTTGCCGCGGGGCGCAACTTATATATTGAATTTACTTTGCTTTTTTCTTTGAGGCAAGCCTTAATATCAGCTTGATGACTTCGGCCACCACTATTATCGAAAGAGCCATTGCAAACACTTTGAGCCAGTCGATTATGTTGAGTCCGCAAGTATCGAACACCGTTCCGCCGAACTGCGTGATTATTATCTGCAGTACGAACGTACCCGCAAACACGGCCAGCATTATGTGGTTGTGCAGGAAGTTTTTGAGAATGCTTTCGTTGCCGAGCTCCCTTGCATTGAAGGCGTTGAACAGCTGGAAGAGCACGAACAGCGTGAATATTGCGGTGCCTTCGTGACCTGCCTCTATGCCGAGGAAGTTGAGTTCGGTCTGGAGCACGACTATGAGCGTCATATACAGTCCGTTGACGACTATGCGCAGCAACATATCCTTTGTGAGTATGCTTGCGTTCCTGGGCGTGGGTTTGCGGTCCATAAGACCTGTGCGCATGGGTTCAAGACCGAGAGTGACTGCGGGAGGACCGTCCATTATGATATTTATCCACAACATCTGCAATGCCGTGAAGGGGTTGCCTATCTGCAGAACCACGCAGAGGAAGACTATCAGCATGGACGAAAGGTTTACCGTAAGCTGGAACTGAATGAAGCGCTGGAAGTTTTCGTAAATGCCTCTGCCCCACTGCACCGCGGTGACTATCGTGGAGAACGAGTCGTCCAGAAGGACGATATCGCTGGCCTCCTTGGAAACTTCCGTACCCGTAATGCCCATTGCGACGCCGACGTCGGCGTTCTTTATGGCGGGAGCGTCGTTTATGCCGTCGCCCGTTACCGCAACCACGTTGCCCTGCGCCTTGAGCGCCTTGACCACTCGCATCTTTATTACGGGGGTGGAGCGCGCTATCACGCGGATTTTGGGAATTATTTCGGAGAACTGCTTGTCGTCGAGGTCCTCTATGTCCTTTGCCTCCACCGCTATATGCTCGTCGTCGAGTATGCCGAGCTGGGTGGCTATGGCCTTGGCGGTTATAATGTTGTCGCCCGTGAGCATCTTTATGTCTATGCCCGCGTGACGGCAGTGTTCAACGGCGTCGAACACGTCGGCGCGGAGAGGGTCGGATATGACGACGAACCCGTCGAACGTCATTCCGCTTTCAACGAGGGCGCGCTCGGAGGAGAAATCGTAAGTCCTTTCCAGGGTGCGGTGGGCAAGGCCGATTACTCGGCCCGCCTGAGCCTGGTAACCCGCGATTGCCTCCTCGGCCGCTTTGCGCTGTTCGGCGGGCATTTCGCACATTGCGAGAATCTTTTCGGGACTGCCCTTGGTATAGGCGACTGCGGCGCCGTTCTCTTCGATTACCGTAGTCATATTCTTGGTTTCGGAGGAGAACGGGTAGCGGTGAATCTGTCTGTACGCGCCCCTCACGCCGAGGTAGTCAACGCCCGACTTGTGCGCCGAAACGAGCATAGCGCACTCGGTGGGGTTGCCGATAAATTCGGGCTTGTCGCCCTTGAAGTGCACGTCTGCCGTGGAGTTTACACAGAAGTTCTTCATAAGAGCGCTGTCCGCGGGCACCTCCGAGGGAGTGAGATGGGTGTTGCCCATCTGCACGTCGGTGACGGTCATTCTGTTTTCGGTAAGCGTACCCGTCTTATCCGAACATATGACGTTTATGCAGCCGACAGTTTCGCAGGCGACCAGCTTTTTGACCAACGCGTTCTGTTTGGACATCTTTATTATATTTATGGCAAGCGTAACCGCAACTATCGTGGGAAGGCCCTCGGGCACGGCGGCCACTATGAGCACTATGCTGTCGATAAACGCATCGGAGAACAGACTGAATATCTGCGTTGCGTTGAGGCCTGTAAAGCCAGCCACGCAGATTTCTATCACCTGAACCACAAATATTATTGCCGCGGCTATGGAGCCGACGGTGGTTATAAGTTTACCTAGCTTTGCAAGCTTTTCCTGAAGAGGCGTGCTGGACTTGTTCTGCGCGGAAAGTTCGCGGGCAATTTTGCCGAATTCGGTATTGTCGCCCACTCCCGTGATTACAGCCTTGCCGCTGCCGCCCGTGATAAAGCAGCCGGAATACAGCATGTTGCGCCTTTCGGCAACGGGCGTGTTTTCCGCATCGCAGATAAAATCTGCCTCCTTATGCACGGCCATGCTCTCGCCTGTGAGGGCGCTCTCGTCAGACATGAGCTGCGTGCTCTCTATAAGTCTGCCGTCCGCGGGCAGCTTTGCGCCCGTCTCCACGCACAGAATGTCGCCGACTACGACATCCTTCTGCGGAATGAGCTCCACTTCGCCGTTTCGTACTACCTTGACCAGCGTATCCTCGCCTATCCTTGAAAGCGCTTCGAACGCGCGCGCGCTCCTGTCCTCCATCACGACGGTGATGGTTACGGAGAGCAGCACCGCAACAACTATGCCTATGCATTCGACGTAGTCGAATTCTCCGCCCGTGGCCGCGCTGACCGACTGGACTATGACGGTGATAATCAGCGCAACGAGCAGAATGATGAGCATAGGTTCGCACAACGCTTCAAGAATTCTTTTGAAGATTGACTTCGGCTTTTCGCGCGTGAACAGGTTGACGCCGTGGACACGGCGGCTCTCTTCCGCCTGGGCAGCCGTAAGACCCTTTTCGGGGTCGGTGCCGCATGCAGAGAGCACTTCGCGCGCGGATTGCATATACTCCTTCATTAAAAAACCTCCGCATTATTATCTGCAAATTTAAAACAATTTCGCCCGCAAAGAAAAAAAAATTCCGCAAGCCGCTTTCGGCTTACGGTGAATATAAAGACCCCGTACAGCCGAAATTCGGATATACGTGAGTCTGGTAAATTTAAGGCAGGCCAGGCCACAAGGCCACGATGTTGGTTTACTGCCACGCGGAATGCCGCGCTTACTACTCCCCCACGGGATTCAATTGCAGTTAAGATATTACCACACAGTGCAAAAAGATGTCAACAAAATAGCGACAAAAAATTTGTATGCGCAGATTTTATTTTTTGTGCATCCTGCCACTCTGCGAGCAAAAACATTGTTCAAGGCCTGTCCGTGCGCCGTACTTTACTTAAATTGCCCCGCACATATGCCTTATTTATCGGCATTTTCTCCCCTGCAACCGGGCAGAAAGACTTCGCGTATGTACACGGCGGCCTGCGCGCAGTTGACCACATATTTTACCGATTTTTTTATCGGTTCGCCGCCGTAGGGCGAGGCGAGGTAAAAGGTTATTCTGCCATAGTTAAGATTGCCCGAATACGCCCAGCCGTTGACGATAAAGCCAAGCTTTGCGGGAAAGGCCTTTACGTCCACCACGTCCGTCACGGCAAAATATTCGCGTTCGCCGTTCTTGTGGCATAAAACTATATATCCGTCGCGGCGGTAGGCTATTGTGTAAGGCGGCGCGCACGTGCCCTCGTCCGCGTCGGTTATGGCGCGGCGGAACACCAGCACGCACAGCACGGCGTCGGCCGCTATCAGAAGGGCTGTGAGCACCCAGAACAGCGCGGGTACGGAGGCGAGAACAAGCGCGTTTAGCGCCTGGACAAGCACGAGAATGAAAATATTTATGAGAATAGCGAGAAAGACCGATCCCGTTATTGCCTCCTTTTTGTTCAGCACCACCCTGCCCGCAAGGGGAGTGAGCTGTATGCCGTCCTCTGTCATACCCATCTCCGCCACAAATTTACATCAGTCTAATTTTATCACCGAAAGGTGAGAATGTCAATCGGCGCGGCGCAGACATAATCTGACATAATTAACCATATCTGCCATAAATTTCACCATTTTTTTGCAAAATTGCGCATAAAAAGACAGAATTCTGCGCACAAAAATCGCATTGCGGGCAGTCTGCATAAAAAAAGGAGGGCAAAAAATTTTGCTCTCCCTTAAGTTTTCATACCCCCTTCAGCAGGCCCTAACCACATTTATAAGCGTGGTCACACCCTGCTGCTCGAGTTTATCGTAGATGCCCTCGCATACGTTGACTATGCTCATTGCCGCGGCGCCAAGCTTCTTTTTGGTGGAGAGAAGCAACATCAGCCCCTCCTTGGTCAGCTTTTTCACCCCGCTGAAATCCAGCGTAAGATCGGTTACGCCTGCACAGTTGGCGTTCAGAAAGGCCTCCGTCTGCGGCACGCACTCGGCGCACATATCGCCGCTGAGACTTACGGTCAGGCTTGCGCCCTCACGTTTACCTGTTATGTCCATTACTACCTCCGCGGTATTTTCCGCTCCTGAAAAGCTATGTTACTATAAACCAAATAAGTTAATTTGTCAACCCCTTTTCATAATTTTTTTTATGATACGGCCGTATATATGCCGCAACTATTGCTGTTTTTGTATATTCTGCACACCCTCATCAGCAGAGGTCTGCACGTCTGCGGAAAGAGCATTTTCAGCGGCTCCTTCCTCCGACGGGACAACATTTCCGCTCTGCGCGGGGGCGGCTGCAACCGCCTTGTTCCTGCCGTAGAGCACCTTGAGCAGTAGGGGCGTAAGTATGGAAGATGCCAGTATGAGCAGCACCGTCATAATCATGAATTCGCCGCCGAGCGCGTGACTGCCCATGCCGCCGTTTTTATCTATCACCTTCTGCGTAACGATTAAAGCCACTTCGCCGCGCGCCATCATGCCAACGCCGCCTATCGCCGACTCCCTCAGATTATATCCGAAGGCCTTGGTCACCGCACCGCAACCTATAACCTTGCCTATGAGTCCCACTAGCACGGCGAGGAAGGCAAACAGCAGTATCGTGCCGCTGACATCGCTGAAATCTATGTTGCTTATGCCTATGTTCGCAAAGAACACGGGCGCAAATATCGTGTATGAATTGACGTTTATCTTGGAGTCCACGTACTCGCCCGAGCGGCGCACCGTTGCAAGTATTATGCCCGCAAGGAACGCGCCCGTTATATCGGCCACGCCGAAGATTGCCTCCGCAACCCAGCTGTATACAAAGCAGACCACAATCGAGAAGATGGAAATTCTGTGAGTCTTGCCCCACTTTCTGTCCATCCACCTGAACAGCTTGTGTATGCCGAATCCCGCCGCCGCAGCCACTATAAAGAATGCAACAATCATTATTATTGTGCCGTAAATGGTGGACTTGAATGCGTCGAAGGCGTTATCGGTAACTACCGTGCCCGCGCGCGCTATGCTGGTAACCACCGAAAGGAGCACTATGCCCATTACGTCGTCCATTACGGCGGCCGAAACTATCGTCGTACCGAGTTTGGTGTTAATCTTGCCCAGCTCTTTGAGAACGGACACCGTTATTGCAACGCTGGTTGCCGTGAGTATTGTGCCTATGAACACGCAGCGGAAGATGTTTTCCGTGCCGAGACCTATTCCGCCGAACGGAAGGCTTATCACAAAGCCGAGCGCAAAGGGCATTGCAACGCCCGCCGTAGCTATGAGAAAGCTGGCAAGACCGGTATGTCTTATGTCGTCGATGTTGGTTTCCAGTCCCGCGGAGAACATAATAAGAATTACGCCGACCTTGGAAAAGACGGAAATTGTTTCGTTGGAACCTGTCGTACCCTCCAGCGCAAACAGCGCCTTGTACGTTCCCGCACGGGCGGCGTCCTCGAACCCTATCAGCGTGAAGCCGCCGAACTGGCCGAGCACTGCGGGGCCGATTATTATGCCCGCGATTATAAAGCCGAGCACTTCGGGCAGGTGCATCTTTCTGAATGCAAGGCCGCACAATTTAGTGGACAGCAGAATTACCGCAAGAACTACCACGTAGCCGAGCGGGTTATTGATTAAAAAGACCATAAAAACTCCCTTATCGTACGGCGTCCGGGTATCCCCGGAAAGCGCCCGAAGTCTATTATAGCATGATTTTTTCATTTTGCACGCTTTTTTTGAATCTTTTTATAATTTTTTGCAAATAAAACACAACTATGTAAAAAAGAGCGTGCTCACGGCCTTGATTCTGCCCACTTTTTAATACATTGTATGCGCCTACGCGTACGCGCGCGAACAGCCATTGCCGCGGGCATATGCGGCTTTTAAGCAGGGCGCACAAAAAACAAAAATTATTAAATTTTTTTTCGCGTACCTATTGACAAACGGATATGCGATGGTATAATGAAAGTACAAAAAGATAAAAGCAAACAAAAAATGTTAGCGCTAAACATTTTAAACTAAAAATCAAAAAAGAGGTTAAAGATGAAGTTCAAGTAGCCCCGAAAGGGGGTCAATGTTATACCGCAGAGCGGACAGCGTAATGCGTACCGCCCGTTAAGATATAAATTGAATAGCAAGGAGGTAAAAAAAGAACATGAAAAACAAAACGCTTTACTTCCTCAAAGCTACTACGTAATCAAGGAGGGTAGTCCAATGAACAGTCATACCCGGGAGACCTTATTCTGAAAACACGGTTTTAATTTTGCAGGGATTTGAACAGGTTTTCGGAAGACAGAAGGTCTGAAAGCCGCCGCCGTAAGAAGAAAAGGGCAGGCAGACAATCCCGAAGGCAACATTTCAGATTGAATTAAACTTATCCGCAGAAGCTGTGCGACTGAGGAGAAAGAGTTTTTTAAACCCCTGAAGGAGGGAAATTCAATTCCGGATACGAAGGCCCCGATAGCCGGGGAATGAAAAATTTGATATCCCGAGTCAAATTGAATATGCGGAAGAGCAGACAGACAGTCTGGAATGATTGAGATAAGGAAAGTTTACTCCCCTTCGGAGCTGAAAGCTACGGAGATAAGATTTCTGAATTCCTTAACCGGAACAAGTTCAACCTGTATGGCGTTTGCCGCAAGTGCCGATAGGGCACCGTAAATAAAGCGGAAGCGGGTCTCATACAAATTAAAACTTAATAATAACTTCGTAAACAATACCTGCACAAATCACTGTGCAGGTTTTTGTACCCGGACTGCCGCGGACACGGGGCAGGGCGCGCACTCCCCCTCCGCCTCGGTATGCGGACCTCGGCCGAGTGAAAGGTACACAATATAAAATATATACGGAAAGCGGTCTGATATTTCCGCGCTGAGGGTTTTCGGCGGAAAAACATAATGTTTGTACACCTTCCCCCACCGTCGGAGGCCGTTGGCAGATAGCGGATTAGCGGTTGCGGAAAACATATTCAGTCTGATTTCCCGTATATCAGTTTCAAAGCTCCGCCTGCGCGGCGGAAACAGCATCGCATGCGATGCAACCTTTAAAAGACAAATTCACAGAATCGGGTTTACGCCCTGAAACGTTTTCCCTTTGAATACGGGAAATTTTGCAAAAGATTTTAAGCGCGGTGCGGGAAAGCAGGCGCGTCCGACCAGTCGGGAGGTCGGAGAATCCGCACAAACTATTACGGGGTAAAAATTAAATACGGTTCCTGCGGGACAAAGTTCTCCTCCCGTCAAGGAATTTACTGGTCTGTGTATTATCCCCCTTGCGGCAAGCCGCAAGGGGGATATATTTTATGCCGAAGTTTTAAACCGCGGAGACATTGTCGCTTGCTCTGCCTCCGCACGCAAAGAGCGTTTCCGCAATACAGCGCGCCATACGCCGCTTTGCATTAAAAAAGCCCCGCAAATAGCGGAGCCGTTTTTTAATCCATTATGCCGTGTTCAAGCTCATCCAGCGTGAGCGAGAATGCGGGAATGAAATTCTGCATGAAATATTCAACCGAGCGTATCCCGCGGGAGAGCACGTCCTCGCGTATGCTCTTTTCTGCCTTTTCAAATTCGGTATTGCCGCAGCGGCGCTCTTCAAGGCACTTTATATATGCCGACAATCTGTCCGCCGCCTTTACCAGTTTCCATTCGGGCAGGGAGCTGTCCGCAAGTATGCTGGGTGCAAGCTCCTCCCTTATTTCGGGAGGAAGCGTGCCGAGCAGTTTTTCGCAGGCGGTGCGCTCTATGTCCTTGTACGCGCCCGTAATTGAGCCGTTGAAGTACTTTATGGGCGTAGGCAAATCGCCCGTGAGCACTTCGGGACACTCGTGGTACATTGCGTAAAGCACGCACTTTTCCACATCTACGTTTCCGCCGTAGATTTTATTTTCTATAATGCCGAGCACGTGCGCAATCAGCGCGACCTGCTGGGTGTGTTCCATAATATTTTCTTCGCGGACGGAGCGCATGAGCGACCAGCGCTTTATATACTTCATTCTGTCCATAAAGGCGTAAAAATTGTAAGCCATACAAAGACCTCTTATATAATATATAGTACGCGCGCGTGCGCGTTGATTACTTTTTAATTATACAGCATTTTTTTGCTTAATTCAATTGACTTGCAAGCCGATTTGCCATATAATTTTTTTGCATCGGAAAGGATGCCATAAAAAAATAAATACCGTCGGGGGTGTCCGCGTGCGCGCGGGCTGAGATTATACCCTTTGAATCGGCAAGGTAATGCTTGAGCGATAGTACATTGGCCATATAATTGCGGTCGCTGACTTTATTTTGCGCGGTAAAGTTGAGCGGCCTTTTTTCTTTTCGGCGGTACAAAGGAGGTTTTATGAATTTTTCACTTCTGAGCTCGTATATAAATACGGTGCCCAACGGCGATGACGAAGCATTCGTCTATGAAGACGTATGGACGGGTTACGCCAACAGCCTGCTCACGCAGGTATTCTTTTACACGGCAATAGCGCTGATAGTCATTCTTGTTGCCGTAGGCATTGCGGTAAGGTACAAAAGACCTGAAAAGTTTTCCGGCTACGTAAAGGGCGCGCTGCTGCTTGCGGGCGGTTTTGCCGCCGCCGTACTCATCGCCATGCTCGCGCTCGGCTTTGCTGAAATAGCCGAAAAGGGCTACGCCGACTATACCGACATTCTCGGCTACGTATACATCCCCTCAATCATAATGGGCGCGGTTGTGGTACTCGGCATTGCGGCAAGCTACGTTGCCTCCCTCTTCGGGAAAAAGCCGTTCAAAATTACGCTTATAACCTTTGCGGCGGTATTCGGCGCGGCGCTGATAGCCCTTCTCGTATGCCTGGGAATATACTTCTCCTCGGGCAACGCCGAATCTAACAACGGTGCGGAGATATCTTCAAACGAAAATATTGCCCTCTATTGCAGCGTTGTGGGCGTGATAGCCGTAATAGCCATTCTTGCCTGGCTTATGGGCAGGGGCGAGAAAAAGGAGTTTGACTCCCGCTCGGTATCCTACGCGGGCATATGCATTGCAATGAGCTTTGCGCTCTCCTACATAAAGTTCTTCGAAATGCCCCAGGGCGGCTCTCTGACGCTCGCCTCCCTTCTGCCCCTCATGATATATTCCTACATGTTCGGCGTAAGAAAGGGCGTGCTTGCAGGCTTTGCTTATGGCATTCTGCAGGCCGTGCAGGGAATATGGTTCATTCACCCCGCACAGTTCCTGCTCGACTACCCCGTAGCCTTCTCAGCAATCGGTCTTGCGGGAATGTTCTCGCGCGTGAAGGCGCTTAAAAAAGCTCCCCAGGTAAAATTTGCGCTCGGCGCGATTGTTGCAAGCGTTATCCGCTTTGCCTCGCACGTGTTTGCGGGCGTGTTCGCCTTTTCCGAATACTCCACGCTGGACAACGTATGGGCTTACAGCCTTGCATACAACTCCTTCGTGTTCGCAGATATAGCCATAGCCATAGTTGTGGGCGTGATTGTATTCTCTTCCAGGGCGTTCAACGCACAGGTCAACAAAGTTCAGTTTATCGCATTTGCTAACGGAAAGTACTCCGATAAGCCCCAGCCCGCGGCTGAAAACAATGCAGACTGAGTAAGTTTTACGCGCATAAGACAAGGCGCCGTGATTTATCACGGCGCCTTTTTCATATCCGATTTTTTCTATCCGCAGGCGGCAAACTGCATTATGTCGACTATCACCGCAAAGGCTATTATCAGCACAAAGCCCGCGGCGTGTATCACCGCCTCTACCTTTCTGGGTACGGGACGGCGGAATATCCATTCTATCAGGCAGAAAATAACCTTGCTGCCATCCAGCGCGGGAATGGGCAAAAGATTGAATACTGCAAGATTGACCCCTATATATGCCGCAATCTCCAGAAAAGACTGCACACCCTGCGAGGCTATCTGCGAAGTGAGTTTTATTGTAGTGACGGGCCCGCCGACGGCGTTGAGCCCCAAGTCGCCCGTAAGCAGTTCGCCAAGCACGCGGAAGATTGTGCCCGCTATTTTGAAAGAATAGGCAAAACTGCGGCCCACGCTTTCAAAGAAGGGGAAACGGCGGCTGACGGTACTCACCTGCCAGTAGGCGTTGCCGTCCGCACGCACTTCTGTATCCACGCCGAGCGCCGACCACAGCACCGAGGTCTGGGAAGAATTTTTGAAGTGACAGTCGCGGCGGAGCGCCACATAAATTTCCGTAACCTCGCCGCCGCGCTCCACCTTGAAGCGCGCAAGTTCGCCCTCGTCCTTACCCGAAAGCGCCTCCATAAGGTCGGAAGTGAGGTAAATTCCCCTGCCCTCCGCCTCCAGAATGACGTCCCCCGCCACAAAACTGTTTGCAACGGTATAATCTTCCGTGTACTGCACGCCGTTTATGCACACGACCATCTGTCCGAATGCGAGAAAGCTGACGATTATGAGCACGACGGCGGTGATGTAATTCATCAGCGCGCCCGAGATAAGCACTATTATGCGCTGCCAGGGCGGCTTTGAAGTGAAAGTTGCCTTTTTTTCAGTTTCTGCGGCCGCCTTTTCGCACTCCTCAAAGGGTGACGGCGCAGAAGTTTCCTCCCCGCTTTCGCCCGCAAACGCGCAGTATCCGCCGAGCGGCACGGCGCGCACGGAAAACAGCTCCCCGTTACGTTTGCGGTGCTTGAGCAGCGCGGGGCCGAAACCTATAGAGAATTCATCTATTTTAAAGCCGAGCGCCTTGCCCGCCATATAGTGCCCGAATTCGTGCACGGTAATCATTGCAAGCAGTATGAGTATTGCAAGCAGGACCGAACCTATCGTGCCGAACACGGACGAAACCGAGAGCAGATTCATCAAGTATTTACCTTAAAAATTTAATGCAAACGCCGCCAGTTTGCATGCGGCGGCGCACCTTTTTATGTAATGGTTGAGGCATATTGCCGCGTCTTTGCCTTCAGGACAGCGCGCTGACACACTTTTCAGCGCTAAAGCGGGCGCGGCGGTCCACCTCTTCAAGCTGCGCGTAGCTTTCCACCCTCTCCCGCGTCTGCGAGGCGATTACCTGCTCGATTACGCGCGCTATATGCGTGAACTTTATCCTCTCTTTGAGGAAGGCGCGAACGGCCACCTCGCCCGCGGCATTCATTGCGCAAGGCAGAGTGCCGCCCTCCCTTCCGCAGTTTACCGCTATGTCAAAACAGGGGAACTTTTCCCGCTCCAGCGGGGCAAAGTCAAGGGAAAAAATCTTATCAAAGTCCAGCGCCGTACCAAAAAGCGGCAATCGGTCAGGATAGGAAAGCGCAAGCTGTATGGGCAGTTTCATTGTGGGATATGAAAGCTGCGCAATCGTTGCGCCGTCGGCAAACTCCACCATTGAATGAACTATGCTCTGCGGGTGCAGAACGGCGGTAATTTTGCCATAGTCGGCGCTGTACAGATGGTGCGCCTCTATCACCTCGAACCCCTTATTGAGCAGGGTGGCGCTGTCTATGGTTATCTTTGCGCCCATATTCCAGGTGGGGTGCTTAAGCGCCATCTGCGGAGTGACATTTTCCAGCTGAGCGGCATCGAGCGAGCGGAACGCACCGCCGCTGGCCGTTATAATAAGGCGGGAAAAGGGCGTATTGAGGTCACAGCCCAGGCATTGCCATATGGCGGAATGTTCGCTGTCCACGGGCAGAATGGGCGTGCCCTGCTTTTTTGCAAGCGGCATTACCATATCCCCGCCGCACACAAGCGTTTCCTTGTTGGCGAGAGCGAGCGCCTTGCCCGCATTTATGGCCGCAAGCGAGTATTTAAGCCCCGCGAAACCGCCCGCCGCAACAAGCACTATGTCCGCCTGTTCGAACGAGGCAACCGCAAGAGCCGCCTCCTCGCCGCCGCAAAAATGCGTTTCCGCGGGCAGAGAGGTTATTTTTTCGGCCGCAGAACTGTCCGCAAGCGCGGCATAGCGCGGCTTTATCTGCCAGAGCTGGCTTTGAAACCGCTCCCACGAGCTGCCCGCCGCCATTGCAACTATTTCAAACTCTTCGGGGTGCTCTTTAACAACCTCTATCGTCTGTCTGCCTATACTGCCCGTACTGCCTATGAGCGCAATTTTTTTCATATGCACACCTTATTATCTGCGGAAAATGCTTCCGCCGCGCGGTGCGGCTAAAAATATTATACCCCGCCCGCCGCGATTTAATGACACTATTATAAAATTAACTGACGCTACGGACTTGTCAAATTTTTCCGTCAGCGCGGCTTTTACAACTTTTAAAAAACGGTTTCCGCGGAAACGGAAACCGTAATTATGCACACTCTGCGGGCAGATATTTTAAATTGCCCGCCATATATTATGCGATGAACGCAAACGCGATGAAAACTACTATGCCCGCAAACAGCGTTCCGTCAAAGCGGTCGAGCACGCCGCCGTGACCGGGAAGAAGCTTGCCCATATCCTTTACGCCCGCCGCGCGCTTTATTGCGCTTTCAAACAGGTCGCCGAACTGGGTGGCTATGGATACCGCAAAGCCGATTATTATTGCCGCCGCCCAACCGGGAAGAGCGGTATTGAATACGGGCTGTCCGCCGAGCACGACAAACAGATAGTATGCCGCAACGCCGCCCGCTATGCCGCCGATAAGGCCGCCTATCGCGCCGACTATCGTCTTGTTGGGGCTTACCGCAGGCGCAAGCTTTGCAGGCAGACGTCTGCCGAGGGCCATGCCGGTAAGGAATGCCGCCGCATCGGTAAAGGGCGTGCAGATAAACAGCACCATTATTGCAAGCATTGAATTATTCGTCATATGGTTGACTGCCGAAAGCAGAGCCGTAAGCAGTCCCACATATACGAGGACGAACAGCGAACGGAGCGTACTTGTGAGGTCGGAGCGGTTATGGTCGGCCACGAACATTACGCAGAGAAGAACTGCGCCGAGCGCAAGGGCGTCCGCCGCACCCAGCCAGCCGCTGCCAGTGAGCAGCGCCATGAGCGCAAACAGAGGAGCAGCCAACGCGCTGAACGTTATTGCAATTGCGCGCTGAAGCACGGATACGCCGCCGAGCGCCCTTATGAGTTCAAACGCGCCTATGCCGCCTATCAGGCAGAACACCGCGTCAAACAAAAGCGCGCCGTATCCATCGGGAATGAGCCACTTGCCTGCACACAGCGCAATCACCGCGAGCACGTACACGGTGCTCGTAATAGTTCTGATTTTCATCTTTTTTAACCTTTGAATGTATAGTAATCGGCACATATCTGCGGGTCAATTGTGCAGACGATGCCTTTTTTCCTCATCAAATTCCGCCGCAAAATACTACCGCGTTTAATCGGATAACGGACAGCCTGCTTATAAAGCGGACTCTGCCGCCTGCCTCCGCGCGGAGAGATTTTACAATTTTCAGACCTTGCCGAACCTTCTCGTACGGCCGCAGAAGTCTTTGATGGCCTTGTCGAAGTGCTTATCGGTGAAATCGGGAAAGAGCACGTCGGTAAAATACAGCTCGGCATAGGCCGCCTGCCAGAGCAGAAAATTTGAAAGTCTGAGTTCGCCGCCCGTGCGTATTATAAAGTCGGGGTCGGGCATATCCGCCGTGTATAAAAGGCGCGAAAAGCTCTGTTCGGTCATCTTTCCGCCCAGCTCGCAGGCAAAATTGGCCGCACGCACAATTTCTGCGCGGCTGCCGTAGTTCACCGCAAACACAACCGTGAACTGCGGATTTTCGGGCGAGCGCGAACATATGCTGCGCATTTTTTCGGCAACGTCTTCGGGAAGTGCGGAGAGATCGCCTATGACTTTTACCGCCGAATTTTCTTTGAGCAGTTCGGGGGCATACTTTTCAAAGTATGTGCGGAACAGATTATACAGTCCCTCCAGCTCCTCTTTGGGGCGGGAAAGATTTTCGGTGGATAGCGCGTAGAGCGTAAGGTACTTCACCCCGATTTCGCAGGCGTGGCGGACCAGCTTTATTATGCGCTTCATGCCCGCATCGTGTCCCGCAGAACGGGGCAGAAGGCGCTTTTTTGCCCATCTGCCGTTTCCGTCCATTATTATGCCCACATTTACGGGCAGAGCACTCTTTTCAGACATTTTATACGGTCATTATTTCCTTTTCTTTATCGGAAACAGCTGCGTCTATCTTGGAAATGCAGTCCGAAACCTGCTTTTCCACATCCTTTTCGCAGAGGGCTACTTCGTCCTCGGAAAGGGTTTTATCGTTCTTGAGCTTTTTGATGGCATCCATTGCCTCTCTGCGCACGTTGCGCGCGGCAACCTTGGCGTCTTCACCCATCTTGCGTATCTTCTTTACAAGGTCCTTTCTGCGCTCCTCGGTGAGTTCGGGGAATACAAGACGGATAACCTTGCCGTCGTTGGTGGGGTTAAGGCCGATATCGGAAGTAAGTATTGCCTTTTCAATGCCCTTTAAAAGCGATATATCCCAGGGGGAAATTACAAGGCACCTGCCCTCCTGCACGGAGATGTTGGATGTCTGGTTGATGGGCGTGGGCGCGCCGTAGTAGTCAACCATCACTCTGTCCAGTATGTGCGGATTGGCCCTGCCCGCACGGATTACGGAATAGTCCTCTTTGAGAACGCTAACCGATTTGGACAGCTTGTCGTCCAGAACGAGCATAATTTCTTCAACCTGTTCGTTGTCTATCATAAATTTTTCTCCTTATTTATTATCTATAAGCGTGCCGATTTTTTCTCCGCACACAGCCTTGACTATGGAATTTTCCTCTTCCAGACCGAAGGCGAGCACGGGGATATCGTTCTCCATGCACATCGTGGCCGCAGTAGCGTCCATCGCCTTGATGCCGTCCTTTATTATATCCAGGTAGTTGAGGTGGTCATACTTTTTGGCGTTGGGGTTGAGCTTGGGGTCGCTGTCGTAAATGCCGTCTATATTCTTGGCCATAAGCAGCACGCCCGCCTGAATTTCGCACGCGCGCTGTGCCGCAGCGGTGTCCGTGGAGCAGTAGGGATTGCCCGTGCCGCACGCCATTATTACCACCCTGCCCTTTTCGAAGTGGTGCAACGCCTTTCTGAGAATGTAGGGTTCTGCAACCGACGTCATTATCAGCGCCGTCTGCACCCTGGTGGGAATGCCGCGCTGTTCGATTGCGTCCATCATTGCAAGAGAGTTCATAACCGTTGCCAGCATGCCCATCTGGTCGGCGGTGGTACGCTCCATATGCGTGCCCTGTCTGCCGCGCCAGAAGTTGCCGCCGCCTATTACAAGCGCAACTTCCACGCCCATCTTCTTTATGGCGACTATCTGGTCGACCACGCGGGCTATCACGGCCTCGTCCAGCCCGTGCCCGCGGTTGCCCGCAAGCGCCTCGCCGGAAAGTTTTATAAGCACTCTTTTGTATTTCGGTTGCATTCTTTTACCTCCCATGAACCGTCCGCGAAGTTTTCTTTGTTGATTATATCATATATGCGTTCAAATTACAATAGCATACGGCAAAATACTTTGTCGCGGCTGTGTGAAAAAAGCATAAAAAATGGCGGACGGACGTCCGCCTTGTCACCCTTACGGCAGCGGCTGTATTCTGTTTTACCGCACGCGGCACTGCCGCACAAACCCATTATATGCCGCAAGATAAAAGCGTGACATTATGGCACTTATTCCGCCGCTTTCCGTCAGTGCGTCTCCGCGGCAAGCTTATCAGCCTCTTTAAGACAATCTTCAATCTTTCTGCTGTAGACATCCACGCCGAACCCGGGATGAGCGGCGTCATCGGCAATGTCTATGCGACGCATGCGCCACTTTTCGCGCAGACAGCTCCATACCACTATCAGCACCGCGCCCGCAACTGCGCCCGCCCAGCCGCCGAGAGCCACATACAGATTGCTTATCAGAAGTCCGCTTATGACCAAGGCTATGCCCGCCGCCATAAGCACGAAGCCCGCAATCAGCAGGGCAAAGAGAATTATCTTGCGGTGGTGCTTGGTTTCGTCGGGAGCGCCCGCCGCCTCCTTCGCCTTTCTGCACAGTTCGTCCACCTCAGCCTCCAGCTCGGCATACTTTGCGTAGCCTGGTATATCGGTGTCGCGGCGGAACATGAGGACAGAATAACTTACGCCGTCCTCCACGCTTTCGGTATCGCTCACAAGAGTATACCCTAGACGGCGGTATCTGTCCGTATATGCGTCCTTATAGACGCTTTCAAGTTTTAACTGTTTCATATCGCTGTTCAAAATAACACTCCTCCGCATATGCGCCTGACTGCCGCGCGGCCGTACCTACGGCACGAAAGCCGAACGGGAACCATATACAGAAAAAATGTCTGCGGAAAATTTTATGAAGGCACTTTCCGCGTATAATTTACCTTATACGATTTAATTATAGCACAGACGGCAAAAAAATACAACAAATATCGCTCAAATAAATATAATAGCCACGAAATGCGCATTTTATTCTTCCGCCGCCACTCCTAAACAATTGCCCCGCACATATGCCGAAGCCAACGTCTTTTTAATAAAAACTGAGCAATGAACTTAATTGCCCCGCACATATGCCGCAACAAAGCGGTAAAATTTATAAAAGGGGCGGGGATATGCCGCAGACAACCGCTTTTAAGAATACAGACAAAAACGGCGCGGAAAACATTTTCCGCGCCGTGATTTTGCTTTTCGGAAGAGATTACTTCTTCATAGCGGCAACCTGTTTTGCCACTTCTTCGGAGAGGTCCTCGCTCTTCTTTTCAAGGCCTTCGCCCATTTCGTAACGTACGAACCTTGCTACCTTGAACTTGTTGCCGATTACTTCGCCGACAGTCTTGGAGTCGTCCTTTACGAACGGCTGAAGGAGCAGGCAGTTTTCGGAATAGAACTTGCCGAGCTTGCCCATTACTATCTTTTCAAGTATTTCCTTGGGCTTCTTGGCATTCTTTTCGTCATTCTGCATCTGAACGAGCAGAATTTCCTTTTCCTTTGCAAGTACATCTGCGGGAACTTCTTCCTTGGTGATGTAGGAAGGACGTGCAGCAGCTATCTGAAGAGCTACATCGTGAAGGGTCTCTTCGCTGCCTGCAGCTGCGTCGAGTGCGTCAACCATAACGCCTACCTTGCCGCCCATATGGATATAGGTTTCTATCTTGCCTGCGGTTTCGAATATTGTGAACCTGCGGATGGAAATCTTTTCGCCGATTACAGCCGTCTGGGAGGTGATGAAATCCTTTACGGTTGCGCCTTCCATGGGGCATGCGTTGAGCGCTTCTACATCTGCGGGCTTGTGTTCTGCAACAACCTTTGCAACGGCGTCAACTATGCCGTGGAACTTTTCGCCCTTGGATACGAAGTCAGATTCGCAGTTGATTTCAAGCAGAACGCCGGTGTTGCCGCTTACATATGCGCCTACAACGCCCTCTGCAGCTATTCTGCCTTCCTTCTTTACTGCCTTGGCAATGCCGCGCTCGCGAAGGAGTTCGGCTGCCTTTTCCATATCGCCGTCAGCATCCTGCAAAGCCTTTTTGCAGTCGAGCATACCGGCACCGCTCTTTTCGCGGAGATTCATAACGTCTTTTGCTGTGAATGCCATAATTTTACCCTCTTTTATATTTTTATTCTGCAGCTTCTTCTGCGGGCTCAGCATCCTTTTCGGCTGCTTCCTGCTCGCCTTCTGCGGCGGCAGTTTCGCCCTGGTTAGCCTCTATTACGGCGTCTGCGATGACGGAAGATATGAGCTTGATTGCCCTTATTGCGTCGTCGTTGCCGGGAATTACATAGTCGATGAGATCGGGATCGCAGTTGGTATCGGTGATTGCAACGATGGGGATGTTGAGCTTGCGCGCTTCTGCTACGGCGATATCCTCGTTGTGGGGGTCAACCACGAACATTATGCCGGGGAGCTTGGTCATGTTGCGGATACCGTTGAGGTTGGTCTGCAGCTTGCCCATCTCTTCCTTGAGCTTGGCAACTTCCTTCTTGGGAAGAAGGTCGAACTCGCCGCTCTCTTCCATCTTTTCAAGCTTAGTCATACGGTCGATGCGGGAACGTATGGTCTTGAAGTTGGTCAGCGTGCCGCCGAGCCAGCGGGAGTTGACATAGTACTGACCGCAGCGCTCTGCCTCTTCTCTGATGGCGTCCTGAGCCTGCTTTTTGGTGCCTACGAAGAGCACGGTCTTGCCTTCCTTAACGCTGTCAACAACATAGTTGTATGCCTTTTCGATGAGGCTTACGGTGAGCTGAAGGTCGATGATGTGAATGTCGTTGCGTGCAGCATAGATGTAGCGGGCCATTTTGGGATTCCACTTTCTGGTCTGGTGGCCGAAGTGAACGCCTGCTTCGAGAAGCTGCTTCATGGTTATAACTGCCATATTAAATTCCTCCGTTTTTACCTCCCCGCCGACGCTTTTCTCTGCGCTTGACGCGCGTTGCGCTTACGGCCGCACTGAATGAATTTTACGGCCACGGAGCGCGGGCTCTGCGGGTGTGAATTTTTATAGCTTTGTTATTTTAGCATAAATTTTTTCCGCACGCAAGCAAAAATGCAAGCCGAGGAAAATATTGTACGCGAAGTTGCGGCGGCTTTTCATTCCGCCGCCGTTTTTTTTTATTTTATGTAGGGCAATGCGCCATTCTGAGGCAGAAAATGCCGTGCGCAGTACGCCCTTTGTGACGGGGAAAATTACTGCTCGTCCTCTTCCTCGTCGGCTTCCTGCTGGTAAAATTCAAAGATTTCGTCCAGAAGAGCCTCGTCCTCGATGGGTTCAAGCACCTCTTCCTCCTCGTTGAGACGGAAGATAACAACCTCGTCGTCGGCCACGTCGTCGTTGGGCTCGGCGGCAATCAGAAGGGTGTACTTGTTGCCCTTGTACTCGGTCACGTCCAGAAGACGGAAACGCACAATGTTTTCGTCCTCGTCTATAAGTTCTATTATGTTGCCTTCCGCACCCTCTTCGGACATATCCACGTCCGCGGTATCTTCGTCTTCTGGAAGCGTTTTCTTTTCTTCGCTCATGATTTTTCTCCTTGTTTTTTTAATTTTGCGAGAAAGCTGTCGAGTATGCTCGCCGCAGCCAGCGCGTCGACATATTTTTTGTGTTCCTTTGCGCGCTTGCCGCCTTCATACAGCTGCTCGTGCGCGGCGAGTGAGGTATACCTTTCGTCCTCGCGGAAAATTTTAAGCCCCGTGGCCTCCTCCAGCGCGCAGATGAACCGCTCGGTCTTTTCCGTCTGAACGGAGGGCGTGCCGTCCGCATTTACGGGCAGTCCGCACACAATCTGCGTGGCGCCCTTTTCCTTTATCATGGCCACAAGCGCGGGAATATCGCGCGAAAAGCCCGTGCGCACGTAGGTTGAAGAGGGCAGCGCATACGAATTGAACGGGTCGGAAACGGCCACGCCTATGCGCCTGTCGCCTATATCGAAAGCTATGTACCTTTCCAAAATGCTGTCTTTCTCCTGCAATTCAATATAAAAAGGGCAATTTTTTCGCCCCGCCGCAGCTGCGCCGCGGCACATATTGTACTGGGTTAGATTATACCATACGGGCGCACATAATTCAAGCAAATGAGTCAATTTGCCCGCCGCAGTTTTTTCCGCAACAGCAAAAAGACAAACGAAAAACTTTTCAGCAAACTTCCGACAGCCGTAAAAATATCGGGGGCGCCGCGAAAATTCGCGGCGCCCCCTTCGCGCACATAGATTATTCTGTTTTGCAGGAGGGACATTCCTTGCCCTTTTCAAGCTGTTCATCTATATAGTTTTCCGCTTTCTGCAAAATTTCTTCCTGATTCTTTTTTATCATCTGCCTTAACTTGCAGCTGTTGGCAACTATAAGTGCGCCGCCCGCCATACCCATGGCGAGACCCATGACAAATTCTTTCATAGTACGCTCCTTTGGGGCGATTGAAGGCGGTATATGCCGCAATCAACGCGCCTTACACTTACAGTATGCCACCTCCTTGCGGGCATTATGACTGTAAATTTTTTACTTGAATTTTAAGGGCGGCGTTTTCATCGGTGAGCTGTTTTACCTTTTCGCGCAGACGCAGGTTTTCCTCGCGCAGGTCGGAAGCCAGACGGTCGTAAAGCCCGTCAATCTCCTTCTCCACTCTGCGCACGGCGCGGCCGCCGCCGCACTCCTGCATGAGCTCTTTTATGCGCTCGGGCTGCTTTGTGAGCACGTTGCGGTACTTGTTCTGGTAGCGCAGCATCAGCTTATCGTCCCCGCCCGCAAGGTTGAGCACGGCGCGGCGCACGGAAATGCCCTTGCTCTTTTCCGCGAGTATGGCGCGGAGCACTCTGTCCGTCTCCTCGTCGGAAAAGGCCTGCACGGGCTGGGCGTGAAGATCGGTGCCGCGGAGCAGTTTGCGCACCTCCTTGTTGCCCGTACTGCGCAGCAGTGCATAGTAATAGTTGCGCACGCTGCCCTTTGCCCTGCCCGACTTCTGCGCGTACCCTTCGAACAGAGAAGAGAGCGTTCTGCCCGCGCGCCTGCCCGCATAGATGTACTGCACGAATGCGCGGGCCTCCTCCTGGGTGTATCCGTTTATTTTGTTCATATGGCCTCCGTAAACCGCCGCGCGGCCGCGGCGTGTTTTTTTTCACACTTTGTATTGACATAATTGCGGCGTTTGATACGTTAAAATATAAATAGTTGGAAAAAAATTTGCGGAGGGGGAAAAATGCGCATATATTTTATCACCGCGGAGCGGGCCGCGCTTAAATTGGACGGGGAATATGCGGGAATTACCGACCTTTTTGAAAGGCATGCGGAGTGCGACCTCTCCCGCCCGACGGCCGTGGAAATTATACCAGACGACGACCTGCGCCCGCTGAATTTTTTTATTGACGAAAAATTTTTTTCGCAGTCGCACCCGTTTGCCGCGGTGACCGTATCCGACTTTGCCGCCTGCATTTACGTTGACGGCTTTATAGACAAGTCTGACGGAATTGAAGTGCTGGCGCAGGGGTATGCGGGCGGAGGACTGGTCACACTCTTCCGCCAGGGCAGAATTTACGCGGCGTACGACGGCGCTGCCTGCGCAATACATCCCCTTCCGCGCGCTTTTTTCGGAGCGCATATATCGAATATTTCGGCCGCGGGACAGGAACTTGCCCTGATTGAAACAGACAGATACCGCGCTGTGCTTTACGGCGGCGAACTTGTGTTCTGCGGCGAGGCGGAGCGCATTGAGGGCGGCGAAGAACTGACGGTATATGCGCCGCTGCACGGTTGTTGCGATGCTCTGGCGAAATTAAGCTACGCGTTTGACGGAAAGTTTTATGAGAGCGGAAGAAGCGTTACTCTGCGCCGCAGTCCGCAGACGGGCACCGAGCACATAGCAATGCTTGAATGTGTGCTGTCTGGCGCCGACCCCTCCCCCTTCCTCACCGAGGAACTGCAAAAAAGCGCGGGCGCGCTCAGAGGCTACCTCGGAGAATTTGTGGCCGTGGTGCCGCCGTGCAACCAAGCTGTAAAAGTCCTCGGCGAGCGTGCCGCGGGCCTTGTTTATCGCAGGCAGGGCAGACTTTACGACGTAAAATACTTTATCTGCCAGACTGAAGGCGGAAAGGTTGCAAACATATTCCCCGCCGAAGAAAGAGAGCCAAATTCCGCCATTGACCTTGAAAGCGGCGGATAAAACTCATAAATCTGCGACGGGTAACCCCCAATCAGAGGTTATGAAAAGCCCGTGCGGCGCGGATAAATTCCGCGCCGCACGGGCTTAAAAAATAAAGGCGGCAATATCTGCCGCCTTATTACTCAATTTATTCAGATTATCAATACTTTGTAATCTTTACAGACTTGATTATTATGGGAAGCTTGGGTACGGAGTACTCCTCTTCGGTAGCCTGCTCGCCAATCTCCTCGTACCTGTCCACGGTAGTGGAAACGGTAACGGTGTAGTCGCTGTCGGAGTTGTACTCGTCGTCGATATAGTCGGCGATAGCATCGGTGAGGTCGTCGAGTGCAGCCTCGTCTTCGTCGTCAGAGAGGTATGCGAACGTTACATACGATGACGTGGAGAGCGAAGAGCTGTTGCCTACCTGGAGAGCAAACAGACTGGTTGCGCTGTTGTACTGGTATTCGCACATGAGCATCTGGCCGCCCGCAGTCTTGACAAGTACCTGAGCGGAAGCGGAATCCTCGACAATTTTGGTGTTATAGAACATCTTGAGCGCGCCGTATTCAGAACCGCGCTGACCGTTTTCAACGATATGGCCGTTGTTCTTGAATTCGCCGTAGAGCGTAGAGAGCGCCTCGCCATCGTTCCATATCATATTTCCGTTCTTGTCGTAGGTGTAGCCGTTATCCTTGTACACCGAAGGAGTCAGCTTGCCTGCCTCGAAGAGCTGGTTGTAGTCGTCTTCAAGATAGTATGAAGGATTATCGAGGTAGTCGTCCATAGAGCCATCGGAAATGGCCTCGGAATAAGCGTCCGAATTGTATGCAAAGCCGCCGCCATATAAATCGTTGGTGGTGTAGTCGTGAATTATGGTGTTATCATAGAAACCTGCCTCGGCAAGTTCTATAAAGTGACGAACGGTCTGGGGATACATGTTCCTGTAGAGGGTGTATTCCATAACGTATTCGGTATTGTTGAATTCCACCGTGATGCGTGCGCGGGGATGGCTGGTTTCAATAGTGCAGCCCGAAAGCATTGCCGAAACACTTACCGTTGCCGCAACGGCTACGCCTATGAGAGCGTGCTTTAACCTTTTGAATGACATATCTGCCGCCTTAAAAGATTGCGTAAATCTTTTTAATAATATTTTTACTGATACTATTGTATTTTACTTAATTTTGGCAAGGCAGTCAAGCAATTTACGGCGCGGGCGAACAATTTTCACAGCATTGCCACCAAAATTGCCAAAGTTTTGTATTTTACCGCCTTTTATGCCGCCGCACCCCATATGCGGGCAGCCTGCCCCGCCCCGTCTGCGCCTTGTTTTTATGCATTTGCCGCACAGATTTTTTAAGATTTGCAGCCCTTGCGAAAGCGTGTTTTCCGCCCTGCAAATGCCCTGCCACGACCGCGCAAAAAGCTTCCGCCGCCATGCTTTAAGCTTTGCAGGCGACAAAAAAACGGACGGGATAAACCCGTCCGTTCTTCGGCTTTAAATTCTTAAAATTATTCCATAACAGCCGTTGCGCCTGCTGCCTTGAGCTCTGCAACGATCTTTTCAGCTTCTTCCTTAGCAACGTTCTCTTTGATAACGCCGCCCTTTTCAACTGCTGCCTTAGCTTCTACAAGGCCGAGACCGGTGAAGCCGCGAACTGCCTTGATGACATCGATCTTCTTAGCGCCAGCGTCCTTGAGAACGATGTTGAATTCGGTCTTCTCTTCAGCTGCGGGAGCTGCTGCTGCGCCTGCTGCGGGAGCTGCTGCTACTGCTACGGGAGCTGCAGCGGAAACACCGAACTTCTCTTCGAGAGCCTTTACAAGCTCGTTGAGTTCGATAACGGTCATGTTGCTGATTTCATCTATAAACTTATTGATATCTGCCATTTTAAGTATCCTCCGAAATTAATAATGGTATTTTTGCCCTCATGCGGCAGGGGCGCGCCTTATACCGCCTTTACGGCCGCGGACGCCGTCTTTTTCCGCCTCGCGCGGAAATGTGTTACGCCTTGTTTTCCGCAACCCTTGCAAGTACGCGAACAATACCCGAAACGAGATTGTTGAGTACGCCTGCAAAGTTGGAAAGAGGCGCCTGCATAGAGCCGAGCATTTTTGCAACAAGCTCTTCCCTGGAAGGCATGGTTGCTAAGGCTTCCACACCCTTCTTGTCAACATAAGCGTTGTCCACGAAACCGCACTTAACAACAATCTTCGTATCGTAATCCTTAGCTGCCTTGGACATAAGCTTTGCGGCGGTGATTTCGTCCGCGCTGAATGCTATAGCCGTGGGGCCGTTAAGAGTTTCGTCGAACTGGTTGAATCCCAGGTTGTTGAATGCCTTTCTTACAAGCGTGTTTTTGTAAACTTTGTATTCGCAACCTGCTTCGCGGCACTTGTTTCTGAGTTCGGAAACTTCTGCAACGGTGAGCTTGTTGTAGTCAACAAAAACGACTGCCTTGGACGCCTTGATTTTAGAGGTTATCTCTTCGACAACCAGCTTCTTGGCTTCGAAATTAGCTGACAAACTGCGTACCTCCTTTTAAGAATTTAAAAAAGCCCTTACGCCGCACGGCATAAGGACATAAAAAAGAGTATATCTTACGGATAATCTTTATTAAACCTTAACACCTCGGCAGGAAATTGAGCGAATGGTTCGCGCCTGCTGTCTGCGGCATCTTTGTTTTGCTCAAATATTATATTGAATAATAAATCTTTTGTCAAACGTTTTTGCGCCGCTGCAAAAAAATTTTTTAATTCACGGGGCGCACCGCAAAAATACCGCCTCGACCTGCTCGACCGGAAAGAAAAAGACTATCAAAAACACGGCACAAAAGAGCCGCTCAACAAAAACGGCGCATAAAAAAATGCGGCGGGAATGTTTCCTGCCGCATAATTTTTAAGTTTTATTGCGGAACGTCTCCGCAGAGCACTCAGCCTCTGTTGAAGTTTACCTTCACGCCGGGGCCCATGGTGGAAGTGAGCGTTACGCTCTTTATATACTGGCCCTTTGCTGCTGCGGGCTTAGCCTTTACGATGGCATCCATGAGCGCGTTGAAGTTTTCTGCAATCTTTTCTGCGCCGAAAGACTTTTTGCCGATGGGGCAGTGTATGATTGCGGTTTTGTCGAGACGGTACTCAACTTTACCTGCTTTAACTTCCTTGACTGCCTTGGCAACGTCCATGGTAACGGTACCCGACTTGGGGTTGGGCATTAAGCCCTTGGGGCCGAGGAGACGACCGATACGACCTACAACGCCCATCATGTCGGGGGTGGTGATCATAACGTCGAAATCGAACCAGTTTTCGTGCTGAATCTTCTGGATGAGCTCTTCTGCGCCGACGATATCTGCGCCTGCAGCTGCAGCTGCGTCAGCTCTTTCGCCCTTTGCGATGACGAGCACTTTCTTGCTCTTGCCGGTGCCGTTGGGAAGTACGAGCACGCCGCGCACCTGCTGGTCTGCCTGGCGGGGGTCTACGCCCAGGCGAACGTGAAGTTCGATGGTTTCATCGAATTTTGCCTTGGCGGTGGAAAGGGTAAGGTTTACGGCCTCGTTGGGGTCGTATGCCTTGGAATGATCGTAAGTTTTAACGCTGTCTGCGTATTTCTTGCCAGCTTTCATTATAATATATTCCTCCGTGTGGTATTTTCGAGGGGTCCGACTTTTGTGTGTAATTTACCCCTCTCCCACACACTCTTCAAACGCGCTTACTCTTCTACGGTAACGCCCATGGAGCGCGCGGTGCCCTTTACCATGCTGATGGCTGCTTCCAGAGTGGAGCAGTTGAGGTCGGGCAGCTTGGTCTTAGCGATTTCTTCAGCCTGAGCCTTGGTCAGCTTGCCAACCTTATCCCTGTTGGGACGGGCGCTGGCCGTATCTATGCCGAGTGCCTTTTTGATGAGCACGGGCGTAGGGGGCGTTTTAAGGATGAAGGTGAAGCTTCTGTCCTGATAGATGGTGACTACGCAGGGAATTATGAGGCCGGCCTTATCTGCCGTCTTGGCATTGAATTCCTTGGTGAAACCGGGGATGTTGATGCCGTGAGGGCCGAGGGTGGAACCTACGGGGGGCGCAGGGGTGGCCTTGCCGGCAGGAAGCTGCAACTTTACTACAGCGGTAATCTTTTTTGCCATAAATAAAAGTCCTCCTATGTGGTACTGACGACTTGCGCCATGAAAGTATTTAGCGCAATCTCCCACAAGTATACGGCGACGCAGTCTTTTCCGCCGCGGGGCCGTTTCGGTCGCAAAAGTGCTTTAAAGGCGTGCGCCCTGCACTTTTCCGGCTTTATCTGAAAATGTGTCCGCGAAAAAAATTTGCGCGGGTGGTGTATGCCTTGCCGCGGCGGGCCGCAGACCGGCATTTTTATGAATATGTGAATGCCGCAAAAATGCGGTAATCGGCACATATGTGCGGGGCAATTGCAAAAAATTTCAATGCCCGCTGCACTTTTTTGAAAGCATGAGGCGCAGGCAGATGCTGCCTTTAAAAAAATTATTCTGCCGTGGACGCGGGGGTATCTATCCTCTTTATCTGGATGTACTCCACCTCTACGTCGGTATTTCTGCCGAACAGTTCCACGTTTACGAGCGCCTTCTGAGCGGTATCGTTGAGTTCCTTTATGGTACCTTCGAAACCTTCGAGCGGGCCGGCATCGATGCTTACCCTGTCGCCAACGACGAAGTTGGCGTCCACAGCCACCTCTTCAAGGCGCATGCGGCGGATTTCATCCTCCTTCAGGGGAAGGGGTCTGCCCTGAGGGCCTACGAAACCCGTTACGCCGCGGGTATTGGTTACCCAGTACCACAGCTGGTTGGAGTAAATCATCTTTATGAACACATAGCAGGGAAGCAGCTTGCGCTCAACAAGTTTGCGCTTGCCGTTCTTTTCCTCTATAGTCGTCTCCATGGGTATCTTCACGTCGAATATCTGCGACTGAAGATTGTTGTTTTCAATCAGCCTTTCAAGGCTGTCCTTGACCATGGCTTCGTACCCGGAATAGGTGTGAAGTATATACCAGCAAGGCTTTGTCATATCAGCCATAGTCTTTACGCTCCGGTGCCGCCTATGCCCGTGACAAGGTCAAGGAGTGCCTGCAGACCGAAGTTGATTGCCGTAACAACTACGAGGAATACAACAACGACCAGAAGAACTACGCCCGTGGATTTAAGAACCTTGGGGAACGTAGGCCAGGTCACTCTTTTAAGTTCAGAGAATACTTCCTTGAACTTCCTGCCGATGCGGACGAATATATTGGGCTTTTTAACGTCATTTTTATTGGATGCCGCCATAGTTATAACCTCTTTAAAATCGCGCGAGCGCGCTTACGACGCGCGGCGCGGCCGCGCGCAGACCACAAAAAAACTTAAATTACTTGGTTTCCTTGTGCTCGGTGTGCTTTTTGCAGAAAGGGCAGTACTTGGAAATGGTAAGCCTGTCAGGATCGTTACGCTTATTCTTGAAGCTGTCGTAATTTCTGTGCTTGCATTCTGTGCACTCTAAGGTTATCTTGGCTCTTACTGATGCCTTCTTCATTGTAGAAAAACTCCGTACAAAAAAATTACACCCCTTCAAGGAATGTGAGGAAATTTTAGCACATAAAAGGCACTCTGTCAATTAAAAATGCCTTCGTGCGCAAAATTTTTATATTTGTTATATATAATAGTAACGCGCGCAACGCATTACCACAACATATGGTGGTCAAGGCACGAAAGCCGCCCGCGCAAAGCTTTGCGCGGGCGGCTTTAAAATTACTTTTCGTAAACTTTTCTGGAAAGAATGCCTATATAAGGCAGGTTGCGGTACTTGTTCGCATAGTCGAGGCCGTAGCCGACCACAAATTCGTCGGGGATGTCGAAGCCGACGTAATCGGCGGTTATCTTTGCCTGACGGCGGGAAGGCTTGTTGAGTATGCAGCACATTTTAACGGAGAGCGCCCCCTCGGCAAGCAACCTTTCGCGCACGGCGTACAGCGTGTGGCCGGTATCTATTATGTCCTCCGCGATGAGTATGTTAAGCCCCTTTGCGGAAAAGCCCCTGGATATGTTTATCTTTACTTCACCCTGGGGCGTGGTGCCGTCTTTGTACGAAGACGCCTCTATGAAGGAAAGTTCCATGGGTATGGTTATGTTCCTTATGAGGTCGGAGCAGAAAATCGAACCGCCGCGCAGCACGCCTATCACGGCCAGCGGCTTGCCCTTGTAGTCGCGCGAAATCTGTTCGCCGAGCTCCTTTACCCTCTTTGCTATGTCCTCTTCCGAATAGAGCACTCTTTCAATTGCGGAATCCATTGCATTCTCCTTTGTGCGGCGCAAGCGCCTTTATTTTAAAATTTAAAAAGTTTTTTAAAGCAAGCAAGGCAAGCGGAAACTTTTTTCCGCTTGCCGCATATTGACATGTTTTTATTTTCAGTTGAGCTTGTCCTCGCCGCCAACGGTGAACGCGTACACGTCCCTGTCCTCAGGGAAGATGGGGCCGCTTATGACGGGAAGGTTGAGCGGTGCGATGTATGCCGACGCCGTGAGATTGGTTACGGCTGCGCGCAGATAGGGGAACAGCAGCTTTGTGCCCTCGATTACGAACTCCCTCTCCTGGTCGCTGCCTGCAACCATATCCTCCACCTCGAAGGTGCCTACAAGCGTTACGTGCAGGTCGAAGGGCTTGGGTTCGGCCTCGGTGCTCTCAACCTTGAGGGAAAGGGCGATGAAGTTGAGCTTATCGTTGTCCTTTACCTTGCGCACCTGACGGGAAAACTGGGGTTTGATGTCCAGACGGGAATTGGGCTCAAGCTTTACCCTGTTCATTTTGAAAGAAAGTTCCTCGGCGCCTACGCCTCTGAAATTGATTTTCATGATAAAAATCTCCTCGAATCATTATTTTTATGCGGACGAGGCCGCCACATTACCTTCTGCGGCTTCAACCAATTATATTTTAAACCAAATCTCACGCAAACGAAACAAATTTGAGGCGGTTTTTTGAAATAGTTGAGCAAAAAATTTTATTTTGTGCCGCAAAGCTCTTTCAGCGGCTTGAAAAATGCCGCGGCTTATAATATAATAAGACCGTGAAACATATAGATTTGGACAGTCTGAGAGGACTGCTGTTAAAATGTGAAAAACCCTCCCGCTATACGGGCGGCGAATACGGCGCGCCTGCCTCCGAGGGTGAAAATTTCAACTTCTGCGCCTGCTACCCCGACCTGTACGAAGTGGGAATGAGCAACATAGGCATAAAGATAGTCGCCGACTCCTTTCTGCGCCGCGGAATGGGCGTTGACTTCTGCTTTGCCCCGGCGAGAGATTTCGGTCAGGGACTCAGGGAGCTGAACGTTCCGCTGTACTCGCTCGCGCTGAAAGCGCCGCTTTCAGAATTCGACATGCTCGGGTTCTCCCTTTCGTACGAGCTGTGCTACACCAACATGCTGTACATGCTCGACCTTGCGGGCATACCCGCCGAAAGAGAGGCGCGCAGGGGCGGAAAGTACCCCCTTATAGTTGCGGGCGGACCCTGCACGGTAAATCCCGAACCGCTTGCCGACTTTGTGGACATATTTTTCATAGGCGACGGCGAGAGCGTTGACGCAGACGTTGCGGAAATTTACATGCAGTGCGGCGGCGCGACCGAAGAATTTTACAGAAAAATAAGCGAACTGGACGGCGTATACGTACCCGCGCTGACCACCCCGCACTACAACGCGGACGGCAGCGTTGAGCGCTTTGAGGGAATATCGCACGTGAAGAAGGCCACCGTTTCCGACCTGGACGGGGCGATATATCCCGAAAACTTTGCCGTTCCCAACTGCGAGAGCGTGCACGACCGCGCCGTTGTGGAAGTTATGCGCGGCTGCTACCGCGGCTGCAGATTCTGCCAGGCGGGCTTTATTTACCGCCCCGTGAGAAAGCGCAGCGTTGAAACGCTTACCCGCCAGGCCTGCGGACTGATAAAGAACACGGGCTACGGCGAAGTCAGCCTCAACTCCCTCTCCACGGGCGACTACGGAAAACTTCCCGAGCTGATAAAGAGCCTGAAGAGCGAGTTGCCGCCCGAGGTGACGCTGGCGCTGCCCTCGTTAAGGGTGGACAGCTTTGAGGGCGACTTTGCGCAGGACGCCAGAAAGACCTCGCTCACGTTCGCGCCCGAGGCGGGCACGCAGAGACTGAGGGACGTTATAAACAAGGACATCACCGAAGAAGAGATTTTAAAGGCGGCAAAAAGTGCGTTCGATGCGGGATATTCCGCGGTCAAATTATATTTTATGCTCGGTCTGCCCACCGAGACGGACGAGGATCTGAAGGGCATAAGCGAGATATGCGAAAAGATACGCCTGCTCTACTCCTCGCAAAAGCGCGCCAAATCGCTGCGCATTTCCGTTTCGGCGGCAACATTCGTACCCAAGCCGTTCACGCCCTTCCAGTGGGAAAGGCAGGCGGACGAGCAGGAAGTAAAGCACAAGCAGGACTTTATTTTGAAACACCTGCCCCGCGGAGTGCATTTCAGCTGGAGCGCATACTATCCCTCCCTCCTCGAGGCCGTGCTGGCGCGCGGCGACAGAAGGCTGGGAAAGGTCATACTTTCCGCATACAAAAACGGCTGCACATTTGACGGATGGGACAATCTGTTCTGCGAAGATGGCTGGAGAAAAGCCTTTGATGATTGCGGCATATGTGCGGAGCAATATGTCCGCGAGCGCGGCGAAGAGGAAATTCTGCCGTGGGATTTTGTCGACATTGAGGTCAGCAAAAAATTCCTGCTTTCAGAGAGAAAGCGCGCATACGACGGAAAGGTTACGGGCAGCTGCCTGAGCGGTTGCAAGGGCTGCGGAATGCAGAAAATGTGCCCCGCGGCGAGGGGTGAGATATGATTGCGTTCAGATACACCAAGACGGACGGCGCCGAATACATTTCGCACCTCGACCTCTTAAGGCACATAGACCGCATTTTAAGGCGCGCGGGGATAGAGGTAGGTTACAGCCAGGGATTTCACAAACACCCCCGCATATTCATGGGCAATCCGCTGGCGCTGGGCGTTAAATCGGTGAGCGAATACTGCACCGTGGACGCGGCTACGGACAAAGAT
Organism: Candidatus Coproplasma excrementavium; assembly: GCA_018715195.1. GTDB lineage: Bacteria > Bacillota > Clostridia > Christensenellales > Borkfalkiaceae > Coproplasma > Coproplasma excrementavium. The sequence goes on along the minus strand of DVMA01000090.1, from coordinate 1,973 downwards.
TTTGCACAGCTTTTCAACAGATTTTCCCCCGACGGCGTGAAGTGTCTTGCGTGGAAAAATACGGAGCAGAACCCCAACTTTGCCGAGAGCATAAAGGCCTGCCGCTACGAGGCGACGGGACTTGCGCACTTCGACGCGGAGGAAATTCTTTCGCAGAAGGAGATAATTATTACCGACATGCGCGGGCGCACTGTGGACATACGCCCCAGGATATACAGCATTGAATGGCACGGCGACAAGCTTGTATTCACGCTGTGCTGCGGAGAAAAGAACTTAAGGCCCGACCTGATGTGCTCCTACCTTAAAGAGCTTTACGGCGGCGAGGCCAAGGTCATTTTAAAGACGGACAGCTTCGGCGACAGCGTATTTTAATCAGATTTTTTGCGCTGTAAAGACCACACAAAAACTCATTCAAAAAACTGAAAAATGCGGCCGCCCACCCTTTAAGCTTGCTCTGTTTTAAGGCCGCACCACACCCTGTCCGCCAAAAAGAGCGGCATATATGGCGCAACTATCGCGCAAAAATTTCCGAAAAAATTTTTGTTTCGGGCACGGCGTTGCCCGTTCAGAGCAGAATAATGGCAAAAAAGACAATATATTTCGACAAATTATGCGGTTTTTCCGTCACGGCCGTGACCGAAGGCGGAAAGCTGACAGACTGCAGGTTCACCGCGGAGGACGGCACGCCCGCAGTAGGCAACATCTATAAGGGCGTCGTCGTAAACGTGCTCAACGGCATGCAGGCGGCGTTTGTGGACTGCGGACTCAGCCGCAACTGCTACCTCTCTGCGGAGGATTTGCCCTACAACATGACGGGCGGACTTTCCGCGCTGAAAGCGGGCGACGAACTGATGGTGCAGATTGTAAAGACGCCCGGCGGCAAAAAGGGCGCAAAGGTATCCGCGAGGGTATCGTTTGTGGGCAAAACGCTCATATACCTTCCCGACACCGACTTTGTGGGCATATCTCACAGAATCGAGGACGACGAGCTGCGCGACAGCCTCATCTTCGCCGCAAAAAAGGCAAAAAAGAGCGGCGAAGGAATGGTAATACGCAATTCCGCGCCGTTCAGCAGCTATAAACAGATTGACGACGAGCTGAATTTTCTGCGCGCAGTATACCGCAGAGCGGCGGACGAATACCGCAAGGCAAGGCCCAGAACGCTGATATGCACGGACTTTACAATGCCCGTGCGCGTAATGCGCGAATTTGAAGAGCGCGACGTGGAAAAGATTATTACGGGCAGCGAGGCGCAGTATACCGAAGTGCGCGACCTTTTAAACATTCTGCCGGGCGGAAAGAGCATAAAGCTGGAACTTTACGACGGCAAGCGCGACATGCTGGACGACTGCGGCGTGGCGGCACAGATACTGGAGGCCTGCTCCCCCCGCGTTGAACTGGGCAACGGCGCGTACCTCATAATAGAGCACACCGAGGCGCTCACCTCCATAGACGTGAATACGGGCGGCTTTATCGGCGACGACAGCCTTGAATACACGGTGTACCAGACCAACCTTATCGCCGCGCGCGAAATAGCGCGGCAGATAAAGCTGCGCAACATGGGCGGACTGTTCGTTGTTGACTTCATAGACATGCAGCAGCCCGAACACCGCAACGCACTGGTTGCAGAACTTGACAAGGCGCTCTCAAAAGACGGCGCGCCCTACCGCGTGCTGCCGATGTCGGACTTCGGTCTGATTGAATTCACGCGCAAGCGCTCGGGCTCGGAACTTTCAGCCTTTGCGCTCAAGCCCTGCCCCATATGCGGCGCGGGCACCGATTTTTCCGACGAATTCTATCTGCTGTTTGCATATTCCTCCCTCCTGAGAACGCTCAGCGAGGGCACGGACGCGGCCTGCATATATGTAAGGCCGGAAATCGCCGCAGACATTGTTGAACGGCCCGAATTTGCAAACTGCGTGCGAGAAAGATATCCCGATGCATCCGTATACATCATCCCCGACCCGACAAGG